>NZ_JBXWLA010000016.1:0-113043 GCF_058191755.1 Serratia sp. CoH_122_TC_1
TCCAGTCGGTGGTCCAGGCTGGGCTGAGTTGGATCGTCACTTTCACTGGGCTGAATCCTGCCTCTGCAAGGCGCTGTTCTATTGCCTCAAGCAGGAACTCGGTGGCGGGGCAACCGGAGTAGGTCGGCGTAAAGGTAATGCGCCAGCCGGTACCTTCAGCCTCAACGTCGCGCACCATGCCCAGATCGGTAATCGACAGCACCGGCAATTCCGGATCGCTGATCTGTTGCAGGCAGTGCCAAATTTGCGGGATCTCAGGGGCCTGTAGCCGGGTTATGTTCATAACGGCCTCCTACCAGTTCGCGTTCGGATAGGCGCGTTGCAGAAATTGCATCTCTGCCAGCAGTGGACCGAGGTGCTCGCTATGCTGCCCTTGTTTGCCGCCATGGCGGAACGCCTGCTCTGCGGGCAACGTCAGGGTGGCTTCTTGTAACGTGTCATTGACTAGCGCGAGCCACGGTGCTTCAAGCTGACGTGGATCGGCGGCGATACCCTGTTCTGCTAATTGCTGCTCCAGGTCATCGGCGTGGAACAGTTCGGCGGTAAATCGCCACAGGTTGTCCAGCGACTGCTGGATTTTTTGATGGCTGAGTGGGCTACCGTCACCCAAGCGGATCATCCAGCCGCGGCTGAAACGTAGGTGGTAATGCGCTTCTTTTAGCGACTTGGCGGCGATAGCGGCTATTTGAGCATCGCGGCTGTTGCTCAGGGCCTGATGCAGTTGTACGTGATAGGCATCGATCAGGAACTGGCGTACCAGAGTGTCGTTGAAACCGCCGTTGGGTTGCTCTGCCAGCAGCAGGTTGTGAAACTCGCGTTCGTCACGACCGAAAGCCAAACGGTCTTCGCTGTATTGCGGCCCCGCCAGCTCGGCGGCATAGCCGAGAAAGTTGCGCGCCTGGCCAAGCAGGTCCAGGCCAATGTTCGCCAGCGCCAGGTCGATTTCCAGCTCCGGTGCGTGTCCACACCAGGCGCACAACCGTTGGGCGAGGATCAGTGGCGTGTCGCCCTGACGCAGGATATAAGTGATTCGCGGATCGTTAAGGGTCATAACCGCCTCTACATGTTCTTGATGCCGTCGGGAATGGTATAGAACGTCGGATGACGGTAAATTTTGTCATCGGACGGATCGAAGAAAGCTTCGCGATCCTCAGGCTGTGAGGCGATCAGGTGACTGGACTGCACCACCCAGATTGAGCAGCCTTCATTACGGCGGGTATAGGCATCGCGTGCATTTTCCAGCGCCATTTGATCATCAGCGGCATGCAGGCTGCCGACATGGCGGTGTGCCAACCCTTGTTTGCTGCGGATAAACACTTCATACAGCGGCCATTCAACGTGTGTCATCATCGATTCCTTTTATGCAGCGGTTGAGGTGTTTTTCGACGTGTGGGTCAGGGCGCCTTCACGCACCCAGGCACCGTCTTCCCAGGCGCGACGTTTGGCCTGCAGTCGTTCGTGATTGCATTGCCCACGCCCTTTGATCACCTCGTGCAGTTCACGCCAGTCAATGTTGCCGAAACGGTAGTGGCCGGCAGCGGCGTCCCACGCCAGGTCAGCGTCCGGTGCGCTCATCCCCAGTGCTTCCAATTGCGGCACGGTGTTGTCGACAAATTTCTGCCGCAGTTCATCGTTGCTGTGGCGTTTGATCTTCCAGGCCATGCTTTGTGCGCTGTGGGGCGAGTCGGTATCACTGGGACCGAACATCATCAGTACGGGCCACCAGAAACGATTAATCGCGTCTTGCAGCATCGCTTTCTGCTGTTCGTTACCGTTAGCCATTGCCATTACTGCTTCGTACCCCTGACGCTGGTGGAAGCTTTCTTCTTTGCAGATTTTCACCATTGCGCGTGCGTAAGGACCGTAAGACGCGCGGCACAGGGCTACCTGATTGACGATAGCTGCGCCGTCCACCAGCCAGCCAATCACCCCGATGTCCGCCCAGTTAAGCGTCGGGTAATTGAAGATGGAGGAGTATTTCATTTTGCCGTCGAGCATCTTTTGGTAGATGTCCTGGCGCGAGCAACCCAGGGTTTCGGCTGCGCTGTAGAGGTACAGGCCGTGACCGGCTTCGTCCTGGACTTTTGCCAGCAATACCGCTTTGCGACGCAGGGTAGGCGCCCGGGTTAACCAGTTGGCTTCAGGCAGCATGCCGACCACTTCGGAATGGGCATGCTGGCCAATCTGGCGGATCAGGTTTTGGCGGTAGGCATCCGGCATCCAATCTTTGGCTTCAATGGCGGTATCCGCCGCAATTTTGTCGTCGAAGTGCTGCTGTTGTTGCGCGTCAGTTGTCATGCTTGCCTCTTGGTGATTCGTATTTTTCACATTAAATATAAAAATGTGAATCACGTTAACTAACCATAAGGCTACAAACTGATAACAAAAAGATCAAATGAGATTTGTGTGGTTTTGCGATGGTACTCACAAGTGCTTTAATTATCTTATTGTTATTTTTACTTATTTAAAATCACCTCAGTGCTGAAAACCGTCTTTTTTGCGATACTGACAGGCTTGGTGTTTTAATTTTGTTAAATTTTACCTTGGTGTGAACTGGACAATATGTGATACGTCATTAATCCTTGTTGTGTAAAATTATGAATTCTGGAGGATCAAATGCAGCAGTTACACAGTTACCTTTCTGGCGGCTGGGTGTTCGGTCAGGGCGCCGCCCGCGAAATCCATCATGCCGTCACCGGCGAACCCTTGTATCAGGTTTGTTCCGACGGGTTGCCACTGGCTGCCAGCCTGGAGTACGCACGCAATAAAGGTGGCAAGGCGCTGGCACAAATGACCTTCCAGCAGCGTGCACAAATGATGAAAGCGGTGGCGAAACACCTGTTGGCGCATAAAGAGGCGCTGTATGAAATTTCATACCAGACCGGCGCGACGCGCAGTGACGGTTGGGTGGATATCGAGGGGGGAATTGCCACGTTGTTCGCCTATGCCGGGTTGGCGGGGCGTGAACTGCCGGACGATACCCTGTGGCCGGAGGATGAACTGATTCCACTGTCCAAACAGTCGCAGTTTGCCGCTCGCCACGTACTGACATCGCGGCCAGGTGTCGCGCTGCATATTAATGCCTTTAACTTCCCTTGTTGGGGGATGCTGGAAAAACTGGCACCCACCTGGCTGGCTGGCATGCCGGCTGTCATTAAGCCGGCAACGGCGACGGCCCAATTAACGCAGGCGATGGTCAGGCTGATTATCGACAGTGGCTTGGTACCTGAAGGCGCATTGCAATTGGTCTGTGGCGGCGTAGGTGACATGTTTGAACATCTGGATTACCAGGACGCGGTGACCTTCACGGGGTCGGCGCAGACCGGCCAGCAACTGCGTGCTCATCCGCGCCTGCTGGAGAAATCTATCGCCTTCACCATGGAAGCGGATTCACTCAACTGCTGCGTGTTGGGGGAAGACGTCACGCCACAGATGCCCGAGTTTGCGCTGTTTATCAAAGAGGTGTGCCGTGAGATGACCGCCAAAGCCGGGCAAAAATGTACGGCTATTCGGCGGATTATCGTACCGGCGAAGCGGGTGGCGGACGTGCAGCAGGCACTGTTACAGCGGTTAGCGGGCGTGACAATCGGCGATCCAAAATTGGAGCAGGTGCGCATGGGCGCGTTGGTCAGCCATGAGCAGCGCGATGATGTGCAGCAGAAGGTCGACTACTTGCTGCACAATGGGTGCGAGCCGTTGTGCGGTGCGGTGGCAGATAAACTGGACATCATGGGGGACGGCGCGAAAAACGGGGCATTTTACCCGGTCACCCTACTTTATTGCGCCGATCCCTTTGCTCATCAGGCCGTGCACGGCACTGAGGCATTTGGCCCAGTGGCAACGCTGATGCCCTATCAACACACCGAACAGGCGATAGAACTGGCCTTGATGGGCCAAGGGAGCCTGGCAGGATCGTTGGTCACTGCCGATGAAGCGTTGGCGACACAGTTTATTCGCGCCACTGCCTGCGCGCATGGCCGCATGCTGATCCTGGATCGGCATGCGGCGACGGAATCCACCGGCCACGGTTCGCCACTGCCGATGCTGGTACACGGTGGGCCAGGGCGCGCCGGCGGCGGCGAAGAGTTGGGCGGATTGCGGGCGGTGAAACACTATATGCAACGCACCGCGATCCAAGGTAGCCCGGCGATGCTGGCGGCAATCGGCCGTGAGTGGGTGCGCGGGGCCACGGTGATTGAGGATCAGGTTCATCCATTCCGTAAATACTTTGAACAACTGCGACTGGGCGAAAGCCTGCTGACGGCACGCCGTACCCTAACCGAGGCCGATATTGTTAATTTTGCCTGTCTGAGCGGTGACCATTTCTATGCGCATATGGACAAGATCGGCGCTGCCGAGTCCCTGTTTGGCGAGCGAGTCGCACACGGCTATTTTGTGGTTTCCGCCGCGGCCGGGCTGTTTGTTGACCCTGGCGTAGGGCCGGTGATTGCCAACTATGGCATGGAAAACTTGCGCTTTATCGAACCGGTGAAGATTGGCGATACCATTCAGGTGCGACTGACCTGCAAGAAAAAAATCCGTAAGCCGCAGAAAACGGCAGAAGATCGCCCGCATGGCGTGGTGGTGTGGGATGTCCAGGTACTCAATCAGCACCAGCAAGCGGTGGCGCTATACAGTATTCTCACGCTGGTAGCGCGTCAGGAAGGGGATATTGCGCCGGCAAGCTGATGGCGGCGGGGGTAGGGCGCCTGGGCTAAGAAGCGCCTTACTCTGGTCAACATGGTTGGGTCTACGCAATGGCCTGCATTTGCAATTGCTGCCGGCATTGGCGCCCCCCCGGTGGCTGAAGCC
The DNA here is from genome assembly GCF_058191755.1 of Serratia sp. CoH_122_TC_1. Classification (NCBI taxonomy): domain Bacteria; kingdom Pseudomonadati; phylum Pseudomonadota; class Gammaproteobacteria; order Enterobacterales; family Yersiniaceae; genus Serratia; species Serratia sp. CoH_122_TC_1. The sequence goes on from NZ_JBXWLA010000016.1 coordinate 4,813, forward strand.
AGTCGCTACAGCCAGGCCTGGAGCACCAGCCACTGATGCCACGGCAGGGAAGCCCTGCTGATGGAACCGGGCTAAAGCAATGGCTGGTGCAGCAGTGTTTCCAATACTTTTAGCGGCGATTGTTGCGGGTTTTTCATGGCGTTGACCGGCAGCAGGAAGGTCTGTTCCAACATAAATTGGCCTGCCATTGCTGCGTGCGGCGTCTGATCGGAAAAACAGATCCAACTGCTACCCGCTGGCAAATCCAGCGCCAGTTGCGGGCCCTGCTGCTGATAGTGTTGGTCGGCTTTCATGGCGTCATGCAGTTGCAGCATCAGGTGGTCGTAATGGCTACGTCGGCGCTTGGTAATACCGACTTTATGCTGCAACCAACTGCTCAACGGTGAATAGCGGGACAGGCGCGGGATAAAACGTTGCGCTAATTCGGGAAAAGGCTCACCAATACGCCATTGGCGATGCTCTCCGTTCGGGTTGATGTTGGTAAAGATTCGCAGGATGCGTTCCCCGTGATTTGGACGAGAAGGGAAGGCATCAACGTGCAGCCGGCTGTCGTCTTTACGCCATGAACTGGTTGCACGCCAGGCCGAAACCGGATGCAGACGCAAGCTGTTGGTGGGCGAATGCAGCGTTTGCTGGTAGTGCGGCAATAACCCGGAGATCAACTGACGGCAGGACTGATAATAGCGTGCCAACAGTGCCTGGACTTGTGGCTGTTGTCCCGCGACCGCCACGCCGGATAATTTATCCCTTTCTGGCCAATAACTGATGTTTTTACGTTTGGCATCGACCAGTGTAGGGTCAAGTAACGTTATTTCCTCTGGCGATAATGAAAAAGCCAGCTCCGGTAAAAAGAGGATCTTACCTTGCTCCAGTGCCTCTACGGCGGAGAAGGAAAGGGATGAGGGAGCCATATCCCACTGCCGTTGTGGCAAGTTCATCACTGCCTGTTCAGGCGTAAGGCTATCCGCACGCATAATATCTCCTTGCGAAGGGTTGATGCTTTAATTGTTTTTACTTTGAAAGGAATTTATAACCAAGGGGGATTATTTCATTGGGTTTTATTAATTATTATTAATAGGAACGCGTTTTTAAGCGTAGCACTATTAAAATGCGGTAAATAGTAAACAGACATTAAACGAACATGCCAAGCGCACGAATAGGTAAAAAAAGAGTGGCTGAGCGTTAATTCTTCCCATATAAAAACAAATCAAAAGGTTAATTATATTTTTTGTTTTTAATCAGTGGATTGTGTTTTTTTGGTGTGTTGGGCGGTTATTTTATCGCTGGGCCACCTCCTGCGGAAGCGGCCCAGAATGTTAAGCGGAATAAATGCAGTTTTTACCCTGTTCTTTGGCTTGGTACAGCGCACTGTCTGCCTGGTTGATAAAACCAATAGGTGTGTCGTTATACATATGCGGAACCTTGGCATAGATACCAATACTGATGGTGACGATGCCATGCGGGTTGCCCCGATGCGGTATTTTCAAATCACGCATTGCTTCGATAACGCGTTCAGCGAAGATAAACGCGCCTTGAGCATCGGTATCCGGCAGAATGATGCCCATTTCTTCACCACCGTAACGGGCCATAATGTCGTTACTGCGGCTGGCTAACCCTTTAAGCATTTGCCCGATCTGCTGCAGGCACTGATCGCCGGCGACGTGGCCGTAGATGTCGTTATACTGCTTGAAATAGTCGATATCCAGCATCAACAACGCCACGCTGCGATAATTGCGTGAAGCGCGCATCAGCTCATTTTTTAACGCGATATCAAACTGACGGCGGTTGGCCAGGCCAGTCAGGCCATCCAGCAGTGCCAGCTCTTCCAGCGTGCGGTTGATGCTGGTGAGCTGATCTCGGGTGCGCATGAGTTCAGCTTCGGTTCGTACACTGTGATTGATTTGGCGCATCAGCACGAGGCCCAACGCCAGCAGAATAGCCAGTAGGGTGACCCCCCCCAGGGCAAATACGCCAGAGTCATTGCGCCAATCGGCCAGTGCATCTTCTTTCGACAAGCCCGCCGCAATCACCAATGGGTAACGGTTCACTCGCGAATAACCATAAATCCGTTCCACCTTGTCGTAGCGCGAGATAATGGTGGCATTACCGAATTCGGAGTGCGGCAGAATTTCGCGAAACAGTACGCCATCAGAGATGTTCTTGCCGATGGAGGCAACGGAATAAGGGCGACGGTAGAGAATGGTGCCGTCCGCCAATAACAGGTTGAGTGATGCATCGCTGTTTAACGCAAAGGTATCGTAAAACTGGCGGAAATAATCGACGTACAGTGTGGCCAGGATTACCCCGGCAAAACTGCCGTCCGGGTTATTAAAACGGCGCGATACCGGGATGATTAAATCGCCGGTAGAACGGCTACGCACGACTTTACCGATATAGATCGTGTTGCTGTTGTGATCGAGGTGATATTTAAAATACTCGCGATCGGCATTGTTGGCGTTTTGTACGAATCTTCCCGATGAAGTGACGATCCAATTTCCTTTAGCATCGTAGACAAACAGACCGTGCAGTTGAGGTAGGTTACCGACCTGGGATTGCATGACTCTTTGCAGCCGCAATTGTTGCAGTTGGCCTAACCCATCGTGTTGAATCCGTTCGGTAAGATCAGCCAGCGTGCTGTCTGTCTGCATAAAGGTATCATCAGCATGCTGCGCCAAAGAGCGTGCCAGATTAGCAGATTCATGGTTGGCGCTTTGCAGGTCACGCTGGTGCGCATTCCAAATCTGCCAGGCGTTAAACAGGATCAACGTGGCGGCAACGATGACGACAAATACGCCGGCCTGGAATAATAACGGGGAATTTTTACCGTTGTGCGGCTGCTCGGCATTCTGAGGTTGCTGCTGTGTCATGTCACCCTTGCTATACAATCTTCAAATCGTGTTAAGAACAATCCTACATCTTATTCGTTAATCCGGCAGACCACTACTCCCTTACGCAAAATGAGCAAACTGCCATGCGAACATATTCGTTCCCGATTGCGTAGGTGTCGTATGCGAGTCCCATTCAAACATGGCGATGAGCGGGGTGTTCCTCTAGAGACAAGGTGAAATTCATCGGTATACAATTCGCCATAAAACCGGATTAGAGAATAATAAGGGATCCCGGCATGTCTGATTACATCATTATTAGTTTATTGACGTTGGTTGTTTATTATCCAGTAACCTTGGGGGTGCTGGCGTTATTGATTGGGTTTGCCTGGCGGCGGCGTAAATCGCCTTACTGGCGTTTAGGGCTGGTGCTGTTGGCTGCCATGTTTGTGTTGTTCGCCATGGCGGCGTACGACTGGTATCACTACAACTGAGCGTTGGCGGTACGATGGCCGCTATCGGCGGCGGACACCGCACCGAGATGACGCGTTATTCAACGTTAACCATCCAACTAACACCAAACCTGTCGGTTAGCATGCCGAAACCCTTGGCCCAGAAGGTGGGCTGGAAAGGCATGGTCACTTGACCGCCCTGTGAAAGCTTTTCAAACAGCTCACGCCCTTGTTCGACGTTGCTCGGATTGAGTGACAGCGCAAATCCTTTGTGCGATGCGTCGGCGCCATCTTGTGGGCAGCCGTCGGAGGCCATCAACGCGGTTTCACCAATCAATAACCGCGCATGCATGATGGCCTCTGGATCGACATCTTGCGGGTTTCCTTGCTTGGCCTCTTCCGGCATCTCTTTGTAACGCATCATCATTTCAAGTTTAGCGCCCAACTGCGCCACGTAGAAGTTAACCGCCTGCTCACAGTTACCGCTAAAAAATAAATAGGGTTGAATCAACATGACATTGACCTCTGTTATGGCCCGTCAGAACCTTTGAGTGCCCACGGGCGGGAAGCAATAGTTTCTGTTTGCGACTATTGCCGTTGGCAACTTACAAGTGTAGTGCGATTAGCGCTGAATGCCTTGTGGGCGATCACGCTGTAAGAATTTCTTGCATTGCGGGGGCTATTGGCCAAAAAACCGGGACAGTTCATCCCAGTTTGGACAGATTATCTGAGCGGTCACAGTTTCTATACTCGTTACACCCTTCACTAACGGAGTGACTGTAATGAGCAAGCAATCTTTAAATGGAAAAGTCGTTTTGATCGCGGGCGGCGCGAAGAACTTGGGTGGCCTGGTAGCACGCGATCTGGCTGCTAACGGTGCGGCGGCCGTGGTGGTGCATTACAACAGTGATGCGACTCGAACGGCAGCGGAAGACACGCTGAAGGCAGTGAAAGCAGCAGGTGCACAGGCGATAGCGGTACAGGGCGATCTGACGCAGCCTGGTAACGTGGCACGGCTGTTCGAAGAGGCGGTCACGGCGTTCGGCAAAGTGGATATTGCGATCAATACAGCGGGTCTGGTGATCAAAAAACCGATTGCCGACGTCACCGAAGCAGATTACGACAGCAGTTTTGACATCAACGCCAAGGCGGCGTTTTTCTTTATCCAACTGGCGGGTAAACATCTGGCCGACAACGGGCGCATTGTGACGATTGTCAGTTCATTGCTGGCTGCCTACACGCCATTTTATGCGGTCTATCCTGGCAGCAAGGCGCCGGTAGAGCACTTCACCCGCGCTGCATCCAAAGAATTTGGCGAACGCGGGATCAGCGTGAATGCAATCGGCCCAGGGCCAATGGATACCCCGTTCTTCTACGGCCAGGAAAGCAAGGAAGCGGTGGACTATCACAGCAGTGCTGCTGCACTGAGCAAGTTTTCGAAAACGGGTCTGACCGACATCGAAGACATCGCGCCAATCGTTAAATTTTTGGTCACTGACGGCTGGTGGATCACCGGTCAGACGCTGTTTGCCAACGGTGGCTATACTACTCGTTAATCTCAATTCTGCTGCGGCCTGTGCCGCAGCCTGTTTATCAGGATGCACAATCGGTGGATAAAATAGGGAGATTACGGGTTTTTATCCAGGTTGCCGAGGTAGGCAGTTTCATCCGAGCCTCGCAAATCTTGATGATGCCGAAAACCACGGTGTCGGCGGCAATACAGCAACTGGAACATGAAATGGGCGCTCGTCTGTTTCATCGCACCACCCGGCGGGTACAACTGACCAGCGACGGTGAACTGTTACTTGAGAAAGCACGCAACCTGCTGGGTGACGTGGAAGAATTGGAAAACCTTTTTCACCGCCAAAACGGCCCCATTGATGGTCGTCTGACCGTTGATGTCCCCAGCCGCATAGCCCGGCGGATGCTGGTACCCGCATTGCCCGATTTCTTTTCTCAGTACCCCGATATTCAGTTATTTCTCAGTGCCAGCGACCGCTCAATCGATTTGATTCAGGAAGGGGTCGACTGCGTGGTACGCGTGGGTAGCCTCAGCGACAGCAGCCTGGTCAGCCAGCCACTGGGCCGACTCAGCATGATTAACTGCGCCAGCCCGGACTACCTGCAGCGTTACGGTATCCCGCATACGCCTGCTCAATTGGACGATCATTGGGTGGTGGGCTATGCGCAACCTACGCTGGCAGGGGCCGATACCTGGTCGTGGCAACAGGGGGAGCACTATGGTGAAAAAACGCTACGCAGCCGGGTGACGGTTAACAATGCAGAAAGCTATATCGGGTGTTGTTTGGCAGGGCTGGGGTTGATGCAGATACCTCGGTTTGATGTTCAACATCATCTGGATAACGGCAGTCTGTGTGAAATCTTGCCACAGGCTCGTCCGCCAGCGATGGGCATTGCGTTGCTTTACCCGCACCGCCGCCAGCGTTCGGCACGTTTCATCGCGTTTGCCGAGTGGTTTAGCCACTTAATCAAGCCGTTTTGTGAACCCTAAAGCCTGATGGCCTATGGGATTTTTATCTAAACGCGGCGGAATTTATTATTGGTTTTCAGCCAATTAAATTTGCTGAAAAAACAAGACACAATTAAAGCCAACAATAAAGTGACAAAGGATGTGTAACATTACATAAGCAGGAGGGTGGCAGAGCCATCCCAGACGGCAGCCAGGGCGTATAACGCGGCCAGTATCAGTAAAAAGGGTGTGTTGGTCATGGTCTGTCTCCCGCAGGGAAATTCCTCCTTGTTATAGCGCGCAGAAATGACAGTTAGATGAAGGTGGTCGTTTTATGTACAGACAAATTCAGACAGACGGAAATGTGTAAACTGCTGATATTTGTCTATAGTAACAGTGTGAAGATGCGTGTTTAGCGCGATTCACCCTGTATCGCGCTGCCGGTCACGGCAAGCACAGGGAAATACCAGTGCGAAAATATCGATCAGGGTTGGAGCAGGCGCCGTCGTGGGTCTGGTGATAGAGTTTCTTTTAGGCAAAAGGTAATAGGGAGAGTAAAAATGGGCATCATTTCCTGGATCATTTTTGGTTTAATCGCCGGTATCTTGGCTAAATGGATCATGCCGGGCAAGGACGGTGGCGGATTTATCATGACCGTCATCCTGGGGGTCATCGGTGCTGTTGTCGGCGGCTATATCAGTACCTTCTTCGGTATGGGCCGTGTTGACGGCTTCAACCTGGGCAGTTTTGTTGTCGCGGTAATTGGTGCTCTGGTAGTACTTTTTGTCTACAGAAAGATCAGAAACTGATTCGGTGCTGATCAATAGGGTCGCTACGGCGGCCCTTTTTCGTTAAGTCACAGGGGCGTGCGGCTTATGCCGACGGCCTGAAGGAGATTACCATGGGTTTGTTTGATAGCGTATTGGGCAACATTCTGGGCGGCAGTAACGGTAAAGGCCTGGATTACGTTGCTATCATGCAATGGGTTGAGCAACAGGGTGGTCTGCAGGCGATTCTGGACAAGTTCCGTCAGGGGCAATTCGGCGATGTGGTCGGCTCATGGCTGGGCAACGGTGAAAACCAGCAGATTAGCGGCGATCACGTGCAGCAGGCGCTGGGTAGCGATGCGATTAACCAGTTGGCAGAAAAGCTGGGGATCGACCCGGCTCAGGCATCAGCGACGATTGCGCAGTTCCTGCCAACGGTCGCTGACGCGGCGTCACCCAATGGGGAAGTGCAGCAAGACAGCAACGAACTGGGCGACATGGTCGGTAAACTGTTCAAATAATACTTATGCCCTCGGCGCATTGCCGGGGGCATGATTCACGCTTATTCCCTCAATGTCTCCCAACGCTTCCTGCAGATAATCCACCCAGGCCCGTACTTTGCGAGGAATGAACCGCGCGCCGGGATAAACCGCATGCAATGCCATTGCTGGGTAGTGCCAGTCAGGCAAAACCGGCACGAGCGCACCGGTAGACAGTTGCCGACCAATCAGCGGCCGCTGCGCACCACCAATCCCCAGCCCTGCCTCGATAGCGGCCAGCAGTGAAAAGGTATTGTTCGCGCGAAAAACCGGACGCAAATTTACCATCTCGGCACCCTGAGGGCCGATTAACGTCAACGAGTCACCGTCGGTGAGACCGCTGTAGCGTACATGCGAATGTGCTGCCAGCTCTGCCAGCGTTTGCGGTGTGCCATGTCGTGCCAGGTAAGCCGGTGACGCAACCAGCATCCGTTGCAATCCCCCCAATCGTCTCGAGACGATACCTGGGGCATTGAGTTCACCAAAGCGAATCGCTACGTCAACGCCTTCCCCTATCACGTCGGCGCGGCGGTCATCCAACAGCAGCTCGACATTCAGTGCCGGGTGGTGTTGCTGAAAGGCAATGACCAGCGGTGTCAGGTGCTGCTGGCCGAAACCCGTTGGCGCGTGAATACGCAACGGGCCATACAGTTTCTGGTTCAATCCCTGCAACGCTTCTTCAGCGTCGTTCACCGCCGCAAGAATCGGTTTGATGTGTTGGTAATAACCGGCACCGGCGTCGGTCAAGGTTACGGCTCGGGTACTGCGAAACAGCAACTGCGCCCCCAACTGCTGTTCCAAACCGGCGATTTGCTGGCTGACAGCCGGCTGAGTCAGGCCGAGGTCGCGGGCAGCGGCAGAAAGATTGCCGAGTTCGGCCACGCGGACGAAGGTTTTCATTGCGCTCAGTTTGTCCATTGCTGTTCCACCTATAGAATTTACTTATAAGTGTTAGTAAGAAAGGCCTTCTACCGCAAGCGTTGCTTATCACTCACAGTGAATACATCAATTCATACTGAGTGGGGCATATATGCAAAACGATAAAGTGGCATTGGTGGTAGGCGCTAACGGCGTTATTGGCAGCAAGCTGATTGATGAGCTGGAGCAACAAGGCTGGCAGGTGATTGGCCTGTCCAGGCGCGGGGGCGTCGATCGGCCGCGAGTGCGTTATCTGGCCGTCGATCTGTTGGATGCGCAGGCAACGGATAACGCTTTGCGTTCGTTGACCCGGGTCAGCCACATTTTCTACGCGGCTTATCAGGATGCGTCGGACTGGGCGGGGTTGGTTGCGCCGAATGTGGCGATGCTAACGCATGTTGTGGAGGCATTGGAGCAGTTTGCACCGGGACTGGAACACATCAGCCTGATGCAGGGCTATAAAGTCTACGGTGCCCATCTGGGACCTTTTAAAACGCCAGCGCGGGAGAGTGATGCCGGACACATGCCGCCGGAGTTTAATCTTGCGCAACAGCGTTATCTGGAAGGGCGTCAGCAAGGGAAGAGTTGGCACTGGAGTGCAATCCGTCCAAGCGTTGTTGGCGGTTTCTCACTGGGCAATCCGATGAACCTGGCACTGACCATCGCCGTTTATGCCTCTATCAGCAAGGCATTGGGGATACCGTTGCGTTTTCCCGGTAAACCGGGTGCTTATCACAGCCTGTTGGAAATGACCGATGCCGGGCTACTGGCGCGCGCTACGCTTTGGGCGGCGACAGAACCGGCGGCGGCCAATCAGGCGTTTAACGTCAATAATGGTGATTTGTTCCGCTGGAGCGAGATGTGGCCAAAAATTGCCGCCTATTTTGACATGGAGATAGCACCGCCGTTACCCCTGGTGCTGGACTCGGTGATGGCGGATAAAAGCGAGTTGTGGCAACGCCTTGTGCAACAGCATGACTTGGTCGAGACTGACTATGGCGCGGTGGCGAGCTGGCGCTTTGCCGACTTTGTTTTTTCGTGGAATTACGACATGTTCGCGGATGGCAGTAAGGCACGCCGCTTTGGCTTCCACGCATTTATCGAGACGGAAGCGATGCTGTTTGCGCTGTTTGATGAGTTCCGCCGTCGTAAGATTATTCCTTAAGCTGGCTGGCGGGGCAGGCGTTTTTTATGGCAATCTTTGGCTGCCGCTTGATGTGGCAGTCAGAAGGCCGTCATTTCGACAGGCCACGCCGATGATGAGGAATTAAACGTGACAGGGATTACCGCCATACTGACGCTTTTGCTGGCGCTGGTGACCATTGCGCCACTGTCGAAGCAGGCAGCCTGGTGGATTCGGGTGTGGGATTTCCCCCGCCTGCAAATACTGGTGCTTTCCCTATTGGTGTCGTTGCTTAATTTGCTGTTTGTGCCCTTGTCACCTTGGGTGTGGGGCATGATGACGGTAAACCTGGCCTGTGCCCTGTATCAGGCCGCATGGATTTACCCTTATACCCCGTTGAGCAAACCCCAGGTGCTGGACTTTACCGGTTATCAGAAGAAGCCACGTATCCGTATTTTGGTATCAAATGTGTTAACCCCTAATCGCCAGGCGGAAAAACTGTTGGCGTTGGTGGCTACCGAGCGACCGGATGTGCTGGTCGCTGTAGAAACCGACAACTGGTGGGAGCAACAACTGTCGGTGCTGGAACAAGACTACCCGTACACGCTGAAATGCCCGCTGGATAATCTGTACGGTATGCATGTCTATTCACGGCTGAAACTTAGCGACGCCCAAATTCAGTACCTGGTGGATGAGCAGATCCCGTCGATGCACATGATGGTGCATTTGCCGCAGGGGCCGCAGGTACGCTTGCACTGTGTGCATCCGATGCCACCAAGCCCGACAGAAAATGAAGAGTCAGAAGATCGCGATGCCGAGTTGGTGATGGTGGGCAAAAGTGTGGACAAATCGACGTATCCGGTCATTGTGACCGGCGATCTCAATGATGTGGCGTGGTCGACTACCACTCGGCTGTTCCTCAAAGTCAGCGGTTTGTTGGACCCGCGCCGTGGCCGAGGTATGTTCAGCACCTTCCATGCAGGCTATCCGTTCCTGCGTTGGCCGTTGGATCACGTGTTCCACAGTGATGATTTTGTGCTGGGTGCGCTGCGTCGTTTACCCCATGTAGGATCGGATCATTTCCCGATTTTGGTAGAACTGGTGTATTCGCCAAAACAGGGGGAGCAGCAGGAAAGCCTGGAGAAAGACAGCGAAGATGAAGCGTTGGCACAAGAGAAGTTGGCCAATACCGGCTCTACGCCTGACGATGTGCATACGCCCGGCGCTTGACGTTTCAGGTTTACCCCGCAGCGCGAACTGCGGGGCGTTGTACTCTAGAGCGTCAGCATAATTTTCCCAATATGCTGGCTGGATTCCATCAGCGCATGGGCTTGTGCCGCTTGTTCCAATGGGAAGGTTTTAAATATCTGCGGTTTCAACGCACCGCGCTCCAGCAGTGGCCAAACTTTTTGCTGTAAATCGGCGGCAATCTGCGCTTTGTCCTCTACGCTACGTGCGCGCAGGGTCGAGCCCGTGTGGGTCAGACGCTTAATCAGCAACGGCATCAGGTTCAGTTCCTTAACCACGCCATTCTGGGTGCCGATTTGCACAATGCGGCCATCCATCGCTGCCGCCTGGTAGTTTTTCGCCACATAGTCCCCGGCGATCAGATCGACAATGACGTCTGCACCCTTGCCGTCTGTGGCGAGTCTTGTTTGTTCAACAAAATCTTCGCTGCGGTAGTTGATCGACACATCTGCGCCCAATGCCAGACTCGCCTGGCGTTTTTCTTCCGAGCCGACGGTGGTGATCACTCGGGCGCAGAAAGCTTTCGCCAGCAAGGTGGCGACAGTGCCAATGCCCGACGTACCGCCATGAATCAAGACGGTCTCACCGGCCTTCAGGTGACCACGTTGGAACACATTGACCCAAACGGTAAAGAACGTTTCTGGGATGGCTGCGGCCTCTATCAAACTGAAGCCCTGCGGTACCGGCAGCGCGTTGGTTTCATGTACCTTGCAATATTCTGCATACCCACCGCCGGCAATCAGGGCACAAACGTTATCGCCAATGGCGTAATTTTGTACTCCAACGCCGGTGGCGACCACAGTACCTGCGATCTCCAGACCAGGAATATCGGAGGCGCCAGGCGGTGGCGCGTATTGGCCGCGGCGTTGCAGGACGTCAGGACGGTTAACCCCGGCGGCGGCGACCTTCACCAGGATCTCCCCCTGTTGCAGGACCGGGAGTGGCCGTTGGACGACAGCTAAAACCTCGGGTTCACCTGGCTGGCTGATTTCGATGGCTTTCATGGTGCTGGGCAGCTGTGGGTTGGCTGACATGGTGGTTCTCCTCAGTTGGCGTTCAGGTGCAGTAACTAGTGTAGGTAACCGCCTGCTGTAATTCATGTTTATCTTACAGAAATGCCGAAGAGGGGATGTAGCGCATTGAGCGGTTTAACACGGGGGAAAAGGGGCGCCGCCGCAGGGGCGGCAGGGGGATTAATCGTTCGGAGGGATACGGAAACCTTTCAACGACACGATAAAATGCTCTTTCCCTTTGGAGATTTTTGCGCCTCTATCGCACCACAGGCTGGCGAGCTGGAAAAAATCATCACTGTCGATGTCATAAGCCAGTTCAATTTTTTTGGCTGTGCCGTAACGGATCAGCTTTTCTGCTTCCTGGTGGTTTGTTGCTTTGATGGTGGTCATAACGAAATCCTTGGTGTTAAGCCAGTGCGGATAATCGCAACCATCATATGGCCATATTGTGACAATTTTGTGATAAAAAAATGACAGGGTGCAATTCTGTGGCCTGAGGCAGGGTAGGGAGACCCTGCCTTCAGGAGCGCGTCCGTCAACGATCGTGCGGACGCAGCAGGGTGTTTTTCTTCTGTGATTTAAAGTGCTTATACAGTGCGAACCCTGCGATGCCGGCTAACACCGCCAGCAAAGATAGATATTCAGTCGCCATCTGGCCAACCTCCAATATAGCGTGGCTAAGGAGCGGCTATTTGTGACAGTAATCACGTTATGGCGCAATGAGACCATTCTGTAAGGCTACAGGTGACTGATATATAGGCATAAAAAAAGCGCCTATAGGGAGGCGCATAAAAAATTGCAACACAGCTTGTTGTGCTCAGCACCAGGAGAAGTGGTGAACACAAGCGCATTGTATGAACCCTGTGCTGCCGCAGATATAGGGTAACTCTTAAAGCGCAGTTACCACTGATAACCCATGTTCACGCTGTAATCGGGATCCTGATTGGTGGAGTAGGGATCTGACTGACGGCGGCGATCGGTTTTTTTCACCGGCCCGTTAATGCCTGAATACACCTTGGGGCGTTGGCGACTGCAGCCAGGGTGGTCACACTCCATATCAAGGCGAAAACCGGTTTTGTCTTCTGACTCTGACCAGACCACAGGCGGTTTACCTGTTTTTTTTGCCGGGCCAAGTGCAGTTTGCGGAGCAGGTGCCGGTGTGATGCTAGGCTCCGGAGCGGTATAAGACAGGTCCAGCGCCAGGGCTGGGGCGCTCAGTATCAACAGAGCGGTGCAGCAAGAGGCTGCAAGCGTAGGCCATCTCAGCATGGTCGATCTCCCTTTATAGTTACGCAGCGCAACTATAAAACAGCGAGACGAGAATTACTATCATTTGTAACACCTGTTGGCGTTGGGGATTTGGCTGTGCTCAGGTTCGGGTCTAGTATATGAGCAACTTCTCTTTATAAGACATTGGGCTATGACCATTGACACCCCGGCGCTCGGCTGGCGCCAACGCAGCTATCGGCTGCTTTTCGACAATCATTTCCGTTCTGGCCGAAGAATGGAAACGTTTTGGGTCTGCACCGCATTACTCAGCGTTGTTCTGTTGTTTCTTGAACCGGGTGGCAGTGCCTTGTATTTTCCTGGCCAGGAAGCCATTTATCTTTTCTTCTGGGCTGAGGTGGTTTTTACCTTCATTTTTACGCTCGAGTATCTGTTACGGCTGTGGTGCACACCGCGCGAGCAACACTATGCCTTCAGCTTTTTTGGCGCAGTTGACTTACTGACGGTACTGCCGTTGTACATCATTTGGCTGTTCCCACATATGACGGTCGAGTTTGTGATGCTGTTGCGCGTTATGCGTATACTGCGTGTGCTGCGGGTCCTGAAGCTTCTGCGTTACATGAGCGAGATGGGGATGATTTGGCGCAGCATTAAGCTGGCGCGTCATAAGTTAGCGATGTTTTTTGGTTTTGTCGCCGTGGTGCTGTGTGTGTTTGGTGGCCTCATGTATGCCGTTGAGGGCGGCACCGGTGGTTTTACCAGCCTGGCGGCCGCCGTGTATTGGGCTGTCGTCACGCTGACCACGGTAGGGTACGGTGATATCGTCCCCCATACGCCGGTGGGGCGCTTATTGACCTCGGTGCTTATCCTGTTGGGGTATTCGATTATCGCGGTACCGACAGGCATTCTGACGGCCTACATGTCACAGGAGCTGCAACGCAACCGTGAAAGGCGGAATTGTGAACAATGTCAACGGGGTGGCCATGAGAAAGAGGCCTCATTTTGCAAGTTTTGCGGCTTTGCATTGCCGCCGTTATTCGGAAAACACCGTCAGAAATGACGATAAATTAAGCAAAATGGACTGAATCCTGTGCGTTTAGCCCCGTTTCCACAAAGGGGCTAACAAAAAGAGTTGCTATTAAAGTCCCATCATGAGTTAATGCTTCTCGGCCTGTGGTACAGACCTATTTATGCACGACATTTTGAGTAAAGTAGTTCAAATTTAAAGCGTTATCCTAGATAGCTCTTCTCTGACGAATTTCCTTTCTAGTGCCTCCATAAGTAACTGATGACCGGCTATATCTTGCCCATGGTGGCGTAAATTTAATATTGAAGGAATTAGACATGTCTAACATGATCAAAGGTCAAGTGAAGTGGTTCAACGAGTCTAAAGGTTTTGGTTTCATCACTCCAGCAGACGGCAGCAAAGACGTGTTCGTACACTTCTCTGCTATCCAGGATCAAGGCTTCAAGACCCTGGCTGAAGGCCAGAACGTACAGTTCTCTATCGAGAACGGTGCTAAAGGTCCGTCAGCGGCTAACGTTACCGCTATCTAATCGGCCTCTTGCTGATTAATAAAAACCCGCCAAGGCGGGTTTTTTTGTGTCTGTAATTTGTCGCAGGCAAAAAAATGCCCGCAAGTCTGCGGGCAAAAGTTCCTTGTTACTTCTTCATTTGCTGGTACTTCTCTGGGGGGAAGCACCGAGGAACAGACTACCGGTTGCGGGCTTAAGATTCTGCGGGCAAAACGTTAAGAAAGTGAAAAGCCGCTCGCACGCTCGCCTGCTACGCTTTAGGAAGACACTACGCAGATGAACAGCAGATTAACTGACGGTGTACGGGTATTCTTCCCACCTCATTCTGTAATACACTGACATCAATGATAAATGATGGGGTAAGGCATGAAAGTTAACGATCTGGTCTCGGTAAAGACTGACGGTAAACAGCGGCGTGAAGGCGTGATCCTGGCGGTAGAAGAGTTTAATGAAGGTGTCATGTATCTGGTCTCTTTGGAGGATTACCCCGCGGGTGTGTGGTTCTTTAACGAGATTGATAGCCGAGATGGCACCTTCGTTGAATTGCGTCAGGCCGAATCCAATTGATTGTTTCGCAAAACGCGATACTTCTTAGTGAATTAATTTAATTTGTAAGGTTTTCGGAGGGTGATGATTCCGGGGAGGCATTAATAAACGGATTTTTACTGCGGGAATACCCGTCGCGGCCGAGCATGTCGTCGCGAGCAGGTATTTAGGTTATTTAAATGCGAGATTTTCAGTACAATTGCCTGAACAACATTTAAAACCAACGTTTGGCAGAGTATACGACAAGCTTTATACCTAGCGGCTATTGACAAATATTCCGCTGGTCAGTGTGTCGGTCAAACGAACAACATGGTAGATAATCTGCTTGTTGTGCGTTTTAATTTTTCTCTTGATATTTCCCTTGTGGGAAGAGACGGTCTTGGCTTTAATTTGCATCTGGTCGGATATCTGGATAGTTCCCTGACCTGACATCCACATGCGTAACATATTTGACTCAGTCTGGCTCAGCGTCACGGGTGTTTGGTCGAATGAGCTTTTTTCCGAGCGAGGGGCTTTTCTCTCCAGATAGTGACTAAGTAGTTGATTCATAGTCTCTGGTTTGATTGATTTTGACGAGATGATGACATTTTTACGAACATATAAATAATCGTCAAAATGTACGTTGGTGATAGCCATGAAGATGAAGAATAAAGTATCAGGGTGCAGTGAAATCACCCCTTTTATACGTTCGGTAGCATTGGCTTCATGTATGAAGCAGTCTTCGTTAATAAAGACCAGACTGGGTTTCAACTTGCTGCATTTTTCATGCAGGTCGTCAATATTGCTAATCGCATTAATTTGGCGTTTTTTTACTCCGTGTGTTGTCAGGTAGTCTGTTAAACCTAATCTGGTATAGCTGCATGAATCCATAATGATCGTTGGCATATCGCACCCCCACTTAAATCCGTTTTACCGCGGTAACAAAAAGAAAAAGCCTGAAGCCTAAATGGCAAAAAAAAAGGAACAAAAAAATCACGTATATGCAGTGTTCTATCAATAAATTCGACGGTACTCAACGATATTTTCTTTCTAAACTAATTAACACTGTGAACCTATAAGTTTAGCTTAAGTCAGAATAATCTGCTGGTATCGGCGCGACGAGGGTGTGACGTCAATTGGTGCTTGAGCCGCGTGCCTGCTGGTATCTTTATCATTGAATCTGCCCATCATGTCACGAAACGAAATTTTAGATTGCTAGGAAAATTCTTAAAAAAAATTCATGTGTTGTTTTTTTAACATTTTCTCGCTTACTTCCTGGGCGAATTACATTTCGTCGACTACGTGTGTTTTTATTTTTAATAATATTATCATAATGTTATCATTTATTCTTTTGTTTTTGATAATGATAATTCTTTCATTTCTTATCACTTGCGATATCCAATAATCACATTGAGTTAACATTAATCCGTTTTTTTGTTACAGAAACTGACGATATAACAAAGGGTTGATGTGACTATTCGTGCTATTTCGGCAAATGTGAAAAATGTCAGTGAGTGATTAATTTGTTTTGCTGAACTATTTTCGTGTTACCGACTGGGAGCCGCTTATCAAGGGCAGGAAAGGGCAGATTCTGGCGGTAATAATAGCGCGGTGCACATCGGCACACCGCGAGTTTCAATTTCAGACCAATGCTTGCCGACAGTGTTCCATGGACTCCAGTGCAAGATGAATATCGGCCTCTTGCGTCATCCAATTGACCAGTGCTGCGCGGATCCCCGGTTGACCGTTATAGTGGGTGGGGGTACAGCGTACGATACCGTGGCGGTCGAGTAGGGCGATAAAACGATCGCGTGCGGCAGTCGCATCCCCCTCCACGTTCTTGAGTGCAAAACACACGACGTTCAGATTAACCGGTGCCAGCAGCTGGAAGCCCATGCTGGCGTCCAGCTCTGCACCCAATCGCTGCGCCAGTTGCACATTACGCTCAACCATATCTTGCATACCACTGCGGCCATAGGCTTTTAGCGCCATCCACAGCGGCAATGCGCGGAAACGTCGCGAGTTTTCTGGCGTCAGGTGCAGATAGTTGTCCGGCCGCAGCGTCGGTGCTTCCAGGTAGGCAGAATGGTTTTGAAAGACCTGCATCTGTAACGCTAAATGACGGCTGAATTGAATCGCACTGTCGTAGGGGACATTTAACCATTTATGTGCATCGACGGTGATGGAGTCTGCTTGTTCCCAGCCTGCAAGCCGAGGAGCATATTGCGGTGAGCAGGCCGCGACACCGCCAAATGCAGCATCAACATGCAGCCAGAATGGATAGCGTTCACGCAGTGCCAACAAGCGGGGTAGATCGTCGAAGGTCACGGTATTGACGGTTCCGGCGCTGGCCAGCACGATGGTTGGCACACCACGGTTGGCAACCAGATGGCGCTCCAACGCTTCTGGGTCGATGGCCTCAGAATGGGGCTGGCTGCCGATAATATTAAGCGCGTCGCGACCGATACCGAGCATGCTGAGTGCCTTCACGCTGCTTGAGTGCGCATTTGCCGATAACACCTGAATGGACCCTAATGCTGCCAGCCCTTGTTCGGCGACATCAATCCCACGTTGTTGTCCCAACCACTGGCGGCCGATGGCCATTCCGACAAAGTTCGCCATGGTCGCGCCGCTAACAAAACTGCCGTTAAATGCCTCGGGCAGGCCAAGCAACGTTTTGAGCTGCACAATGGTTGCCAACTCAATCGCTGCAGCCACGGTGTCGTGGCTCAATTGGCTATTCTGGTCGATAGCGCTAACCAGCCAATCCGCGGCCAATGCGGCCGGGGTCGCGCCACCGGTGACAAAGCCAAAGTAACGTGGCCCGGCACTGCCCGAAAGCCCATCTGCGTAACGTAGCCAGAAGTCGTTCAACGCCGCCAGCGCGCCGTCGCCACTTTCTGCCAGCCGATCGTCCCCTTGCTGCAATTGTTGTGCAGCCAACGGAGGGCAAACCGGGCGTTGTTTAATCCCCGCCAGGAAGCTGTCAGCCAACTGGCGGGTGTGCTCGAGTATTTGTGGAAACTGGTCAAGATCTTGCTGTAAACGTGGGTGCATGGGGAGATCCGGATATAAAGAGGTTAAAAAGCTACCCTAGACCATTTGCGTTGTGGCGAAAATCGATGAAAAATAGCCTTTTTGGATAGCAGGGCTAACCAATGTTGAGTGAACGTATTCCGCTGCATCTCCTGCCAACCTTTGTGATTGCCGCCCGGTTAGAAAATCTGCGCGCAACGGCCCAGCAGGTGCATCTTACCCATGGCGCCATTAGCCAGCAGATTCAACAGCTTGAGCAAGCGATCGGCTGCCCGTTGTTTGAACGCCAAGGCAGGGGGCTGCGTTTGAATGCTGCCGGCCGTGAATTGCTGGCGGTCGCCGAACCGGCGTTGCTGGCATTGCAACAGGGGATAGGGCGGGTCAGACGCCTTGCGCAAAGCCAGTCACTTCGTATCAGCGTGCTGCCTTCTTTTGCGCATTACTGGTTAATGCCGCGTCTACCGTCTTTTCATGCGGCTTATGCCGATATTGCATTGGATATCGATGCATCCTTGGCAGTGCAGGATCTGTCGCGAAAAGGGTTCGATGCGGCGATTCGGCTGGGTAATGGCCAATGGGCAGATATGCAAGCGCAGCGCATTGCCTCGGGCGAAGTGATACCGGTTGGCACTCCCGCTCTGGCGCATCAGTGGCAGATAGCTTTCGACAGTGGAGCGCAAGGTATGCCGCTGCTGGAGCATGACGTCACTCCGTGGCGCAGTTGGTTTGTCGCGCATCAGCAAATGGCAAGTGAGCGCCCGTTGGCGCTGTTCAATGATGCGGGGTTATTGATCCGTGCAGCTGAACAAGGCTTTGGTATCGCACTGGTAAAAAAACGGCTGGTGAGTGATGCGCTGGCAGAAGGCCGATTAGTGGCTCTGGCACCTGCGCAGCGTCTGGATCAGACGGACTTCTATTTGGTGTGGCCGCAGACCGCTGGCTTGACGCCAGCGGTTGAGGCCTTGTTGCACTGGTTGCAGCATCAGCTAGCCGGGCATTAGCGCCGTAGCCATTCCGGCTGTGAACTGCCCAAGGTGGTGGCGGGCAGTGCCCAGCGCAGCGCTGTGCCGTTCAGCCGCAGCGGAGCGATGAGGCGTTGCGCTGGGCCCCAGTGAGTGAGTTCAGTTTCAGGGTTTTCATCCGAGGTATCGACGGGCGCCAAAGGTTCCAGCGGGTGTGGCTGTGGGTAAGGATAATCGAGCAGCAGTTGCGCTGTCCGCGCCAGAGACAGCCGAGCACTATAGCCGGTGCCCTGTTGTAGACGTTGACGCATGCCGTGCAGTACCGCTGCGGCCATCAGGTAACCCGTTGCGTGATCCAGCGCCTGCACCGGCAGCGGGACAGGCGTGGCGGCAGGCTTCCAGATCATGCCTGATTCCGCCAGGCCACAACTCATTTGTACCAAGCTGTCGAACCCGCGTCTTCCACGCCATGGGCCCGTCCAGCCATAGGCGTTCAGACACACGTCAATCAACCCAGGCGACAGAGCACGCCGTTGTTCAGCGCCATAACCCAGTTTTTCCAGCGCCCCGGCGCGGTAGCCGTGTACGATGACGTCAGCGTTTTTCAGTAGATGCTCGAAGGTGTGGCGATCGTGGGCATTGGTCAGGTTCAGCCTCGCACAGCGCTTGCCGAGGATCACGTCATGTTCCACGCCGGGTTCATCCCACCCGTAAGGATCGATACGCAATACGTCTGCACCCAACCCGGCGAGAAAGCGGGTGGCAACGGGCCCGGCGATAATCCGTGTCAGGTCCAAAACCCGTACGCCGTGCAGTGGCCTGGCAGTAGGGAGGCCCCAGTTCGGCGGCGGGGCCTCCGCTTGTTGTGCTTGATGGATCAGTGGCTCCAGCGCAACGCTCTTGCCCTGTACGTGTTGCCGCCAGGCCTTAGCCGAACGCATTTCTGCCGCGCAGCCGCCTGCTTCGATGACGGCCTGTTCCAGGTCACCTTTTTTCCACGTAAGCACCTTTTGCGCCAGTGCATTTTTATCCTGATGTGGACCGAGCACGTGCTCTACCGCGCGGCGGTGATGCGGTGCATTGGTATGCAGACGGATCCAACCGTCGCAGGTGGCATAGTCACCGGCCAGAGCATCCCAGGCTGCGGGCAATGCCCACCCCAGCGGCCGTAATGTCCAGCCGAACCATAATGACGCCAACCGACGATCGACAAAGACGTGTGGTGTATCGGCCTGATTGTGTTGCCGCAGTTCAGCACAGGCTAACCCCGCGGCACTCCAGCAGGCAGTTGCCAGTTCGCTGACGGGGAATGCGCTGTTCAGTGCGCCTTTACCACTGACTGTCAACGGGCTCGCCGGGGGAGTGTGTCCCCCCAGATGTTGTCTGATCTCAGAGAGCAGCGTTTGCGTAAAGGTATCCATCATCAACTCCAGGTTGCTGGCCGGGACTGCGTCACACGTCGAACACCCCGTTCAATGTGAGAACGGGACAGTTCGTCATGTCTCGCGAGTGCCCCTGGCATTCAATTACGGGGTATAGTCCAGGATACGGCCGTCCGCCAGTTTGGCTCGCAGGCTTTGGGCGGCGATGCCGTTGAACGGCTGCTTGCCAAAGTTGGCGGTCAGCGTTGAGCCATCGCTGAAAGTGGTTTGCTGCACCCAACCCGCTTTATCCAACCAGCGGAAGTCGGTCAATGCCTTATCCCACAACGCTTGGTGCAGCGGACGGAAAGCGGCATCGGCTTGTTTGATTTGCGGCAAGCGCGTCTGCAGCGTCGCGCGGCTGAGATGGAACATCGGGGCCGTGTTGTACAGCTGGCTAAGCAGGCTACGCGTGGTTTTAACATCGCTGAATTTCAGATTGTCATAATTCCAGTGGTGGCTGCTGACCACCGCGTCGTGAAAAACGGCCTGGTACATTGGCAGGCGATAACGTGGATCGAACTCCACGGTGCGGTAGGGTTCTTTCACCTTGGCCGGGCTGAAGAAGAAGGCCGGTTGGGCATTGGGCCACCACGCACCGAGATAATAAGGAGAGGATTTGTCCTGGTTCATTTGCTTATCGCCCCAGCCAAAGCCCCAGGTTTCCATGCCGTGGGCAAACATAATGTGGCGTGCGGTTACCGCATTACCGTCTTCGGAACCGAGCGGCAACCGAAGGGTATTGCTGAACCAGGCAAGCCGCGCATTGCGGGCCTGCGCCATTTGTTCTGCGCCCGTGGGATGATTGGGCTGATAGTCGTCGGACACCATTCCGGTGCCGTCAACGTCCAGAAACAGGCTGTTCAGACCAGCCAGTTGCACCAGGTCACGCATGCGCTGTTGTGAGTAGGGCAGCACACAGCCTGGATTCAGGTAATAGCCCTGTTTGCCGAAACCGGGTTTTTTGCTTCCGTCAGCGCGCACGATGGCGCACTCTTCACGCAGTGCTGCCGGCAGCTGAGCTGTCAGCCAACTGTCGTTGACTCCGCGGGGAATGGCGGTGTCGTAAGAGTCATAACTGGCAATCAGGTACCCCGATTTTTTTGCGCTTTCGACCGCCTGCGGATGCAGGAATTCAGCAGTCCAGTTATCCGTCCCCAGCCACAGTCGAGGAAGGCCGGCCTGGTGCAGTGTGTCGATCAGCGGTTTCGCCAGCCCCTGGCCCCAACTGTCCGCCGGTGCGAGATAGGCCCCGAGCTGACGTTGCGCCAACGCCCTGACGTCAGCGGCTTGTTGGTATTGTGCTTGCAGGAACCCCGTTTCGTCTGGCGTAGCGTTTAGCGGTTTCAGCGCCAGCAGCGCTTGGTTTAGAGCATCAACCAAGGTTTGCTGTTGCCAGCCTTCCGGTGTTTTTCCTGCCAGTTCTCGCACGGTTTTCTGGCTATCGGCATCGATTTTTTTCCACAGCGTTTCCCCTGCTGGAGAGACCAGCCAGGACAAAATGCCCGGCCAGTTTTTCACGTCAGCCGGCGCCAACAGTTTGTCGCCCCATAAATAAATGTGTGTCGCGCCAATCAACTTTTCGCCTTCCGGCGCGGTGCGAATTTTATCGCGCAAGGTGCTGAACTGATCGCTTTGCTGCAAATACTCGCGGTAGCGATGCGCACCTGATAACAGGGTGTCTCCCACGTGCAGTAATACGTCAAAAGCTTGTTGTTGATTAAACCGATTGAACTGATGACTGGCGTGCATAGTGAGGGTGTCTTTCGTACTGGCGAAGGTGACCTGATTGCTGAAGGGGGTAAGCAATAGCCAACTATAAACCTTACCCTGCTGCTGTTGGCTCCACAGTGGCAGCTTAAGATCCCAGTTGGTATCCAGCGGTGTCATCTCTTTGACCAGATAATGTTGCCAAACGGGATTGTCCAACGGTATGCGGCTGCCTTCGCCAATGGGCAACAGCAAGGTGCTCGCCTGCGGTGGCAGGGTGAACCACGTCATTGTCTGTGCTCGGTTGCTGCTGAAGCTCAGCCGCAGATCGCTGCCGTCCAACCGGGCGCTGATGCTTATCGCGCTGTTTGGCCACTGCCAGCTTGCCTGTGTGGCGGTGCTTTGCAGATCAGCCACGGTTTGCACGGCCTGAGCCTGGTTGACCAGGGTTTTGTCTGCTGTGATCTTTAACGTGGCCGGATCGATATCGAACCGGACTGCCCCCTGCTCCAAAAGGAGTGCCTTAACGGGAAAAGCGGTAAGCAGGGCGAGGCTAATGGAAAGTCGAAGTATGCTCATCGAGCGGGATGTCCTTAGGGTTGATTGTCCTGTTAGGGGATGAGTTTATCGGTAATCACCGGCTTGCCCAATGCGAATCCGTTATAATTGTGTGACGCATCAAATATGCAGAATTATTGAGTTTAATTTTCGTTTAATAAATTCGTCTTTACATCATCACTCCGCGTCACTATACTCAGCCAAAATTTCAATGAGGAAACACAATTGGACAGTTTTAGTTGCAGTGATATAAACAAGGCAAGCTGACCAATCCTCTTTTGATTTGTTGCTTGCCGAAAACGGCGGGCAGCACCCCTCTCACGTTATTCCGAGCTGTGCAAACCCGAATCTTATAGTTGTTCCTGCTGCCTATTGGCATCGGGCGAATTGATTTGGACGTTATTATGGCAACTTTCAGCCACAGCCTTTTCCCTCCAGGCACTGATACGCTCAATCGCTGATTTAATATCGGCGCAATTTTGCGTGTGCTAAAAAGCACATGATTTTATCTCCTGCAGTTATTTAAGGGGAAAGTCATGGCTATGACTCCTTTTGTTTTAAATTTATTACTGGCGATGAGCCTGGGCGCGATTATTGGCGCTGAACGGCAATGGCGCCAGCGTATGGCTGGCCTGCGTACCAATGCGTTGGTCGCGACCGGTGCCGCCGTATTTATTCTTAGCTCCATGTCCACCGATCCGTCCAGTGCCGGGCGGGTTGCTGCACAGATTGTCTCGGGTATCGGTTTCCTGGGTGCGGGCGTGATCATGCGTGAAGGGCTGAATATCCGCGGCTTGAATACTGCTGCGACGCTGTGGTGTTCAGCGGCGATTGGTGTGCTGTGCGGCCTGGGGCAATATTGGAATGCCGTGTTGGCGACACTGGTGATCCTGTGCGCGAACATCTTATTACGTGAGGCAGCCCAGCGCATTAATCTGCAGCCTCAGCAGCAGGCGACCGATCTCGAGGTGTGCTACCGCATTCAGGTTACCTGCGGCGAGCAAGATGAAATATTGGTGCGCACCTTGATATTGCAGGCGCTGAATGGCGTGGCATTAAGGCTGCAATCATTGCGCAGTGCCGATATTTCCATTCCTGGCCAACTCGAGGTGTGTGCAGAAATAACGGCAAATCCTTCCGTGCAAAAAGAAATTGAAGGCATTGTCTGTCGAGTCAGTCTCGAGAAAAGTGTTAGCGCCGTGCGCTGGCGTATCGCGTCTGAATTACCTGTCTAATTATTGATAAATATTCACTGCATACAGTGATAAGGAGGCGTCATGGACGGTGACCCCGAAACGTTAATTGCTCAGCGTTTATGGCGCGGTAATAAACCGCGTTAATTACGCTAACTAAATAAATTCCACTCTGCGTTTATTCACCTGTTAATCGGGCGGGGTATTCCTGTGCGCAGAGTAAAATAAGAGAATAGCGTTATGACCTATATTAATGAAACAGCTCGCCGTCGCGATAAAATAAAGGCGCCTTACGCCATCGCACACGAGGCGAAAAACAGCGTTGAGCAGACGCTGGCTAATTTAAAATGCAACCGCAACGGCTTAACCCAGGATGATGCGGTTGAACGTCTCGAGCAGTTCGGTGTTAACCAGGTTGCTCACGAGAAAGCGCCGCACGCGTTGGTACAGCTCATCGCTGCGTTCAATAACCCATTTATCTTTGTACTGATGGTGCTGGCTGCGATCAGTTTCTTTACCGACTACTGGCTGCCTGCCCGGCGCGGTGAAGAAACCGATCTCACTGGCGTGATCATCATATTGGTGATGGTTTCACTTAGCGGACTGCTACGTTTTTGGCAGGAATATCGCACCAACAAGGCGGCGGAAACGTTGAAGTCGATGGTGCGTACCACCGCAACGGTATTGCGCCGCAGCAGTTACAGCGCGCAGCCATTGACGCTAGAACTCCCCATCCGTGAACTGGTACCGGGCGATATTATTACGCTTTCCGCCGGGGATATGATACCGGCTGATGTGCGCCTGTTGGCCTCGCGCGATCTGTTTATCAGCCAGGCGATCCTGACCGGGGAGGCAATCCCGATCGAGAAATACGATGCGATGGGCAACGTCAGCCAAAAATCGAGTGAGAATGACGTTTCCAGTGAGCATGCCTTGTTGGAACTGTCGAATATCTGCTTGATGGGCACTAACGTCGCCAGCGGCACGGCCACGGCGGTTGTGGTGGCGACGGGCGGCCGCACCTATTTTGGCTCACTGGCTAAATCGATTGTCGGTTCCCGTTCGCAAACGGCGTTTGACCGTGGTGTGAACAGCGTCAGTTGGTTGCTGATCCGCTTTATGCTGGTGATGGTACCGATTGTGCTGTTGATCAATGGTTTCACCAAAGGCGACTGGAGCGAAGCGGCGCTGTTTGCCCTGGCGGTGGCCGTTGGGCTGACGCCTGAGATGCTGCCGATGATCGTCAGTTCAAACCTGGCGAAAGGTGCCATTGCGATGTCACGGCGCAAAGTGGTGGTCAAACGCCTGAACGCCATTCAGAACTTTGGCGCGATGGATGTACTCTGCACCGACAAAACCGGCACGTTGACTCAGGACCGCATCATCCTCGAACATCATCTGGATGTGAGCGGGGCCAGAGACAATGAGGTGTTGCATCTGGCGTGGCTGAACAGCTTTCACCAGAGTGGAATGAAAAACCTGATGGATCAAGCGGTGATCCGTTTTGGCCGCGGCAAGCCGGGCATTGAGGCTCTGGGGCGTTTTAGCAAGGTTGACGAGCTGCCGTTTGACTTCGTGCGTCGCCGTTTGTCGATTGTAGTCGAGGATGAAAACCACCAACAGCGCCTGATTTGCAAAGGGGCAGTGGAAGAGATGCTCGAAATCGCTACCCATGTGCGTGAAGGGCAGCAGATTTTACCCTTGGATCAGGCACGACGTGACGCATTGCAGGCGCTTGCCGCTCAATATAACGAGGATGGGTTCCGCGTGCTGGTCTTGGCAACGCGGGAACTGGGTGAGCAGAAAAACGCCTTGCCGCTGAGCGTGGCCGATGAACGCGATATGGTTATCCAGGGGCTGTTAACCTTCCTCGATCCGCCAAAAGAAAGTGCGCAGGAAGCGATAGCTGCACTACAGGAAAACGGCGTGGCCGTGAAGGTACTGACCGGCGATAACCCGGTGATCACCTGCAAAATCTGTCGCGATGTCGGGCTGGAACCGGGTGAGCCGCTTTCCGGTCCGCAAATTGCCGAAATGGATGACGCGA
The DNA here is from genome assembly GCF_058191755.1 of Serratia sp. CoH_122_TC_1. Classification (NCBI taxonomy): domain Bacteria; kingdom Pseudomonadati; phylum Pseudomonadota; class Gammaproteobacteria; order Enterobacterales; family Yersiniaceae; genus Serratia; species Serratia sp. CoH_122_TC_1. Next base: position 30,383 of record NZ_JBXWLA010000016.1, read on the forward strand.
CCTTAGCGCGAGAGGTCGAGCAGCGTACTGTCTTTACCAGACTGACGCCGCTGCAGAAGTCGCGGGTGCTGAAGATGCTGCAGGCGAATGGCCACACCGTCGGCTTTCTTGGTGACGGCATTAATGATGCACCAGCATTGCGTGATGCCGACGTGGGCATTTCGGTAGATACCGGTACTGATATTGCCAAAGAGTCGGCGGACATCATTTTGCTGGAAAAAAACCTGATGGTGTTGGAAGAGGGGGTGATCAAGGGGCGTGAAACCTTCGGGAATATCATCAAGTACTTGAACATGACCGCCAGCTCCAACTTCGGCAACGTGTTTTCCGTGTTGGTGGCCAGCGCATTTATCCCGTTCCTGCCGATGCTGGCGATCCATCTGTTAATCCAGAACCTGATGTACGATATTTCTCAATTGTCTCTGCCGTGGGACAAGATGGACAAAGAGTTCCTGCGTAAACCACGCAAGTGGGATGCTAAAAACATTGGCCGCTTTATGCTGTGGATTGGACCAACGTCGTCAATATTTGACATCACCACTTATGCATTGATGTGGTTTGTCTTCGCTGCCAACAGTGTTGAACACCAGGCGCTGTTCCAGTCCGGCTGGTTTATTGAAGGGTTGTTATCACAAACGCTGGTGGTGCATATGCTGCGTACCCAGAAGATACCCTTTATTCAAAGCACCGCAGCATTGCCCGTTCTGTTGACCACGATTTTGGTGATGGCGCTGGGTATCTATCTGCCATTCTCACCACTGGGTGCATTGGTCGGGTTGCAGCCACTCCCTTGGGAATACTTCCCGTGGTTGGCGGGGACCTTGATCAGCTACTGTGTGGTGGCGCAGATGATGAAGCGTTTCTATATTCGCCGCTTTGGTGAGTGGTTGTAATTCCTCAGGGGCGTTTCTGTCGCGGCGATGTTTTTCGCCGCGATGCATTCGGGCGCAAAACATTGCGCCCCTACAACAACTTTTTCACCAGCAGGCCAAGCATAATGGTCAGCGTAAAGGAAAACAGCGTACCGAGTAGCACATACTCAGTGCGCATTTTGTCATCACTCTGCCGCAAATCGCCAAAGCGAAAAATGGATTTGGCCGCTAACAAAAAGCCGATTGCCGGAATCTGCCCAATCAAAACAAAAGTCAGGATCAGCGTTCTTTCCAGATAACCGATTTGTTTGCCCGCACGTAACAGGGAGTCATTATCGGCTTTGGCAGAAGGCGGCATTTGTGGTGTCCAGTGCGCCAGCAATTGGCCAATCAAAATACCCAGTGGCATATAAATTAAGAGATACGCCAATACAACCAGGCCAGACTGCCAACTGATGAGGGTCGCGCCGAGCGCGGTGAACAAACTGGAGGCGTTGGGGGTCAAGAACAGCCACAGCAAAACAATCACTGCCAGATGCAGACATTGGTCGAGGAGAAACCCACCTGCCTGGCTGAGAGGCGTCAACAGCGTGACTTTTAGCAAATCAATGAGCCAGTGACTGATGGCGATAACCAATAACGTGGTGAGGATCTGGAGGGAGGACAGCCCACCGTGCAGCAGCGCAAACCCGGCCACGACCCAAGCGGCAAGGACACCGTGCAGTAAGGCGTGTAGCAGCAGGAATCGGGAACGCCCGCGATGAACAATTTTATCCTCAACCCAACTTCGTGGTTGCAGCGAAAAGTCTGCAAGCACGTGGGCGATCAGCAACCAGGTCAGCAAAGGTACGTAACTCAAATCCATATTCAGGTGATCCTGTTAATCGCGTGAATAAACCGCATGATTTCCTCGTAGGCCGCGCGTTTAAGCGTTGCGGAGACCGTCGAGGCGGCCTTTTGCAGCTTTTCTGCCACTTCCTGATTGGTTGTAGCCAATATACGCGCCCGGACTATCCGCGCTTCGGTCTGGGAAAGGCGGCTAACCACATGATCTAGCATTGGTAACAGATCGCTGACAATGGCATTTGTTTGGTCATTATCATTTTTCAGAGCTAACCGGCAATTTTTCGTCAGGCCATCCAGCGCCTGGCCCGAATTCACAAAAGCGCTGCCATAGCCGGCGTTTTTTGCCTCCCCCGCGCCCAGACCCACGGCGATGCGAGCGTCCCAGTGTCGGGTATCCATTGCTTTGAGTGCGATGCGGATATAAACCGCCAGCAGTAAACCGGATTGCGGTTCCGCCACGGCTTGAAATGCATCCCCGCGGAAAACCTCAAACGTTTGAATAAGCTTAGCCTGTTGCAGCTGGGTCAGCAGGGCATGTAACTCGGTTATGTAGTGAGTGGTATCTAACTGCCGGGAGTTGACCAGATCGCCAGTGATCACGCTGATTTGTGCGGGCATGTTATTGGCTCGTAAGCGGTAGGGTGTCACTAAACTTCGCACCTAAATACGAATATGTCAATAATTCGTACTTAGATGCGAATTTTTAGGGTATTCGCATCTAGATGCGAAATTTACTGGATAACGACATACGTTCATAGAGCCACGTAGTCAGGGGTTTTTTCATTCGTGCCAGATAAATACCCAGTATGATCAGGCTAATGGCAAGGAGTTGTACACTGGCTGAACCCTCGTTGTCGCGCAGACGATCTATTACCACCCCCGTCAGCATTTGACCGCTGATAATCAGTAATGCAGCGCGAAGGGTCCCCAGACGGGGTAGCACGTAGCTGTTCAATGCGACAAACAACGCCCCAATGACCCCGCCCAGATAAGCTCCCCAAGGCGCCTGACCGAAGGGGCTGGCAGTGAATCCGCCGATGACTGCCAGCAGCAGGCTGAGGAACACAAAGCCGACAATGTGATTGCAGAGTGAGGCGTGGAAAGCTCCACGACTTAGCGACAGACGGCCATTAATTGCACGGCTGATGCTGATGCAAATGCCGTTAAAGAGCGCGAGGAGTACCAAGGTTAGCATGACAATTATCTCAGGAAGATGAGGAGGGCGCAGCCGGAAAGGATCAGCAGCGTGGCAATAACGTCGTTGACGCTGAGACGGCGTTTAATTACGCCAAACCAGCCGCAGCTGTCGGACACCATGCCAAATAAAACCTGGCCGGTAAGCATGAGCGCAAGGCTGCCGGAAAGTGCCAGAGGGCTATTGACGGTAATGGCAGCTAACACCACTGTCAGGGCACCGGGAATCCCCCCCAGATAGGCCCAATGGGGAACACTGGCAGGCGGCAATGAGGATGCCGACCTCGGGGTACGCCAGCGCAACAGGAGCAAGAGCAACCAGGCCGTGATCGCCCCAACGCCGTGCGCGACCCATGAAGCAAATAGTGGGGAGTTAAAGCTGGCCAACAGGCTATTGATGCCTATCATCAGCGCCAATAATGCGCCAGCGGCTAGCGCTAGCAGAGGGTTGGAGAAACGCTCGCGTATCATCGTGTCAGATCCTATTTTGGGCTGACAGATAGGCTATATTGTTTTTGTTTTCGGCATAATCCATTAAAATGGAAACTCATTGTTGAGTAAAAGTTGACGAAGAATGCAAGATAACTTTGCGGCGATCCCGGTATTTGTGGCAGTAGTAGAATGCGAGAGTTTTTCAGCGGCTGCCCGGAGGCTGGGTATCACCAAATCAGCGGTAAGCAAGCGAATCGCCCAGTTGGAAAACTCGCTTGGCGTACAATTGCTACAACGCACTACGCGTAGCCTGAGCCTTACTGAAGCGGGAGAGCAGTATTTTGGCTATGCCCGTAATGCCTGTGCCGTGGCACGCGAGGGAGAGGATGCGGTCACCCGGTTACAAGGGCAACCGCAGGGTTGCTTGCGGATCAGTGTGCCTATGGTTTTTGGCCGTTTGCATGTTGCGCCGCTGATCCCCCGTTTTCTGGCGGCTTGCCCGGACGTGGAGATCACTATGATGATGGATGATCAGGTGGTTGATCTGGTCGATGGGGGTTTTGATCTGGCTATTCGCATTGGCCAACTGGCTGATTCGAGCTTGATTGCCCGGCGTATTGCTCCTTGTCACAGCCTATTATGTGCCGCCCCTGCTTATCTGGCCTGCTACGGCACACCGACAGATCTGGAGCAGCTGTCACGGCATAATTGCCTGTTTTACAGCTATTTCCGGGGTGGCAGCGAATGGCAATTTGAGGGGCCAACGGGAAGGGTGCGCTTTCAACCACGCGGTAATTACCAGGTAAATAACAGTGAAGCTTTGCGCGAGGCGTTACTCGCCGGCATGGGGATTTGTCAGATGCCGACCTTTATCGTCGGGGATGATATTGCTCAGGGGCGGCTGATTGAGCTAATGCCTGCTTATCGGCTACCAGCACATGCCATCTATGCCGTATATCCACAGCGTAAATACCTGCCAGCCAAAGTATCTGCTTTTGTCGACTTCTTACTTGCACAACTGGGCGGAGATCAGCCCTATTGGGATGTTCCACGGCAGTGATAACCCATTCACTGCTCAGCCGGGAATACGCGGGCCTGATGGCTCGCCACCGGCGTGGAGCGGGTTGTTAGGGTTACGGCCTGGCATTCAGAAGCTTTTTACCAGCACTTCACGCGGCTGCTCACTGCCGTGCTTCAGCAGATAATCAAATGATTTTTCGCTGGTCTTCAGTTGCTGCAGGAATTCCTGCGGCGATAAGTCGTGTTTTTTGCCGCTCATATACGCCAGCGCCAGTTCTTTTGCCTGATAACGAGAGAAGTTGTACATCGTGCCTCCGTTGAGAATGAAGTGTTTTCGTTACAGGCTGATTGTAGGGGAATAGCACATAATGAACAGTCGCTTTGGCGTATAGAATCGATAGCCAAAACTTAACCTGGCTTTGTAGACGGTGGGATTCTTTGGCCTGGAACCGCAAGGTGTGGCGGTCAGCGTGGTGACCGCCATTGGTCGCACATTAATACTATGGCATTTACTGGGCCGCGTTTTCGGTGGTGTTGCGGTCGGCCAAATCTTCTAACAAGGTCGCCGAGGGGACAAAGAACAGGCTGCCGGTAACCGCGTGGCTGAAATCGAGCAGGCGATCATAGTTGCCAGCCGGGCGGCCAACGAACATGTTTTCCAACATTTGTTCGATGGGCTGAGGGGAACGTGTGTAACCAATAAAGTAAGTGCCAAACTCGCCCATGCCGGGTTTACCGAAGGGCATATTGTCACGCAATATTTTGACTTCATCGCCATTTTCATCCACCAGCGTCGTCAACGAACTGTGCGATGACGAGGGTTTGACGTCCTCGTCCAGTTCTATATTGGATTGCTTGTGACGACCAATAATGTTCTCTTGCGTTTCAACGGTCAGTGAATTCCAGCCTTTCATATCATGCAGATACTTTTGCACCAACACGTAACTGCCGCCGCAAAACGCGGCGTCTTCATTGCCAATCACCGTGTAGTCGAAAGCGTCATGACCCTCAGGGTTTTCGGTGCCATCGACAAAGCCAATCATCGCCCGTTGATCGAAGTAGCGGAATCCGTGTACTTCTTCAATGACTGTCACGGCACCACCGAGTTTGTTCATCAGCTGTGTTGCGAGCTCAAAGCACAGATCCATCTCATCGGCACGGATATGCAACAGAATATCGCCGGGTGTGGAGACGGCAATACGGTCACCGGAGCCTATTGCGCGAAAAGGATGAAGTTGTGACGGACGAGGCTGACCGAATAGCCTGTCCCAGGCCGTGGAACCAAAACCGCAGACGCAGGTTAAGTTTCCTGCCGGAGATCTTTTGCCGACGGAACGGATCACGCCGCTGATATCGGCGCACCAGCCACGCACTGTCGCGAGGTGTGCAGGTTCGGTCGACAGCGTGGCGACCAGGAAGATCGCATGGCGTGTAACAGGGCTGAAAACAGCCTGAGGTTGTTGCGTATGGGTAGTCATAGCATCCGGTGCATAAAAAAGTCGGAACTTAAAACTAATCTATTTTCGCGCCAACGCCAACCGATTAACCGCAGTTTGTCAGTGGGCATCTGTGGTGGCGCAATGAGGCCATTGGTGCAAGAGGGGCTTCTGAACCACGTCCGGTGTTTACCGGTTATTTGCCGCGATGTGTAAATCCGAGCGGTATAACCGCCCGGGTGGGGTTTCAACGTGCGATATCGAAAGGATCGTCAATGGATTTTGCCGGCGTTGTAAACCAGCGCGCCCCGTCCTCAGTGACGTAAAAATGGTCCTCAAGGCGAATTCCGAACTCGCCTGGCAGGCATAACATGGGTTCGATACTGGCGCACATGCCGACATCGAGCGGCTGCGTCTGTTTACGGATCAGATAGGGGGCCTCATGAATGTCCAGCCCAATACCGTGCCCGGTACGGTGTGGCAAGCCCGGCAACTGATAATCTGGCCCGAAGCCATGAGAGACCAGCACGTCGCGCGCGGCATCGTCCACTTTATGGCAGGGCACGCCCGGTGCAATAACCGCAAATGCCGCGGCCTGGGCTTCATGTTCGGCCTGCCAGGCGAAACGTTGTCGTGCGCTGGCGTCACCGTACACATAGGTGCGTGTAATGTCAGACAGATAATCCTTGTAGCGGCAACCGGTATCCAGCAGTACGACATCGTTGTGTTGTAATGGCTTTGGCTCTTTCACACCGTGCGGGAATGCACTGTCCGAGCCAAATAGCGCAATACAAAAGTAAGACCCTGATGTGCCCATTTTGCGATGGGCTTTGTCCACGAAATCGACCAGCTCTCTGGCGGTGATACCCGGACGCAATATACTTGCCGCGGCCTGCTGGACACGCAACGTAATGTTATTGGCCGTCTGCATCAGTGCGATTTCCGTTGCTGATTTACGGCTACGGCAGTGCCCGGTGACAGGCTGTGCGCTGATCAACGTCATGTCGCCCGCATGCTGCTGCAAACCGAGGAACAACGTCACTGGCGCCGTTTCGCAAATGGCTATTTTGTGCCCGCGCCCGGTACCCGCCAACCCACGAGAGGCCAGAAGGGTGAAGAACAGCCGATAGGGATCTTCCTCTTCATGCCAGCTGAATATCTCGGCCTCAATAACCTGCGCGTCTTTGAACGTGCCTATTTCAAACCAGGGCACAATATAGGCGATATCCCCTTCGGCCGGGATCACTGCGCCGACCATGCGTTCACTGGGCGACCAATGGGTACCGGTAAAATAGAGCAAATTGCTGCCAGCATTGATGTAGCAGGCGTCGATACCGTTTTGACGCATCAGGTGCTGTGCTTGCTGAATGCGCTGTCGATACTCACTGGCGGCAATGTCAGGCGGATTATCCGTTAACGGTTGCAGCTGTTCCAGGGCGTCTTGAGGCGTGCAACCGCCAATGCCTGTAGCCATGCGTTTCTCCTTGCGAAATGTGAAATATCTGGGGGCAATGTTCCGGCGCTAAACCTTCATCATAAGTAAAGCGCAGCGCGAATACTTGGTTCAAATAGATAAGAAAACTGTCGAATACAGCACAGTTTTCCCCGGGAGGCCGATATGCCTCAACGTTGTCCAACAGATTTTGTTGTAAACGGCGTTATAAGCTAACCAGAAATTATATTTCCGCATGAATGTTGAGTTAACTCATTGTATTTTAAATTGAATGCATAATTGCATTCATATGATGCAAAAACGCTCTTGATAATATTGATTAGCGTTGCTAATTCTTAATGCCCATCCTATTAAATGTTCTTCTTTGATTGTTATAATTTTACACGATGGTGTGTTAGTAATTACTAATCACAACGATGTTGATATTAAAAATACTACGTTGCCTGTGCTGTAGGCAATGTGGGGGTGTTTTGGGTTTTATTATACGCCAGCGGCTATGTGAAAACGTATCAATTAAAGACTGGCCGCATTGTGCACATCTTCTTATAAGCGGATGGATATATCTCAATAGATATATTTATTTGCCTGGGTATGCGTGATTTTATTAACGAGAGTCCTTTATGGAAACAAATGACATTGAGTCTAAATTCAGTTTTGCTTCCTATACCCGATTACTGTCCGGGCCTGGGCATGCTACGCTTTCATTATTTGGGCTACTCGTTCGCTTTCCTGTGGCGATGCGGTCTATTAGCTGCATCATGTTAATATCTGCAACCACTAACTCACTGTGGATGGCGGGTACCGTTGCTGGGGCGTTAATGATTACACAGGCCTTGGCCAGTCCTGTGCTGGGTCGATTTGCTGACCGAATGAGTCAGCGAAAGGTACTTATTACCACCAGCTGCTGTCATGTCATGGCAATAACGCTGCTTATCGTCTTGGTGTTATTTAATGCACATTTATGGGCGATTATGGCTGCGGCTATTGCTATTGGTTGTTCATCGGTACCGGTTGACGGTTTTATTCGGACGCGCTGGGCGTCAATGGTTACCGATGAGGCACTGCGAACGGCGTATGCATTAGAGACGGTTCTCGATGAGATTATTTTCTTATTGGGGCCGTTAATCGCCATTGTTTTAGCCACTGTATTGCACCCTGCCGCAGGTTTGGTGTTGTGCGCCATGCTCACGTTCAGTGGTTCTATGGCTCTGGTGCTGCATCGACGTTCGGAGCCCGTGATTGTGCAGCGGGCCGATAAAGATACCCGCAAAGCCATTAGCATGGCATGGGTTCGTCGGCTGATGATCTCCTATGCCGCAGTGGGCATCTTTCTCGGTGCTATCGACGTCATGATGATCGCCTTTGCAAAAGAGGCGGGCAATCCGACTCTGGCTGGCGTGCTATTGTCGCTTTGTGCGGCGGGCAGCCTGGTTGGCGGTATCTGTTATGGTGCGATGAACTGGTCTGTACCGCAGCCACGGTTGCTGCTGATCACGTCCGCAACGCTGTGTGCGGGGACGCTGCCTCTGGTGTTCACCAATGCCCCCATCATTATGGGGATCTCTGCATTTGTTGCAGGTATATCGGTGGCTCCCTTATTAATCACCTGCAGTAACCTATTGGAATCCTTAACCCCGAAAGGCTGCCTGTCCGAGGGGTTTTCCTGGTTGTCCAGCGCCGGATGGTTGGGGTTTTCCTTAGGGGTATCGCTAGGCGGGCAGCTTTCCGATCAGGCAGGCGCCGCTCACGTTGCCTGGATCGCCGTTGCTGCCGGTGTACTCGCCTTGTTAGCCAGTCTGTTCAGCCAGTCATTACTCAGTGAGAAGTCAACGCCAAGCCCAGTTTAACGGGCTATCTCAATATTATTACGAGACAGGAAAACGGCAATCGTGAACCAGTTAACAACGGGTATTCCCGTTCCCCGTATTACCTTTAATGAATTCGTTGCTATGGGTGTTGAGGCTATATTTAGAGCCGATGTTCCGGTGATTATCACGGATTTACCGCTGGATGTCAGCCATAGCGCAAATGACCTTATTGCACAGCGGTTAGGTGATGATAATGTCACCTTATTCCGGGAGGCCAGCAATAAGGAAAATACCGAGCGTTGGAAAACCATGAAAATACAGCTGCGTGGTTTTTTGGGGAATGAGGAATATCAGAAAGACCATAATACGTGGTATCGCGTGGTTTCCAATATTATGCACCGACCGGAAGATATTAATGCCATCCTCGGATTCGACGCATTTTCGTTGTTGGCTTCTCGGCGCGGTTTGAATGCGGCTAATTTGTGGATCAGTTATCATGGCGTTTTCACACAGAGCCACTTTGATGAGCTGGAGAATTTCAATATTTCTCTACAGGGAAGAAAAAGATTCGTTCTTTTTCCGCCTGGTCGCCGCGATTATTACCCGCGCTCAATTCTCAAGGGGTTTGGCGATAAGTCCCAGGTTTTTGACTTCAATAATATTGACCCTCAACGTTTTCCCCGTTTGGCGGCGAAAAGCTCACAAAAGCGTGATTTCATTTTAGAACCCGGCGAGATGCTTTATTTGCCGCTGGGATGGTGGCACCAGGCCGAATCGTTAGACGATCTAAACATCAACGTGAATTTTTGGCTGTGGGATCTAAAAATCCTGCGCCGGCCCTATGTCTTGTATTCCGCACTCTACACCGCCGCCTATCGCAAGTTCAAAGGCATCTACAACTATCAACCCGAACCTACCAAGAAGGAAGGTACTCGATGACCAGCCGTAAGAGAATTGTCCCAACTAACCAGTTTCGCAACAATGACAAAGCTATCGGTATTGGTAACCCTTTCTGGGATATGTCAGAGAACAATGGGCTCGCGGGGATCATCGCCGGGCTCGACAATGACCTTCTGTCGACCCAAAGTGGCCATCAGTTTATTAACTTTAGCTGTTGTTCTTACCTGAATCTGGACTCCCACCCGAAGGTCATCGAGGGGGCTATCGATGCTATTCGTCGTTATGGCGTGCTGGATCACTGTATCGCGCGTAGCCGAGTCCAGCTTCCTGTCTTGAAGGCGTTGGAAGAATCCCTGGGTGAGTTGTTCAAAGCCGATGTTCTCAGCGGTGTTTCAGCGAGCAGCATCAGCGGTGGTTTACTCCCTTTGATTGCGTCAGGGCATTTGGGTAACGGTGTGCGGCCTTTAATGATCTTCGATAAGCATGCTCATGTGTCGTTAGCGGCGGCTAAACCTGCCTGTGCCGATGAAACCGAGGTTGTCACCTGCAATTACCATGATCTCGACTTTATCAAAGACTGCTGCAAGAAATACGAACGGGTCTGCTACGTGGTTGACGGCAGCGATAGCCTGGGGGGATATGCGCCGGTCAAAGCGCTGGCCGAGCTGCAAGATAAATATGGCCTGATGGTGTTTTACGATGATTCCCACTCTATCTCGGCCTATGGTGAGCGCGGGATTGGCTATGTTCGTTCGCACAGCCCGGCGCTGAATGAGAACACCATTATGGTGGTCACGCTCAACAAAGCTTTTGGCACCAGCGGTGCGGCCATACTGCTCAACGGTTATTCCCAGAAGATGCTACGCCTGGTTGAACGTTTTGGCGGTGGGCTCAACTATTCACAAAATCTCAATACGGCAGCGATCGGTGCCAGCCTGGCCTCGGCAGACATTCACCGAACGGCTGAATTACCGATGTTGCAGAAGAAACTGTACGACAACATTGCGCTTTTCGACTCACTGATACCGACAGAGCAAAGCGGTAATACTTACCCGATCCGTTTGGTGCCGATGAGTGATGAGACGGTGATCAGCGAAGGGCGTCGCGTAATAGAGGCCGGTTTTTACGTCTCCCCGGTATTTTTCCCTATTGTCGCTAAAGGCACCGCGGGTTTGCGGGTCATGATGCGTGCCGGGCAAACAGAAGATCAAATTCGCCGTTTGTGCAAGATTCTGGCTGATGTGAGGGCACCTCAATGACGGATACCGCACGCGCTATTCCCCGCAGCATTCTGTACACGCCGGCCTTATCACTTAACCGTGTCGTTAAGGCGCTGTCTTATGATGCCGATGTTCATTTGATCGATTTGGAGGATTCCGTTCCCGGCCCAGCCAAAGCCGAAGGACGGGTGATCTGCCGTACCGCCCTCGATAATGCCCCCGCATCTGCAAATATTGCCGTGCGCATCAACGCACTGGGTACGATTGATGCGTTGCATGACATGGTCATGCTTTGCAGCGGCAGCACGACACCGGGTTTTATCGTCATGTCCATGGTCAGGTCGCCTGCCGAAGTCATTTTTCTACGTGAGACGTTCGCTTCCGCGGGCAAGTACCCAGAAATTTATCTGACCATAGAGACCGTAGAAGCCATTACCGATCTTGATAACGTGGCCTCGGTGGCTGACGGATTGATTTTTGGTTCAGCAGATTTGGCCGCCACCCTTGGCGTTCAGATTACCTGGTCCGGGATGTTGGCGGCTCGCCAGGCGATGGTGTTGGCGAGCGCCAGACATGGCATTGGTTGTATTGATACCGCCAATTATCGTCTTTCTGAACCCCAGGTATTGGCTCAGGAAATTCAAAGCGCCAAAGATCTGGGTTTCCACGGCAAAGCCACCGTGCATCCCAGCGAACTTGAGTTGATCAATACTGCGCTGCGGCCTAATGAAGAAGCGTTATTGATCGCACGTCGTATCACCGATGCCGTCCAGGCAGCCGAAGGGGGAATTGCCCTGCTGGATGGACACATGGTGGGGCCACCTTTTGCCCGTATGGCCCGGACAACGCTGGGATTAGGCAAGGCGTGGGCTGCGCGTTTCGACAGGAGCAACCCATGACGCTTTCCGTTGCCGTTATCGGGACCGGCGCCATCGGCATGGATCTGGTCAATAAGATTCACCGTTCACCCTTGCTTACTTGCCAACTGCTCGCAGGGCGTAACAAGGATTCAGCCGGTCTTGACATTGCGGCCCGCTTGGGCTGCCCGACCAGCGCTGGCGGCATTGACGCCATTTTGGCAGCGCCAAAACCCTTCGATGTGGTGTTCGACGCGACTAACGCGATGTCACATGTAAAACATTGGGAACTGTTACGCCCGCTAGGCACGTTATTGATCGACTTAACACCCAGCCATGTAGGGAAAATGATCGTACCGACAGTGACGGGAACTGACGCACTGACCGATCGCAATGTCAGCTTAATCAGCTGTGGTGGGCAGGCATCGATACCTATCTTGCATGCGCTGAGCCAGCACTTCGTCATGAACGATATTGAAGTGGTTGCGACGGTTGCCAGTGACATTCTCGGGCGAGCAACCCGAATCAACATCGATGAATATGTGGAAACAACGCAGATTGCACTCAGCGCCTTCACCGGCGTGGCAAACACCAAGGCAATCCTCAACATCAGCCCAGCGGCACCGCCTGCCATGTTCAGAGTCACGATTTTTGCCGATATCCCGGGCGCGACAACGGAACAGATCACGCCTGTCGTCACCGCTGCGGCTGCGGCGGTGCGTGAATTCTCCGTGGGCTATACGTTGACAGCGTGTAAGGTCACCGAAGGGCGCGTGTCGATTTCTCTGGAGGTGGTCGCCAGTAGCTGTGTGATGCCCGAATACGCAGGGAATCTGGATCTGATCAATTCAGCCGCCATTTTGGTTGCAGAACAGTACGCCGCTTATCGAAACAAAACGGAGGGTGCAAATGACTATCCTAATTAACGATTCAACCCTGCGCGATGGACAACATGCGGTCAAGCACCAACTCACGGCGGATCAGCTGCGAGACTACGCGACCGCGGTCAATAAAACGGGTGTTTCGATTGTCGAGGTTGGCCACGGTAATGGGCTTGGCGCTTCTTCCTATCAGGTGGGGCGTGCCGCATTGAGTGATGATGCGATGCTGGCTATCGTGCGTGAGTCATTGACGAACACCAGGATGGGGGTGTTTATGCTGCCCGGTTGGGGAACCATCGCTGACTTGTCAAAAGCCCTTACCCTTGGCACAGACGTGGTCCGCATCGGCACCCATTGTACGGAAGCGACTCTTGCCGAACGCCATGTGGGATGGTTGCGTGAGCAAGGGGCGGAGGCACACGCAGTGTTGATGATGAGTCACATGGCAACGCCTGAGGAACTGGCTGCGCAGGCCGAGCAGTTAGTGAGGTACGGCGCTCAGGCTGTCGGCATCATGGATTCGGCTGGCAGTCTTTTGCCACAGGATGTGACTGCGCGCATCACGGCGATGCGAATGCAGGTCGATGTGCCGCTGATTTTCCACGGGCACAACAATTTGGGGATGGCGGTGGCTAACTCGGTGGCTGCTGCACAAGCTGGCGCCACCCTTATTGATGGTTGCGCACGGGGATTCGGCGCTGGAGCGGGGAATACCCAACTTGAAGTTTTGGTGCCGGTGTTAGAGCGTCTGGCGTTTAAAACAGGCATAGATCTTTATCGCTTCCTTGATGCTGCCGAACTGGCTGCCCGCGAGTTAATGGTGACCCCGCCGATGATCGACTCCCTGGGCATCGTCAGCGGCCTGGCGGGCGTGTTCTCGGGGTTCAAAAACCCGGTCATCAACCATGCAGGTAGCGCAGGGGTCGATCCGCGAGATGTTTTCTTCGAACTGGGGAAACGCCAAGCCGTTGCCGGACAAGAAGACCTTATCGTTGAGGTGGTGGCCGAATTGAAGCGGGTGGCCATGTGACGATGCAAATCATCAACGAAGACGACATGTCTGGAAATACCCCACTTCGGCATGTGATGGCCAACCTGAGCGAGGTCTTCCAGGATTTACGCGGCGGGAAAGCGCAATCGCCGTCGCGAACGTTATTGAACCATGGCCCCTCCGAAATGTTAATCAGCCCCGCGGGCTGGATTAAACGCGGTGTTGCCAGTGTCAAGATAACCACGCTGACGCCCGGCAATTCCATGCAGGGGCTTCCGCTCATTCACGGCGTGGTGGTGCTGACGGACATCAATACCGGTCAGATGCTGGCGTTACTCGACGGCGCCGCCTTAACCGCCGTGAGAACCAGCGCGGTTGCAGGTTTGGCAACCCAGTTGTGTGCGCCTGCGCGGGCCGCTGATCTGGCCATTTTGGGGGCAGGTGTGCAGGCTCGGGCAACCCTGCTGGCGATGCTTGCCGTGCGTCCGATTACCCGAGTGCGGATTTATTCCCGCACAAAGGCCAGAACCGAGGCGTTCGCACAGTGGGCCAGAACGGTAACGACGGCGGAGGTTGTCATCTGTCAGACCTTGTTCGACACAGTGCAGGGCGCCGAGATTATCTGCACGACCACGTCCACGTCTTCTTGCGAGCCGTTGATTGCCGCCGATTGGGTCGCGCCAGGCGCTCATCTGAATATTATCGGTGGTACCCACGAAGAGGCGATGGAAGTGGATCCCGCGTTGCTGAAAACGGCGTTGGTGGTGGTGGAAACCGCCTCTGCCGCGCAGGAGGACGCGGGGGAAGTGCGCACAGCGCTCACGCAAAGGTATATCCAACCGGAGCAGCTTCATGAACTTGGCGCGCTGATTCTTGGCGAGGTTGCGGCTAATAAAGGGCAGACCACGCTATTTCGCAGTGTGGGGCTGGCTATTGAAGACACGGCGGCGGCGATCGCGCTTTACGAATCCAGGGAGAAAACGGCATGTTAAAACGAATTGGCGACAATGAATATGTGGAAGAACAGGGTGGCGATTACGAGGATTTCGATCCTGGCATGACGATCAAACATTGGCCTGGCCGTACTCTCAGCGAGGCTGATAACACCTGGTTGACCCTACTGACGATGAACCAGCACCCCTTGCATTTCGATCAGGTTTACAGCGCCCAGGCCGAATATGGCCGCGTTCTGGTGAACAGCAGCATTACGTTGGCTCTGGTCAGCGGTATGACGGTACAGGCATTGTCTGCCCGGGCAGTCGCCAACCTCGGGTGGGATAAAGTACGGTTAAAAGATCCGCTTTTTGTCGGCGACACACTCTATGCAACCAGCAAAATCCTGGCGAAACGTCCCTCAAAGTCTCAGCCCAATAACGGCATCATCACGGTGGAAACGCGGGGGATCAAATCCACAGGTGAAACGGTGATCACCTTCGAAAGGTCTTTCATGGTACGGCGTCGGGAGGCTATTCAACCGTCACCGGGACGGGACTAAAAAAGGATTTTCATGTGCATGATTCACTGATGAAACCCCGCCGATAAGCCGTGCGGGGGCAATTTGCTCAGCGGATAAACAGAAAGCCCTCGCAGGGATGAAAGCCGTCTCCCCAAGGTTAAAAACTGCGAGGCAACTCTCGTTTATAGTCATTCGGAGCGAGGGGGGATGTACTATTGTTTTCTGGTTGCAGCACGCTACACACCGCTTCCGGTCGTGGGCGCAGCGGAGAGAACAGATGAACAAACGGGAATTAGAAAGCGCGATTGTCACCGACTTTTCCAAACGCATGAGTTACGGCGACTACCTGTGCCTGGACCAACTGCTGGACTGTCAGCACCCGCTGTCCAACCCGCAGCATCATGATGAGATGCTCTTTGTGGTGCAGCACCAGACCTCTGAACTGTGGATGAAATTGATGCTGCACGAGCTGCAAGCGGCACGAACTTTGGTGCAACAGGACAAGCTCAGCCATTGCTTCAAGATCCTGGCGCGGGTTAAGCAGATCCAGCGTCTGTTGTTTGAGCAGTGGGCGGTGTTGGAAACCCTGACGCCGTCGGAATACGTTGAGTTCCGCGATGTGCTGGGCAACTCTTCCGGTTTCCAGTCTCACCAATACCGGTCCATCGAGTTTTTACTGGGCAATAAGAATGCGGCAATGCTGGCAGTGTTCAGTAACGACGCGGAAAAACACGCTGCGCTGAAGGCGATCCTCGAGGCGCCAAGCCTGTACGATGAATATTTGCTCTATCTGTCACGTCATGGCCTGCCTATTCCGCAAGCGTGTATCGAACGTGACTGGACACAACCTTATCAACGCAATCCAAATCTGCTGCCTGCGTTTAAAGAGATCTATGACAATCCGCAAAAGTATTGGGAAGCCTATGAAATGGCGGAGAAGCTGGTAGATATAGAAGAAAGCTTCCACCTGTGGCGTTTCCGACATATGAAGACGGTGGAACGTATCATCGGTTTCAAAATGGGCACCGGCGGCTCAAGCGGCGTCAGCTTCCTGAAAAAGGCGTTGGAATTGACTTTCTTCCCTGAGTTACTGGATGTGCGCACCGAAATTGGCGCGTAGGTTGAGCTCAACAGGGTGTCAGGAGCGGGTAATGACGTTAAGAATTGAAGATAAACGGGCAGAAAAAGTGGCTGGTGTGCGGGTCGTTGGGCCTTACCCGGAAACTGTTCCCCAGGGCGTCAAACAGCTGGTGGCCTGGCAACGGCAACATGGGGTCCCGATAGGCAAATGGCTGGTGTTGTATTGGGACGATCCGTCGGTGGTCGCGCCTGAACAACTGCGGGCCGACGTGGTGTTTACCGTGCCGGATGACTTTGTGCTACCAACGCCGATTCATGACGGATTCGCACTGCAAACGCTGCCTGCCGGGTTATACGGGATCTATCACGTGCAGATCACCGATGGCGATTTTGGCAAAGCCTGGGCAGATTTCTATCAGCGAGAACTGCCGGCCAGTGGCTACAAGCCCACCGCAGGCGTGTGTTACGAGCATTACCTCAACGACTGTGAGGCCGATGGCTATTTTGACCTTGATATTTATCAGACGGTGCAGAAAATGTAGGGCCTAACCCCGGTGTACTGGGGTTAAATCAGGATGTCACCCACGTTTAACTGGGCGATGGTATTACAGAGCCAGGCCAGCGCAGGATCTCGCTTGGCCTGTCGGCCCGCGATCAAATCGATAGAAAATTCAGCCACTGCCAGTTCCGAGGGCAGTGGCAAGAAACAGACCTTTTCAGGATCGGAAAAGCGTCTGGCGACGCTGCACGCAAGGGTGGCGATCAGATCGCTGCCGGCGACGACCGCAGGCAACGCAATAATGTGAGAGAACGTCGCTGCAACCCGCCGCTCCAACCCCATGTCAGCCAACCGCCGGTCTATGATCCCACGTGCAGATCCGTCATCCGACGGCGCGTAAAGTGCGTGGGGTAAGGTGAGGTACTCTCGCAAGCCCCAGTGTCCGGCGGCCAACTGCGGGTGCTGTTGGTTGGCAATACAGACGAAGCTCTCGTTAAACAACGGTTGCACCAGCATGCCTTCCTCCGCGTTGAGATGCCCACCCAGGGCTACGTCTATTTCTCCGCGCTCAAGTTGCTGCACTATCGTGCGGCGATCCAGCCGCGAAACGCGAATATCAATGCCGGGGGCGTCCTGGCGCAGTCGGCTTATGATGAGCGGCAACAGCGTGATATCGGCATAGTCGCCGGCGGCTAACCTAAAGCGGCGCTGGTTTGCCGTGGCGGGATCGAAGTGGGTCGGCGGCGTCAACGCATGACGGATTTGTTCCAGTACGGGGCGTATTTGCGGCATCAACTGGTGGGCACGTGCGGTTGGCATCATGCTGCCGCCACTGCGGACGAATAGCGGGTCGCCAAACAGGGTCCGCAGCCGGGTCAGGGCATTGCTGACGGAAGGCTGGGCGCGGTTCAGCGTGCGGCCTGCCGCGGTGACATTACGCGTTTGGTACAACGCTTCAAACACCACCAGAAGATTGAGATCGACGCTTGATAAATTCATTTTATGAATACTCTATATACCAATAATCCATTTCCAGAATCATACCGCGTTGTTTAGGCTGAGAGCACGCTGATTCAATAACAACATAAGGTGTGATGATGGAGAGGGTATTGGTGACCGGCATTGAGCCGTTTGATGGGGATCTGATTAATCCGTCATGGCAGGTTGCACAGGCTTTGGCGGGGGAACGGATCGCCGGTGCTGAGGTGGTCGTCTGCCAATTGGCGTGCGTGTTGGGGCTGTCCAATCAGCAGTTGATGTCGGCTATCGACAGGGTGCGCCCAAAGGCGGTGATCTGTCTTGGGCTGGCCGGCGGACGAGCCGAAATATCCGTTGAACGGGTAGCCGTCAACCTGATCGACGCCCGTATTCCTGATAATGCCGGCAACCAACCCATAGATATACCCATAGTGGACGGCGGGCCGGTGGGCTATTTCTCCACGTTGCCGGTAAAAGCGATCGTGCATCATCTGCGCCAACGGGGGATTCCGGCTGGGGTGTCACAGACAGCGGGTACCTATAACTGTAATCAGCTCTTTTATGGTTTGAGTCACCACATCGCTCAGCAGAATCTGGCAATAAAAGGAGGGTTTATCCACATCCCTTATAGCCATGAGCTGGCGGTGAATCACCCCGGCAAACCGAGTATGGCATTAGCGACCATGATCGAGGCGGTGCGCAGTATTGTGCATACCACATTGACTGTCGGAGAGGACTTATCGATGACTGGCGGTGCAGTGCATTAAGGCAATATGAGGGCGCAGCCTAAGACTGCGCCCTGTCTGAGGTTAGTCCTCGCCTACGCGGATCACTAACTTGCCGAAGTTCTTGCCTTGTAACAGACCGATAAATGCCTGTGGTGCATTCTCAAGTCCGTCAACCAGGTCTTCGCGGAATTTGATTTTCCCTTGCTCAATCCACTCGCTCATTTGCCGCAGGAATTCGTCAAAACCTTCTGCAAAGTCATCAAAAATAATAAAACCTTGCATGCGGATGCGCTTACGCAAAATCAGCCCTTGCAACATCGGCAGGCGATCGGGCCCGGCAGGCAAGTTGGTTGCGTTATAGTGGGCGATAATGCCGCAGACAGGAATACGTGCCTGGGTGTTCAGCAGCGGAATCACGGCATCGAACACGGCGCCACCGACGTTCTCGTAATAAATATCGATGCCCTGTGGGCAAGCGGCGGCCAACTGTGCCGCAAAGTCAGGTGCCCGGTGATCGATACAGGCATCGAAGCCCAGCTCCTCCACGACATACCGACATTTCTCTTTACCGCCAGCGACGCCGACGACGCGGCACCCTTTCAGTTTTGCGACTTGCCCGACCACCGATCCTACGGCGCCGCTGGCCGCTGCGACCACCAGGGTTTCACCGGGTTTCGGTTGGCCAATCTCTGTCAACCCCATATAAGCCGTAAAGCCAGGCATGCCCAATACGCCTAGCAGACGTGTCGGGTGAGCTAGGTGGGGGCCAAGGTTGCGCAAGTCGCTGCCGTCGGACAGCGCGTAATCCTGCCAACCGTCATAGCCTAATACCCAGTCGCCGGGTTTGAAGTCGGGATGTTGTGACGTGACAACACGTGATACCGTGCCGCCGACCATGGCTTCACCGATCTGCACGGGGGGAGCATAAGAGGGGGCATCGCTCATGCGACCGCGCATATAGGGATCAAGTGACAGATAAACGGTGCGTAACAGTACCTGGCCCGCAGCGGGCTGCGGCGTGGGGACGGTTTCCAGACGGAAATTGTCAGCGGTAGGTTCACCGTGTGGGCGTGAGGCCAGCAAAAAACGGCGGTTTTGGTGCATAGACTGAGACATCAGAAGCTCCTTATGCGGACAGGGAACCTAAGTCTAGCCAATCATCATGAAGGGCGAATAGCCTAATGTGCTCAGCGTTAAAGAGGGATGATCAGTACGTCTATGTGGCTGGTATTGATAAAGCGCGCCGCAGAACAAGAGACTTTGTTCATCATGCTGTCACTGTGATTGCCGCATACCACCAGATCAAACGTCTGTTGTCGACTGGCGTAGCTCAGGCTGTCACCCAACTCGCCGTGTACGATTAACGTATCGGCAATCGGATAATCGGCCCGCAGGCGCAATTCCTCCATAAACAGCAGCGTTTCTTCCTCCATCAATGCACGCAAATCCCCCAGCATCGGCCCTGCGAAGTTATTGTAGATTTCTGGATTGGCGATCATGCTAAGCAGGGTGATTTTACCGTTGTAGGGCCGCACGATAGAGACGGCTTTTTCAACCAGGCGGTGGCTGTCTGCCGCCACCGCGACGGTAACCAAAACGTTTTGATATCCCATCTTCCACTCCTGTTTCCTGTTCTTAGGGCAAAGGGTAGAGCCTGGTGACGTTAATAAATGTGTTTTGTATCACGCGCGTCAATAAATCCCGGGTTATTGCCGTTATTTAGCAATAAAAGATAAAGGGCACGCGTGAGTAATTAAGGGCAATTATAGCACTTGCGCCCACAGCGTTTTTGGCACCTTACCCAAATCGAACAGTTTACCCGCAACCAACTCGGCGCGACGGTGATCCGCAGCACGATACATATTGCTGATTTCAATATCATTATCAATAGAATAGTTAAGCTTATCGTACACTTTTTCTACGCTGTCCAAGCTGGTGCATTTACGGAATGTCATCAGGTAATCCAGGGTATCAGTCATGATTAAAATATAGCCTGTTAATAGTTGTAGCCGGACGAAGAAACATCACCCTGTCATCATGACAGCAGCAAAAATGTGATGTGCGACCTGAAAAATTAATTTCAAATAAATAAATTGCAATACGGTAATAATTGGCTGTGCGCAGGCGATCCTGCCTCAGAATAATAATATGCCTGTGCGCTATCGGCAATGCCATCCTGCTGATCAAACTGCTAAATAAGGAAAGTCTCAGGCACATGAATCCGGATCGCAGGGCTGGATGGCGCTGCCAGCACCTACCGGCAACGGCGTTGGCTAAGGTTTTGAGGGCGACGACGCTGGTTTATGTGGGCACCGGAGCCTTGTCTTGCTCCGCTGGGTACATTCGGCTTGTCGGAAGATCCGCTCTTTCAGCAATGGCAGGTGACGAATAAATTTCCACAATGAATATGATACTCAACCCTACCTGGGGATGAGCGTATGCTCTGCTGTCCGTGATGTAAAATCCGTGAGGTATAATGAAACCAGTACATAAAATAAAACGAAACTATGTTTTATTTTATAAGGGCGGTGAATCAAGCAGGGCGGTTTTAATTGGAATGTCGGTATTTGATGAGATTTAACTATTTTTAAGCAGTAACGATAAATTATTAAAGTTTTAATTAACCCTGCCGATAAATCGTTTTGGGATACTTCAGTCAAAAATCTTCAAGAACCTGCCATTTTTACTCAGTTTGTCCAGAAACATATCGTTACGTCTGTTTTCTTGTTCGCAACGTAGGTGAGACCTTGTTAACCGAACGTGAGCATTCGTTGAAAATTAAAACAGCGAATACGGCAAAGTTTAAGTCAAATCCGAAACCTAATAACCTTATAGTTTACATGCGTTATTTTTCAATGCGGATAGTTTATTGTTTATTAAACGGTTATTTATACTGTCTTTATCGCCTACGAACAGATTTTTGTTCTGTTATTTTAGTTTGGTAATGCTTTTGTTCGAATTGATCTAAAAAAGATATTTTTTTGGCTTATATACATTGTTTTTAAGACGTTTTTTTACTTATGGTTGTTTTTTGAGCAAAAACAAGGTTAAAAAACGTACTGACTACGTGATATTTGGCTTAAATATTTTTTATTTTTGTGATCTAGATCACATTGTATTTAAAATTGCCGCTTACTTACATTGTGTGTGCTAATGGTTCGGGGGTAGAGTTGCGCTGCATTAGGAATAATCTTATTAATTTTGTAAAAATAGTTTCACGGTGGCTAAACACTGCTGAAGCAAAATGCTGTACATCCATACACGTTGGTTTACGCACGTATCAAATACTGAATGATGGTCCGAATTTAGTGATGTGGAAAAATTTATAACGACTGTTATTCAGAGATTCATTTGCCAACTTCGGGAACAAACCCAGGTCACGGGCGATAAAAATTATCACCCAGCGTATGTTTTTAAACATAGTCTGTCGGGATGGGGAATATGGGTACGTCTGAATTACTTAAGCATATTTATGACATCAACCTGTCATATTTACTTTTAGCACAGCGTCTGATTAATGATGAAAAAGCCTCGGCGATGTTCCGTCTGGGTATTGATGAAACTATGGCTGACGCGCTTGCTCAACTCACGTTACCGCAAATGGTCAAACTGGCTGAGACTAACCAGTTGGTCTGTCACTTCCGTTTTAACGATCACAATACGATTGAACGCCTGACGAAAGAGTCACGCGTGGACGATCTGCAGCAAATCCATACGGGCATTTTGCTATCAAGCCATTTACTGCAAGAACTATCGAGTAAAGACGGTAGTGTAACGAAGAAAAGAGCTTGATGATGGCAGAGAAAAGTATCGTTCAGGAAGCCAAGGACATTCAGCTTGCTATGGAGCTGATTACGCTGGGCGCCCGCTTGCAGATGCTGGAAAGTGAAACACAGCTCAGCCGCGGGCGTTTGATCAAGCTCTATAAAGAATTGCGCGGCAGCCCGCCGCCAAAAGGTATGTTGCCGTTCTCGACTGACTGGTTTATGACCTGGGAACAGAACATCCATTCATCGATGTTTTATAACGCTTATAGCTTCTTGATGAAGAGTGGGCACTGTACTGGCGTCGAGGCTGTGATTAAAGCCTACCGTCTTTACCTGGAACAGTGTCCTTATCAACCGGGTGAGGCGCCGTTGTTGGCACTGACCCGTGCCTGGACATTGGTACGTTTCGTCGACAGTGGCATGCTGCAGCTTTCCGCATGTAACTGCTGTGGCGGTACTTTTATTACTCACGCACACCAGCCGTTGAACAGTTTTGTTTGCAGTTTATGCCAACCCCCATCCCGCGCAGTAAAAAGACGTAAACTTTCGCCGCAACTGGCCGATATTATTCCTCAACTGCTGGACGAGCAGGTTAAACGCGCGATTTGAGCCGGCGACAGCGCCGGTTTATCCAGACCTATACCCTCAATGGTTCAGGTTGCAGTCAACACCACTGCAACCTGAAGATGACGGGCATAAACAGAGTTGTTAAACACCGGGTTCGGCAGAACGAACCCATAGGCGCAGCCCAGCCGGCTGCGCCGATACGGCTCAACAGCGCGCTTATCCCACCTTCCATCCACATTGTTAATTTAAGGAATGCGTGTGTTAGTTATTTTGGGTTATCTCGTGGTATTGGGTGCGGTCTTTGGGGGCTACCTGATTGTGGGGGGCCATCTGGGTGCACTTTATCAGCCGGCAGAGTTCTTGATCATCGGCGGTGCGGGCATCGGCGCTTTTATCGTGGGCAACAACGGTAAGGCGATAAAGTCTACCCTGCGCGCCATTCCCAAACTGA
Source organism: Serratia sp. CoH_122_TC_1 (assembly GCF_058191755.1). Classification (NCBI taxonomy): domain Bacteria; kingdom Pseudomonadati; phylum Pseudomonadota; class Gammaproteobacteria; order Enterobacterales; family Yersiniaceae; genus Serratia; species Serratia sp. CoH_122_TC_1. Next base: position 53,819 of record NZ_JBXWLA010000016.1, read on the forward strand.
TGCGTCGTTCGAAATACAGCAAAGATTTGTACATGGATCTGATGGCGCTGCTGTACCGGCTATTGGCCAAATCCCGCCAGCAGGGCATGTTGTCCCTCGAGTTTGATATTGATAATCCGCAGGAAAGTGAAATTTTCTCTAATTATCCGCGCATTCTTGCCGATAACACCCTCGTAGAGTTTATTACCGATTACTTACGGCTGATGGTGAGCGGCAACATGAATGCGTTTGAAATCGAAGCGTTGATGGACGAAGAGATCGAAACCTTTGAGCAGGAAAGCGAGGTGCCGGCAGGCAGCCTGGCGATGGTCGGCGACTCATTGCCGGCCTTTGGTATTGTCGCGGCGGTCATGGGGGTGGTGCACGCACTCGCTTCGGCCGATCGTCCGGCAGCGGAACTGGGCGCGTTGATCGCCAACGCGATGGTCGGGACCTTCCTCGGTATTTTGCTGGCTTACGGCTTCATCTCTCCGTTGGCGACGTTGCTGCGACAAAAAAGTGCCGAAAACGTGAAAATGATGCAATGCATCAAGGTCACGTTGTTGTCTAGCCTGAATGGTTACGCCCCGCAGATCGCGGTCGAATTCGGACGTAAAACGTTGTACACCACTGAACGCCCGTCCTTCGTTGAACTGGAAGAACATGTGCGTCGGGTGAAAGCGCCGGCACAGCAGGCGACGGAAGAAGAACAGGCATGAAGCAGAATCACCCGGTTGTTTTGGTCAGAAAGCGCAAGTCGCATCATGCCAGCCATCACGGCGGCTCATGGAAAATTGCCTATGCCGACTTTATGACGGCGATGATGGCATTTTTCCTGGTGATGTGGCTGCTGGCAATTGCCAGCCCGCAAGAGCTGACACAAATCGCCGAATACTTCCGCACACCGCTGAAAGTGGCGTTGACCGCGGGCGATAAGAGCAGTTCGGAAAGCAGCCCGATCCCTGGCGGTGGGGATGACCCTACCCAACAGGACGGGTTGGTGAAAAAGCAAATTGACACCTTGGAAAAGCGTGACGAAGAACTGCGACTGAACAAACTGCGTGAAAAGCTTGATGAGCTGATTGAATCCGATCCGCGCTTGAAGGCGCTGCGCCCGCATCTACTGATCAACATGATGGATGAAGGGCTACGCATTCAGATCATTGATAGCCAGAACCGCCCGATGTTCAAAACCGGCAGTGCGCAAGTGGAAAGCTACATGCGCGATATTCTGCGTGCCATTGCGCCTATCCTGAACGATTTGCCGAATAAAATCAGTTTGTCTGGCCATACCGATGACATTCCGTATGCCACGGGTGAACGGGGTTACAGCAACTGGGAATTGTCAGCCGATCGGGCCAATGCGTCACGGCGTGAGCTGATCGCCGGTGGGCTTTCGGAAGGCAAGGTGCTGCGCGTCGTGGGTATGGCCGCCACCATGAGCCTCAAGCAACACGGCGCAGACGATGCGATTAACCGCCGAATCACCGTGTTGGTGTTGAACAAGCAAACTCAGCAAGGCATCGAACACGAAAATGGCGAAAGCACGGCGATGGACATTGCCCAACCGGTCGAGCTGAAATCATTGGCGCCGTCGGCAACGGCCCCGGCAACCCTCATTGTTCCGGAAGCACCGGCGGCTCTCCCTTCACCAACTAACAGCGACTCACAGCAGAGGTGACCCCGTGAGCATGGATATTAGTGCGTTTTATCAGACTTTTTTTGATGAAGCAGACGAGTTGCTGGCCGACATGGAGCAACATCTGCTGGAGCTCGATCCCTTGGCTCCGGACATTGAGCCGCTGAATGCCATTTTCCGTGCGGCACATTCGATCAAGGGCGGCGCAGCCACCTTTGGTTTCTCGGTGCTGCAGGAAACGACTCACCTGTTGGAGAACTTGCTGGACGGTGCGCGGCGTCAGGAAATGAGCCTGAGTACCGAAATTATCAACCTGTTTCTGGAAACCAAAGACATTATGCAGGAGCAACTGGACGCCTACAAAACGTCGCAAAAGCCGGATGCCGACAGCTTTGAATATATTTGCCAGGCACTGCGGCAGCTTGCATTAGACGCACAGCAGCAGGATGCTCCCGCTGCACAACCTGTCACAGAACATGCCGTTGTTGCGCCTGAGGCGATCGAAGGCGGGATGCGCGTTTGCTTGTGCGGCCTGAAGCCGAATGAAGTCCCGCTGATGCTCGAAGAGCTGGGGAATCTGGGCGAGGTGAAGAACCCGCACCAAACAGACAACAGCCTGGAAGTCACGTTACTGACTTCCGCCAGTGAAGACGACATCAGTGCGGTGCTGTGTTTTGTGCTGGAACCGGAGCAAATCAGCTTCTCCACGCCGCCGCAGGCCGAACCGTCGCCCGTTGTCTCGCCGCAGCCGGAGCCTGTCGTCGCAGCAGCCCCGCCAGTGCCTGCCGCCAAACCGGCACCGGCGATGGCTGATGCGCCTAAATCGCGCGCCAAGGCCAGCGAATCGACCAGTATCCGCGTCGCGGTAGAAAAAGTGGATCAGTTGATCAACCTGGTGGGCGAACTGGTGATCACCCAGTCCATGCTGGCGCAGCGTTCTGGCAGCCTGGACCCGGTGAATCACGGCGATCTGCTGAACAGCATGAGCCAGTTGGAGCGCAATGCGCGCGATCTGCAAGAGTCGGTGATGTCGATCCGCATGATGCCGATGGAGTACGTGTTTAGCCGTTTCCCTCGCTTGGTTCGCGATCTGGCCAGCAAGCTGAACAAGCAGGTAGAGCTGCAATTGCAGGGCAGTTCTACCGAACTGGACAAAAGCCTGATCGAACGCATTATCGATCCGTTAACGCACCTGGTTCGCAACAGTTTGGATCACGGTATTGAAGACCCGGAAACGCGTGTTGCGGCGGGTAAGTCGGCAGTGGGTAATCTGATCCTGTCGGCAGAACATCAGGGCGGCAATATCTGCATTGAAGTCACTGATGACGGCGCGGGCCTGAATCGTGAGAAAATTCTCGCCAAAGCGGCATCGCAAGGTATTGCGGTCAGCGACAGCATGAGCGATGAAGACGTCGGTATGCTGATCTTCGCGCCAGGCTTCTCCACCGCCGAACAAGTGACTGACGTGTCCGGTCGTGGTGTCGGCATGGACGTGGTTAAGCGAAATATTCAGGAAATGGGTGGCCATGTAGAAATCCACTCTCAGGCAGGCAAGGGCACGGCTATCCGTATTTTGCTGCCGCTGACGCTGGCTATCCTCGATGGGATGTCGGTCAAGGTAAACAATGAAGTGTTCATTCTGCCTCTCAATGCCGTGATGGAATCACTGCAGCCACAGGCCGAAGATCTGCATCCGTTGGCCGGCGGAGAGCGGGTGTTGCAGGTACGTGGCGAATATCTGCCGTTGGTAGAACTCTTCCGGGTGTTTGAGGTTGAGGGCGCCAAAACCGACGCGACCCAAGGCATTGTCGTTATCCTGCAAAGCGCTGGCCGTCGCTATGCGCTGTTGGTGGATCAACTGATCGGCCAGCACCAGGTCGTGGTCAAGAATCTGGAAAGCAACTATCGCAAAGTGCCGGGGATTTCCGCCGCCACTATTCTCGGTGACGGCAGTGTGGCGTTGATCGTCGATGTCTCGGCGTTGCAAACGCTGAACCGCGAACAGCGTCAGACGGACGCAGCTGCATAATAATTAATCTATTGATTTAAAGGTGAATGACATGGCAGGACTGGCAACCGTCAGCAAACTGGCTGGCGAAACGGTAGGGCAAGAGTTCCTGATTTTTACCTTGGGCAATGAGGAATATGGCATTGATATCCTCAAGGTGCAGGAAATCCGCGGTTACGATCAGGTTACGCGTATTGCCAATACGCCGGCGTTTATCAAAGGCGTGACCAATTTGCGTGGCGTGATTGTGCCGATTATCGATCTGCGCGTGAAGTTTGCTCAGCAGGACGTGTCCTATGATGAAAACACCGTCGTGATCGTACTGAACTTTGGTCAGCGCGTGGTGGGTATTGTGGTTGACGGTGTGTCTGACGTGCTGTCGTTAACGACCGAACAGATCCGCCCAGCTCCTGAGTTCGCCGTTACGCTGGCTACCGAATACCTGACTGGCCTGGGCTCATTGGGCGATCGTATGCTGATTCTGGTGGATATCGAAAAGCTGCTGAGCAGCGAAGAGATGTCCTTGGTCGACAGCGTAGCGAAAAGCGCCTGACTCGCGGATGATTATACCCGTAGGGGCGCCGCATGCTGCGCCCTGAATTTCGACGCTCGATAATGGTTCCACATACAAACGTTGCATACCACGCTCTGAACCCTACCAAAAATAGTTACCTCCCCGCATAAAGTTATTCCCCGTCGCGCCGATAACTCTGTCAATCAACGTAATCAGGGCCTGTCCGCGCGGGCGTTCAACAAGGGAAAACATGTTTAATCGTATGAAGGTGGTCACCAGCCTGTTACTGGTGCTGGTGTTATTTGGCGCCTTGCAGCTGGTTTCAGGCGGGCTATTTTTCTCCTCACTGAAGAATGATAAAGAAAACTTCACCGTATTGCAGACCATTCGTCAGCAACAGTCAGAGCTGAACGAAAGTTGGGTCAACCTGCTGCAGGCCCGTAACACCCTGAACCGTGCCGGTATCCGCCACATGATGGATACCAATAACATTGGCAGCGGTGCCACCGTTGCCGAGTTACTGGCACGGGCCAAGAGTAACCTGGTCGTCGCGGAGCAACACTATGCCGCCTATGACAAAATTCCTCTCAATGCCCGCCAGGACGCGCAAGCAGCCGAAAAACTCAAGCAGCAATACGGCATTTTGCACGGCGCACTCACCGAACTGACCGTATTGCTGGGTGAGGGCAAGATCAACGCCTTCTTTGACCAGCCGACGCAAAGCTATCAGGACGCCTTTGAGGACATCTACAACACCTATCTGGCTCAGAACGACAAGCTTTACCAGAGCGCAGTGGAAGACAGCAATAACTCCTTCAGTTTCGCCATCTGGACATTGGTGGTTGTGCTGGCGGTCGTGTTGGCAGTCATTGTGCTGGTGTGGAGCGGTATTCACCACATTCTGGTACGCCCGCTGAACCGCATGATCGAACACATCAAGATGATCGCCGCCGGCGATTTGACCCAGCAGATCGCCGTGACCAGCCGCAATGAAATGGGCGTGTTGGCCGCCAGCCTCAAGCACATGCAAAGCGAACTGATCGAGACCGTCAGCGGTGTACGCCAGGGGGCCGACGCTATTTATAGTGGCGCATCCGAAATTGCCGCCGGCAACAACGATCTCTCTTCACGCACCGAACAGCAGGCCGCCTCACTGGAAGAAACCGCTGCCAGCATGGAGCAGTTGACCGCAACGGTGAAACAGAACGCCGAGAACGCCCGTCAGGCCAGCCAACTGGCATTGAGCGCGTCCGAAACCGCGCAGAAAGGTGGAAAAGTGGTCGCCAATGTGGTGCAGACCATGCATGACATCGCCGGTAGTTCGCAGAAAATCGCTGATATTACAGGCGTGATCGACGGCATTGCCTTCCAAACCAACATTCTGGCATTGAACGCCGCGGTAGAAGCGGCACGTGCCGGTGAGCAGGGCCGTGGTTTTGCGGTCGTGGCTGGCGAAGTGCGCAATCTGGCGCAGCGCAGCGCACAGGCGGCGAAGGAAATCAAAGGCCTGATTGAAGACTCTGTCAACCGTGTTGATATGGGATCGGTACTGGTGGAAAGCGCCGGTGAAACCATGGGCGACATCGTGAATGCGGTCACTCGTGTTACCGACATCATGGGTGAGATTGCATCGGCATCCGATGAACAAAGCCGTGGTATCGATCAGGTGGGCCAGGCCGTGGCTGAAATGGATCGCGTCACACAACAGAACGCCTCGTTGGTGGAAGAGTCCGCCTCGGCAGCCGCGGCACTGGAAGAACAGGCCAGCATGTTGACGCAGTCAGTGGCGGTATTCCGCCTTAAAGCGGCAGGCCAGGACGAGTTCAAAATGCCCGTCACGAGCAAGGCAGCAGTAGCACCGGTACTCAATCATAAAAAAATGAACGCCAGCGATCCGCAGGATAACTGGGAAACGTTCTAACCGGCATTTGGGCCTCCTTCCGTCTCTGGGGGAGGCCTATTCCCCGTCGTAAGCTGGCCATCGGCCGGCTGCAAGGAGGTTCACAGTGTTTAACCGAATCCGCGTCTCTACCAGTCTGTTTCTGTTGTTGATGACTTTTTGTGTTATGCAGTTGGCCACCAGCGGCTTGTCGTATACCGCTTTCCGTTCCGATAACCATAATCTGAACCTGATCACCCTCGGTAGCCAGCAGCGCGACGCCCTTAGCTTAAGCTGGGTGTCGTTACTGCAGGCACGCAACACGCTGAACCGCGCCGGTACCCGTTCAGCGCTCAAGTTGCCGCAAGATCAGGTGAATTCACTGATGGGCAATGCGCGCAGTTCGTTGCAGAAAGCAGACCTCTATTTTAACCAGTTCCTGGCGGTGCCGCGTAATAGCGAACAGGAACAACAACTGACAGAAACCACCAAGGCAAGCTATGACCGGCTGCGCAGCGCGCTGCGGGAGCTGATCACCTTCCTGGAGAACGATAATCTGCAGGCGTTTATGGATCAGCCGACGCAGAAAACCCAGGATCTGTTTGAAGCCGATTTTGTTCAGTATCTGCAGCTGGTGAACGCGAATGTCAGCGAAGCCAATGCGTCGAATCAACGCTCGTTCACCCTGTCCGGCTGGTTTGTGGCGGGTGCCGTGCTGATGTTGGTCGTGGTTACCGGCAGCGCCATGTGGTGGTTACGTAACATGCTGGTGCAGCCGCTGAATATTATGCGCAGCCATTTTGATCGCATTGCCGCCGGTGACTTGGCCACGCCGATCCAGGTGTATGGGCGTAATGAGATCAGCCAATTATTCGCCAGCCTGCAACGGATGCAACAATCGCTGATTGGCACTGTGGGTGCGGTGCGCGACGGTGCCGAGTCGATCCTGATTGGCTTGCAGGAAATCTCTGAGGGGAACAACGATCTTTCTTCACGCACTGAACAGCAAGCCGCTTCGCTGGAAGAAACCGCTGCCAGCATGGAGCAGCTGACCGCCACGGTGAAACAAAACGCCGATAACGCACGTCAGGCCTCACAGTTGGCACGGGATGCGTCAACGACCGCAGCCAAGGGCGGTGAACTGGCGGGCGATGTGGTGACCACGATGCATGACATTGCCAACAGTTCTCAGAAGATTGGCGCCATTACCAGCGTTATCGACGGCATTGCCTTCCAGACCAATATTCTGGCGTTGAATGCAGCGGTAGAGGCAGCACGTGCCGGTGAGCAGGGCCGTGGTTTTGCCGTGGTCGCCGGAGAAGTGCGCAACCTGGCGCAGCGTAGTGCACAGGCGGCGAAAGAAATTAAAGGCCTGATCGACGAGTCAGTCAGCCGTGTTAAGCAAGGCTCAGTACTGGTGGAAAATTCCGGTGCCACCATGCAGGACATCGTGCGTTCGGTCACCCGGGTTACCGACATCATGGGCGAGATCGCTTCCGCGTCAGACGAACAAAGCCGCGGCATCGAACAGGTGACTCAGGCGGTAACCCAGATGGATCAGGTAACTCAACAGAACGCCGCATTGGTGGAGGAAGCGGCTTCGGCGGCGACTGCACTGGAAGATCAGGCAATTACTCTGGCTGACGCAGTATCGGTGTTCCGCTTGGCGGACGATAACTTCGCTGCCCCTGTTAACGCGAAAGACGCCGTTTCACCCGTGGTAAAGGAAGCCTCAGATTGTCAAACCGCATAAGCAGCCCGTTTTTTCTAAGTGAGATGGTATGAAACCGGCACCGTCGATTCCTCATCGTGACCCTGCGACATTACTGACGCAGATGGTGCAACGTTTGCCGTTGCTGGACGTGCATTTTCGGCGTATCAGCCAGCTGATTTATCAGCGTGCCGGCATTGTGTTGGCGGAGCACAAACGAGAGATGGTTTACAACCGTTTGGTGCGTCGCCTGCGTTTATTGGGCCTGAATGACTTTGGCGACTATCTGGCATTGCTGGAAAGCGACCCAAACAGTGCCGAATGGCAGGCATTTATCAATGCGTTGACCACCAACCTGACGGCCTTTTTCCGCGAAGCGCACCACTTCCCCATTCTGGCGGAGCATGCGCGTCAGCGGCCAAACGGCTATAGCGTGTGGAGTACTGCGGCATCGACGGGGGAAGAGCCCTATTCGATTGCGATCACCCTGAGTGATGTGCTGGGGCAACGTGCCACTGGCTGCCAGGTATGGGCCAGTGACATTGATACCCAGGTATTGGAAAAGGCCGAAGCGGGGGTATATCGACAGGAAGATTTGCGCACCCTGACGCCGACGCAGATGCAGCGTTACTTTTTGCGCGGCACCGGCCCGCATCAGGGACTGGTACGGGTACGACCTGAACTGGCGGGGCGCGTGAACTTCCAGTCACTTAACCTGTTGGCTCCCGAGTGGGCGCTGCCGGGCCAGTTTGACGCTATTTTCTGCCGCAACGTGATGATCTATTTCGATAAGGCGACACAAGAGCGCATTCTGCGCCGCTTTGTACCCTTGCTTAAACCGGGGGGCCTGATGTTTGCCGGTCACTCCGAGAACTTTAGCCAGATCAGCCGGGATTTCTACTTGCGTGGGCAGACCGTGTATGGCCTGACCAAGGAGAGGTAATGAATAAAATCAGAGTATTGTGCGTAGACGATTCGGCACTTATGCGGCAGTTGATGACCGAGATTGTCAACGGTCATTCCGACATGGAGATGGTAGCCAGTGCTCCCGATCCACTGGTTGCTCGCGATCTGATCAAAAAGTTTAATCCACAGGTGCTGACGTTGGACGTCGAAATGCCGCGTATGGATGGGCTCGATTTCCTTGAAAAACTGATGCGGCTGCGCCCGATGCCGGTGGTGATGGTGTCTTCGTTGACCGGTAAAGGTTCGGAAATTACCTTGCGGGCGCTGGAGCTGGGGGCGGTTGATTTCGTGACGAAACCGCAGCTGGGTATTCGCGAAGGCATGCTGGCTTACAGCGAACTGATTGCCGAAAAAATCCGCACGGCGGCCAAGGCGCGGTTACCACAGCGCTCTAACAGCCCGGCACCGGCGATCCTCAGTCATGCTCCCTTGCTCAGCAGCGAAAAGTTAATCGCCATTGGGGCTTCTACCGGGGGAACGGAAGCCATCCGTCAGGTACTGCAACCGCTGCCGGCGACCAGCCCTGCGTTGCTGATCACTCAGCATATGCCACCGGGCTTTACCCGTTCATTTGCCGAACGGTTGAACAAGCTTTGTCAGATCACGGTGAAAGAAGCCGAAGACGGCGAACGCGTGCTGCCGGGTCATGCTTATATCGCGCCGGGTGACCGGCATATGGAGCTATCGCGCAGCGGGGCCAACTACCAGGTGAAGCTGCACGACGGCCCGGCGGTGAATCGCCATCGGCCATCGGTGGACGTGCTATTCCGCTCGGTGGCGCAGTATGCAGGGCGCAATGCGGTGGGGGTGATCCTGACCGGTATGGGTAATGACGGTGCGGCAGGGATGCTGGAAATGCACCGTGCCGGTGCCTATACGCTGGCACAGAACGAAGCCAGTTGCGTGGTCTTCGGAATGCCGCGTGAGGCAATTGCCTCGGGCGGGGTTAATGAAGTGGTGGAACTGGATCGCATGAGTCAGCGCATGCTGGCGCAAATTGCCGGTGGCCAAGCGCTGCGTATTTGATTTTATGCCCTTATTGATAGGGCTATCGCTAATGGCTGCCGTGAGGTGGCTATTGTTTGGAATAATTTAAAAGGTTAGGAATAAAAATGGCAGACAAGAGCCTCAAGTTTCTGGTGGTGGATGACTTTTCCACTATGCGTCGTATCGTCAGAAACTTGTTGAAAGAGTTAGGATTCAACAATGTAGAAGAAGCCGAAGACGGTGCGGATGCGCTGAACAAACTGCGTGCCGGCGATTTCGATTTTGTGGTTTCCGACTGGAACATGCCCAACATGGACGGTCTGGAATTACTGCAAACTATTCGTGCTGACGGTGCGTTGGCGAGTATGCCGGTGCTGATGGTGACGGCAGAAGCCAAAAAAGAAAACATTATCGCGGCGGCTCAGGCTGGCGCCAGCGGTTACGTGGTGAAACCTTTTACGGCGGCAACGCTGGAAGAAAAGCTCAATAAGATCTTTGAAAAACTGGGCATGTAAGGAGAGGGCGATGAGAGACATTCCAATGCCTGCCAGCGATGCGGCAACCGCGGGGGAGATAATCTCCCGCATTGGCCAACTGACACGCATGTTGCGTGACAGCATGCGCGAACTGGGGCTCGATCAGGCGATCGCCCAGGCGGCAGAGGCAATCCCGGATGCACGCGATCGTCTTGATTACGTGGTCACCATGACGGCGCAGGCGGCGGAACGGGCGTTGAACTGCGTTGAGGCGGCTCAGCCGCGTCAGGCGGAGCTGGAGTCAGAGGCTAAAGCCTTAAAGGGCCGCTGGGACGACTGGTTTGCCGATCCCATTGAGTTGGACGACGCACGCGAGTTGGTGACCGACACCCGTCAGTACCTGGAACAGGTGCCAGAGCATACGGCGTTCACTAACGCCCAGTTGCTGGAAATCATGATGGCGCAGGATTTCCAGGATCTGACCGGTCAGGTGATCAAACGCATGATGGACGTGGTGCAGGAGATTGAAAAGCAGCTGTTGATGGTGCTGATGGAAAATATTCCAGAACAGCCGGCGAAAGAGAAAAAGCCGAACGACAGCCTGCTCAATGGCCCGCAGCTCGACCAAAACGGTGCCGGCGTCATTGCCAACCAGGCGCAAGTCGACGATCTGCTCGATAGCCTCGGTTTCTAACGCGCTCAGGGACGCGGCCTGGCTGCGTCCCTGATGTTTTCAGCGACAGGATATGGCCCACTTACCTTCATCCCTCAAATAACCCGTCTTTTTCCCCGCTGTTCCGCCAATGAAATCGGCATTTTTTTGGCATGCTGACCGCAATTTTATTCCCCCCGCACAGGAAGCGCGCCCGTGGCCGAAGACAGCGATCTGGAAAAGAGCGAGGCCCCCACGCCCCACAGGGTGGAGAAGGCGCGCGAAGATGGCCAGATCCCACGCTCACGTGAACTGACATCCGTTCTGATGCTGGTGGCAGGGCTGTCGATCATCTGGGTCTCCGGCGGCAACATGGCGCAACAGCTGGCGGCAATGTTGACGCAGGGCCTGAATTTCGATCACGGCATGGTCAGCAACGACAGGCAGATGTTGCACCAATTGGGCATGCTATTGCGGCAGGCGGTGTGGGCGCTATTACCGATCATGGCGGGGCTGACGCTGGTGGCGCTCACGGCTCCTATGCTGCTGGGCGGCGTGCTGCTAAGCGGTAAATCACTCAAATTTGATTTAAAGCGCATGAACCCGCTGTCGGGGTTGAAACGGATCTTTTCCAGCCAGGTGCTGGCGGAGCTGCTGAAGGGCATCCTGAAGGCGACGTTGGTCGGGTGGATCACCGGTTTATTCTTGTGGCACAACTGGGCAGCGATGCTGCATCTGGTGACGCAACAACCGCTCGATGCATTGGGTAACGCGCTGCACATGATCATCTTTTGCGGCCTGTTGGTTGTGCTTGGGCTGACGCCAATGGTGGCGTTCGATGTGTTTTATCAGCTGTGGAGCCACTTCAAAAAGCTGAAGATGACCAAGCAGGACATCCGTGACGAGTTCAAGGAACAAGAGGGTGATCCGCACGTCAAAGGGCGCATCCGTCAGCAGCAGCGTGCCATCGCTCGCCGACGCATGATGGCGGACGTGCCCAAGGCTGACGTCATCGTCACCAACCCGACGCATTACGCTGTCGCATTGCAGTACAACGACAAAAAGATGAGCGCGCCGAAAGTGCTGGCCAAGGGGGCCGGCGAGATTGCACTGCGCATCCGCGAACTGGGTGCGGAGCACCGCATCCCTATGCTGGAAGCGCCGCCGTTAGCGCGTGCATTGTATCGGCACAGCGAGATTGGACAACACATTCCCGCTACCTTGTATGCCGCCGTGGCCGAAGTTCTGGCCTGGGTTTACCAGCTAAGACGCTGGCGGCGTGAAGGGGGATTGATCCCGAAAAAACCTGAACGTTTACCGGTGCCGGAAGCACTGGATTTTGCTGGAGAAAGTAACTCTGATGGCTAATTTAGCCGCCTTGCTTCGTTTGCCGGGCAGTTTTAAAGATACGCAGTGGCAGGTGCTGGCTGGCCCGATACTGATTCTGATGATCCTGTCGATGATGGTGTTGCCGTTGCCGGCATTTATCCTCGATCTGCTGTTCACCTTCAATATTGCCTTGTCGATCATGGTGCTGCTGGTGGCGATGTTCACCCAGCGTACGCTGGAATTCGCTGCATTCCCCACCATATTGCTGTTCTCGACCTTATTGCGCCTGTCGCTGAACGTCGCCTCGACACGAATCATCCTGATGGAAGGGCACACCGGCTCAGCCGCTGCCGGTCGCGTGGTGGAGGCCTTTGGTCACTTCCTGGTCGGCGGTAACTTCGCCATCGGTATTGTGGTGTTTATCATTTTGGTGTTAATCAACTTTATGGTTATCACCAAGGGTGCCGGGCGTATTGCCGAAGTGGGCGCCCGCTTTGTGCTGGACGGCATGCCGGGTAAGCAAATGGCGATCGACGCCGATCTCAACGCGGGGTTGATCGGTGAAGAGGATGCGAAAAAACGGCGTTCTGAAGTCACACAGGAAGCTGATTTCTACGGCTCGATGGACGGTGCCAGTAAATTTGTGCGTGGCGACGCGGTAGCCGGTTTAATGATCATGGTGTTGAACGTGGTCGGTGGCCTGTTGGTCGGCGTACTTCAGCACGGGATGGAACTGGGCACTGCAGCAGAAACTTACACCTTGCTGACTATCGGTGACGGCCTGGTTGCGCAGATCCCCGCATTGGTTATCTCCACTGCCGCGGGTGTTATCGTCACCCGTGTGGCCACCGATCAGGACGTTGGCGAGCAGATGGTTGGCCAACTGTTCAACAATCCACGCGTCATGTTACTCAGTGCGGCTGTGCTGGGTTTGCTGGGGCTGGTCCCGGGAATGCCGAACCTGGTCTTCCTGCTGTTCACCGCAGGCCTGTTAGGGCTAGCCTGGTGGCTGCGCGGGCGCGATCAGCAAGCGCCGAAGGTGCAAGAAGTGCCGGTAGCGCAGGACAATCCGCAGGCGGTGGAAGCCAGTTGGTCAGACGTACAGCTGGAAGATCCTTTGGGTATGGAGGTCGGTTACCGCCTGATCCCGATGGTGGATTTCCAGCAGAACGGCGAGCTGCTCGGCCGTATCCGCGGTATCCGTAAAAAGTTTGCCCAGGAAATGGGGTACCTGCCGCCGGTCGTGCATATACGCGATAACCTGGAATTGCCCCCTGCGAGCTACCGTATCCTGATGAAAGGGGTCGAAATAGGCAGTGGTGAAGCGCAGCCGGGACGTTGGTTGGCCATCAACCCGGGCAACGCCGTGGGTGAGCTGGCCGGAGACAAAACCACCGATCCTGCCTTTGGCCTGGAAGCCGTATGGATTGACAGTGCGCTGCGCGAACAGGCGCAGATCCAGGGCTTTACCGTGGTTGAGGCCAGTACCGTGGTAGCCACCCACCTTAATCATTTGATTGGTCAGTTCGCCAGCGAGCTGTTTGGTCGACAGGAAACGCAGCAACTGTTGGATCGTGTCGCCCAGGATATCCCTAAACTGACCGAAGATTTTGTGCCCGGTGTGGTGTCGCTGACTACGTTGCATAAGGTGTTGCAGAACCTGCTGGCTGAACGGGTTTCGATCCGCGATATGCGTACCATTATTGAAACCCTGGCGGAGCATGCGCCGTCGCAAACCGATCCTTATGAGTTGACGACCGTGGTGCGCGTTGCATTGGGACGGGCGATAACCCAGCAGTGGTTCCCGGGCAACGGTGAAATTCAGGTTATTGGTTTGGATACTCAACTTGAGCGCTTGTTATTGCAGGCGCTGCAGGGCGGTGGAGGGCTCGAGCCGGGGCTGGCAGATCGTTTACTGGAACAGGCCAGGCAGGCGCTCCAGCGACAGGAAATGCTCAGTGCCCCGCCGGTACTGTTGGTGAACCACGCACTGCGGGCGCTGCTGGCACGCTTCCTGCGCCGCAGTCTGCCGCAGATTGTGGTGCTGTCAAATCTGGAAATTAATGACGATCGACAAATCCGTATGACGTCCACGATAGGGGCAGCTTAATGAAACGGCTTTTGGCGCTGATTTGCCTGCTGGCGCCGATGAGCGTACAGGCGATATCCGGTTCCTGGGTGGCCGACAGTGTCGGCGCCACGCTGGAATACGGGGGTGAGCGGGGGGAATCGCCAGGGCTACGTGCGCCTAATGCGTTACCGGACGGGAATGCGCGTATCACCAGCGTCAGTTGGCGCTACCAACTGCTGGCTGGCGAACCGGCGGGCATGCAAGCACAGCTCTGCACCTTAACCCGCTGTATTGTGCTGGGCGGCGGCAGCGGTAGCAGCAGCGGGTTACAGGGCGAACCGGCCAACGCCGAGCTGCGCTTTGTTTATTACGTGCAGGCGCGCGGTAGCCTAAACCCGCCACTGCGCGTGATAAGCAATCAGGTGATTGTTAATTACGAATGACGGATTAGGCAAGGATTGCCAGCCCGTTGTGTTCGACCAGCGAAAGTAGCTTCATTGCGGCGGAATTTGGAACAGCTTCACCGCGCTCCCATTTTTGCACCGCTTTTTTGCTGACGTTCAGGTGCAAGGCAAACACCGGTTGACTGACGTTTTCGCGCTCGCGCAGGGCGCGGATGTCGGCAGCGGTGTACTGTTTTACCGGGCGTAAACACAGCATGTTGAAGGTTCGCATAGTGACATCGTCGACAAAACCCGACTGATGCAGTTCCTGAACCTCTTGATGGATCTCAGCAAGGATTTTGCTCATAGGTCAGTCTCCTCAACTTCTTGTCATTAACCAACGGATAAAGCCTGAAGGGCGAGAAATCCAGATAGAGTGCAGCCAGACACTGCAACCCGGCGAGCTCATCATTAGCGATATTGTTCTTTTCATTTTTGGCAAACCCCCGCATGAAAAACAGGCGTTCTTCATCCCGAAAAGCGATAAGCACTCGGTAACCGCCGCGTTTTCCACCCCCGGCTCTGGCAACGCGTTTTTTATACACGCAACTGCCCAAATTGGCATCGTACAGTTTGTTTTGTATTTCACGAGCGGCCTTAATCACCGTAGCGTCGCTGATACGTTCATGAGCGGCGAATGCCTGAAACGTTTTGGTGAGATAAATATCGGCTATCCATCCTCCCTGTGAAATTATACCCTTTAAGGGTATAGATAAAGTAATTTGAAAACCAACACAGGGTGAGGGAAGGCGTTGGGAAGGTAAAAGTCCAAATGCCGGCATTGCGCAGCACTCTGCAAATAAAAAGCGGCTAATAAGATAGGGTGAGAATAAGAGTGCGAGTGCGATCGCAATAGAAGCAGAGCACCCGGTTGAAGGGCAACCGGGTGGCATCTCGTAGGTCAAACGCCGATTTTTCGGCCTAGCAGGCTGGTGTTGCGTGACTGGCCATCCGGGCCGTAAAGCGATTTATTTTGCTTGCCGAGGATCGCCAACGCCTGGGTGTTGTGGTCGATCTGCTGATTGAGCAACATACCGTTATGCTGGTTTTTATCGCGCAGCTGTTGGCTGAGCCTCTGTACGTGTTGCCATGCCTCTGCCAGGGACGGATGTGCAGAATAAGGGGCCTGCTGCCCTTGTGCACTTTCCTGGCGTAGCCGTTGCTGTTCCAAATAGTTTACCGTGGCCAATAACTGGCTCTTCGCATCGGTCGCGCGTTGCAACGCCACACCCGGTAATTGGCCTGAGCAGAGCAAATCATGTTCTTCCGTCAGCACTGTATCCAGCGCATTCAGGGTTTCCAGCAGCTTATTGATCAATTGCGCCAGATTATCCATTGCAAATAGTCACCTTTCAAAGAGTCCCTGAGTCTTAATCTGGCGGCAATGCCCGATTAAGCCTCTGGCGTTGGGCTGCCGTTTGACATCCACTGCGCGTCGTTTTGCACGTCTTGCAGCAGCGCATCGGCAATTTTGCCCGCATCCATTTTCAGCTCGCCGTTACGGATCGCCTGTTTAATGGCATCCACTCGGTTCATATCAATATCTTGCGTGCCCGGTTGCATTAATCGCGCTTGCGCGTCGCTCAATTTAACCTGGGTGCCGCTGACGGTGCTTTCTGTCTGTGCGGCCTTGCGCGGCTGAAGTGGATTTTCAGCTGGCGTTTCACGCGGTTGCACCGTCGGAACGGGGTGCAGCCGTTGGGTGCGATCGATACTCATGGTCAATCTCCATCGTTGCCGTCGCCGCGCAGGCAATGGCTGATATTTTTTTGCGGCCCTGGCGGCCAATAAAATACTGCTTATGTTTTTCTTATCGGCAGGTTTTAAGAAACCTTTATACCCGTCATGCTTGAAGTTGCATCTTTGTTGACTGCATTGAGACAACGCCCATGATCTTGGGGAGACATTTTTATAATGTGATGCGGATAGTGCCGTCGTCACCGGCAATACCACTGACAATTTGCCCGGAAGCCATGCGAACGCGGATGCTGTCTTCAGCGGCAGCATTGTTCATCGCCTTGCCCGAACCCGTGATATTAAATCCGCTTCCTTGTGCCGTCACCTGAACTGACTGACCGGCCTTGATCACCCAGGCCCGGCGTAACATCGCGAAGGTCAGCGGTTGGCCAGGGCTGATATTACGCAGGCTGATGGCCCCGAGGGCCTTGCCGGGTTCGCTCAATGTCCGTGGGGGCAGTGTGTCGAGCCGCCCACTTTTCAGCGTGATGTCCGCCGCCGTAAGCTGGCGACCTGCACTGATGCCGCGCGCCGACACCAGGTATTTCCCGATCACCTGAACCTGCGTCTGGATAAAACGCCGTTCCTGCCCACAGCGCGCCGAGACGCTGATATTACCCCATCTGCGCGCACTCTGCGGCAGAGAAAGCTGCGGAAATTCGCACTGTGGCCACTGGGATGGTGGCGTGCGCACCAACACCTTGACCTGCACCGGACTGCCACTGAACTGGCTGCTGATGAAGCGATCGATCTGCATCGCCAGATCGTCGGCGTGCGCGTTCATGCTGAACATCAGCAGGGCAAACAGCCGCATTTTACCTTTCATCATCGCTTCCTCAATAGCCATCAGGGTGCGCGTAAGTGTACCCGGACTGCGCGCAGGCTAAGCAGATAAATAGCGACGCATTTTGCTCTTATTCCCACGATAGGCTGGCGGAAGGGACGTTTATGCTGTCGGCTCCAAATTCTAACCTCGCGGAGGGAGCATGATCGACAAACTGGACGCTGCTCTGCGCTTTGGTCAAGAGGCGCTGAACCTGCGCGCCCAGCGGCAGGAAATTCTGGCCGCCAACATCGCCAACGCAGACACACCGGGCTATCAGGCGCGGGATATCGATTTCGCCAGCCAACTGAATAAGGTGCTGGAACAGGGCCGCGTCAGCGGCAGTGGTATTGCGCTGAATATGACGTCCGCACGCCACATCCCGGCGCAGAACATGCAGCCACCGCAACTCGATCTGCTGTTCCGCGTACCGGATCAACCGTCGATGGACGGCAATACGGTGGACATGGATCGTGAGCGCACCAATTTCGCCGATAACAGCCTGAAATATCAGACCGATCTGACGTTAATTAACGGTCAGATCAAAGGGATGATGTCGGTGCTGCAATAAGGATAAGGTTCATGTCATTACTGAATATATTTGATATCTCAGGCTCTGCGCTGTCCGCACAGTCGCAGCGCATGAACGTCAGTGCCAGCAACATGGCCAACGCCGACAGTGTGACCGGCCCGGACGGTCAACCCTACCGTGCCAAACAGGTTGTGTTCGAAGTGGCGGCCGCACCTGGGCAGCCAACGGGCGGTGTGCGAGTGGCACAAGTGGTGGATGACCCCGCACCGGAGCGCATGGTGTATCAGCCCGGTAATCCGCTGGCCGATGCCAAGGGTTACGTACGTATGCCGAACGTCGACGTGGTAGGCGAGATGGTCAACACCATTTCTGCCTCCCGGAGTTATCAGGCCAACGTCGAGGTGCTTAACACCACCAAGTCGATGATGATGAAAACCCTGACGTTGGGTCAATAACCGGAGATCACCATGGCTATTGCCGCAACGACGAATGAAACGCTGGATAACACCGTTATCGGGGCTAACAGCAAAACCACCAACAGCCAGGATCTGAACAACAGCTTCTTGACACTGCTGGTGGCGCAGCTGAAGAACCAGGATCCCACCAACCCGATGCAGAACAATGAACTGACCAGCCAGTTGGCACAGATCAATACCGTTCAGGGCATCGAGAAACTCAACACCACACTGGGGTCGATCTCCGGGCAGATCAACAGCAACCAGTCTCTGCAGGCCACTGCGTTGATCGGCCATGGCGTGATGGTCCCCGGCAGCAACATTCTGGCCGGCAGCAAAGAGGGCAAGGTCAGCACCACGCCATTTGGCGTTGAGTTGGAACGTGCCGCAGACCAGGTCACCGCGACCATCACCAATGCTAACGGACAAGTGGTACGTACCATTGAGATCGGCGGTCTGACCGCCGGCGTGCATTCGTTCACATGGAATGGCTCGTTGGATGACGGCAGTGCCGCGCCCGACGGTGCCTACAAAGTGGCGATCAACGCCAAGGGCAATGGCGAACAGCTGGTGGCCCGCAGCCTGCATTTTGGCATGGTCAAGGGCGTAATCCGCGATGGCAACGGTGCCAAGCTGGATCTTGGTCTGGCGGGTAGCGCCACACTGGAAGATGTTCGACAGATCTTATAGCACAACAATGTATTTCACTCGGTTATACCCAAAATAATTCGGGTCGCAGGGGCGGCCACTGAACGATTCCCGATGCGCTTCCTCAGGTAGCCGATTCGGGTGAGTCAAGGCGGTCTGCACACCTGCAGCTTGAAGTATGACGGGTATGGATGCCTAAACACTATTCGGAGAATGACATGGCCTTTTCTCAGGCAGTAAGCGGCTTAAACGCGGCAGCAACCAACCTGGACGTGATTGGTAACAACATCGCCAACTCTGCCACTTCCGGCTTTAAATCTGGCAGCGTTTCTTTTGCCGACATGTTTGCTGGGTCGCAGGTTGGGCTGGGCGTTAAGGTGTCCGGTATCACCCAGAACTTTAAGGGCGGCACCACCACCGGTACGAGCCGTGCGCTGGACGTGGCCATCACCGGCAACGGTTTCTTCCGCATGCAGGACAAGGATGGCGGTATCTTCTACACCCGCAACGGCCAGTTCAAACTGGATGAAAACCGTAACCTGACCAACATGCAAGGTCTGCAACTGACGGGCTACCCGGCAGCCGGTACGCCACCGACCATTCAGCAGGGCGCTAACCCGGTGCCGCTGAGCATTCCTGAAGGCATGATGAACGCCAAGGCTTCTTCCTCTGGTTCTATGGTGGCTAACCTGAAGTCCACGCATAAAGTGCCGGAAAACAAAACGTTCGATCCGACCAAGCAGGACTCCTACAACTACGTCAACACCATCACCGCTTATGATTCACTCGGCAATGCACACAACATCAATGCTTACTTTGTGAAGACCGACGATAACAAGTGGCAGGTCTATACCCAGGACGGCAGCGAGAAACCGGTGGATGCAGGGACGATGCAGTTCAGCACCAGCGGTAATCTGGTCAGCACCACCAGTACCCAGGGTGCAGTGGGTGATTTCAGCATGTTGATCCCGATGGGCAGCAAAGACGGTGCCCCGGCGCAGAACTTCACGCTGAGTTTTGCCGGCAGTATGCAACAGAACGTTAGCAGCGACTCGGTGAGCAAAGTCTCGCAGGACGGCTACGCGGCAGGTGAATACACCAACTTCCAGATTAACAACGACGGTACGGTCGTGGGGATCTACTCCAACCAGCAGACGCAGGTACTGGGGCAGATCGTGATGGCTAACTTCTCCAACCCGGAAGGCCTGGCTTCTCAGGGCGATAACGTGTGGCAAGAAACCGGCGCGTCAGGTCAACCGCGCGTGGGTCTGGCAGGCGGCGGCGGGCTTGGCAAATTGGCCAGCGGTGCGCTGGAGTCGTCCAACGTCGATCTTAGCCAGGAGCTGGTGAATATGATTGTTGCCCAGCGCAACTATCAGTCGAATGCTCAGACCATCAAGACGCAGGACTCCATCCTGCAAACGCTGGTTAGCCTGCGCTAATAGGATTGAGTTATGGATCACGCGATTTATACCGCGATGGGTGCGGCACGGCAGACGCTGGACCAGCAGGCGGTCACCGCCAATAACTTGGCCAACGCCTCGACGCCGGGTTTTCGTGCCCAGTTGTCGGCGCTGCGCGCGGTGCCGGTAGACGGCCCGAGCCTGGCGACGCGTACATTGGTAACGGCTTCCACACCGGGTGCTGACATGAGCCAAGGGGCGCTGAACTACACCGCGCGTCCGCTGGACGTTGCGCTGCAGCAGGACGGTTTTTTGGCCGTAAGCCTGCCGGACGGCAGTGAAGCCTACACCCGTAACGGCAATATTCAGATCTCCCCCACCGGGCAACTGACGGTGCAGGGCGTGCCCCTGATGGGCGACGGCGGGCCGATCGAGGTACCGCCTTCGTCGGAGATCACTATCGCCGCAGACGGCACTATCTCGGCGCTGAACGCGGGCGACCCGCCGAACAGCATCGCTCAGATCGGCCGACTGAAACTGGTGAAGGCCGATGCGCGTGAAGTGATGCGCGGCGATGACGGCCTGTTTCGTTTGACGCCGGAAACCCAGCAGCAGCGTGGCAATCAGTTGCCGAACGACCCGCTGGTGCAGGTGATGCCGGGCGTGCTGGAAGGCAGTAACGTCAAACCGATGGAAACCATGGTCGATATGATCGCCAACGCCCGTCGTTTTGAGATGCAGATGAAGGTCATCCACAGCGTGGATGAAAATGAACAGCGCGCCAACTCGTTGTTATCAATGAGTTAATAAGCAAGGAAATAACCCATGATCCCATCTTTATGGATTGCCAAAACCGGTCTGGATGCGCAGCAGACCAATATGGACGTGATTGCCAACAACCTGGCTAACGTCAGTACCAACGGCTTTAAGCGTCAGCGCGCGGTGTTCGAAGATCTGCTGTACCAGACCATGCGTCAACCGGGGGCACAGTCCTCCGAGCAGACGACGTTACCGTCCGGGTTGCAGATCGGTACCGGCGTTCGTCCGGTGGCGACCGAACGTCTGCACAGCCAGGGCAACCTGTCGCAGACCAACAACAGCAAGGACATCGCCATCAAGGGGCAGGGTTTTTTCCAGGTGATGATGCCGGACGGCACCCTGGCTTATACCCGTGATGGTTCGTTCCAGAGAGATCAGAACGGACAATTGGTGACGGCCAGTGGCTTCCAGGTGCAACCGGCGATCACCATTCCGGCCAATGCCTTGAGTATTACCGTAGGCCGTGACGGTATCGTCAGCGCCACCCTGCAGGGGCAAACCGCCGCCCAGCAGGTAGGCCAACTGACACTGACCACCTTTATCAATGACAGCGGCCTGGAAAGCATGGGTGAGAACCTGTATCAGGAAACCGAAAGTTCCGGTGCGCCGAACGAGAGCACGCCCGGATTAAACGGTGCCGGTCTGCTGTATCAGGGGTACGTGGAAACCTCTAACGTCAACGTGGCGGAAGAGTTGGTCAATATGATCCAGACCCAGCGTGCCTATGAGATCAACAGCAAAGCGGTATCGACTTCCGATCAGATGCTGCAAAAACTGACGCAACTGTAATTGACGGGCGCTGTTGCGCCCGTAACCCTATTTTGTGAAACAAAGGCGATACCCGTGGTAACCACATATCTGATGGAAAAGCAGCCGCAAGGAAAACGCTGGCTGGCGGCAATGGCGATGCTGACGCTGAGCGGCTGCGCTTACATTCCACATAAACCCCTGGTGGACGGTGCTACCACGGCGCAGCCAGCACCGGCGGGTGCGCCCGTGCCGAACGGCTCTATTTTCCAGACGGTGCAGCCGATGAACTACGGTTATCAGCCACTGTTTGAAGACCGTCGTCCGCGCAACATCGGCGATACCTTGACCATCGTGCTGCAAGAAAACGTCAGTGCCAGCAAAAGCTCCTCCGCCAACGCCAGTCGCAACGGCGCCAGCAAATTCGGCGTTGCCACATCACCGCGTTACCTGGACGGCCTGCTGGGCAACGCGCGTGCCGATATGGATATTTCCGGCGACAGCACCTTTGGTGGCAAGGGCGGGGCCAACGCCAATAATACCTTCAGCGGTACCATTACCGTGACGGTCAACCAGGTCTTGGTCAACGGCAATCTGCACGTGGTAGGGGAAAAACAGATCGCCATCAATCAGGGCACCGAGTTCATTCGTTTTTCCGGGGTGGTCAACCCGCGCACGATCAGCGGCAGTAACTCGGTTACCTCCACCCAGGTGGCGGACGCACGTATTGAATACGTCGGCAACGGCTATATCAACGAGGCGCAGACCATGGGCTGGTTGCAGCGCTTCTTCTTAAATGTCTCTCCGTTTTGAGTACAGGCTATTTTACGTGCCATTTTGAGGTTGGGCAGTGCTCGGGGCCGTCACGTACCGCGTGTATGCTCCGCTCCCTGCGCGCTGTCAGCCCTCAAACTGCCTGCGACAATAACGCCTTGTGGCTAAGGTGAATGAGGTTCCAATGTTAAAGAAATTTCTAATGGTGCTGGTGATGGGCGCGCTGAGCCTGCCGGCCGCGGCGGAGCGCATTCGCGATCTGGTTACGGTGCAGGGGGTTCGTGATAACGCCCTGATTGGTTACGGGTTGGTGGTCGGGCTGGACGGATCTGGCGACCAGACCATGCAGACACCGTTCACGACCCAGAGCCTGAGCAACATGCTGTCGCAACTGGGTATCACCGTGCCGCCGGGCACCAATATGCAGTTGAAAAATGTGGCGGCCGTTATGGTCACCGCCAAGCTGCCGCCGTTTTCACGTACGGGTCAGAATATTGACGTGGTGGTGTCCTCAATGGGCAACGCTAAAAGCCTGCGTGGCGGCACCTTGCTGATGACGCCGCTGAAAGGGGTAGATAATCAGGTCTACGCATTGGCGCAGGGCAACGTGCTGGTCGGGGGGGCTGGCGCGTCGGCCGGTGGGAGCAGCGTGCAAGTCAACCAACTGGCGGGTGGCCGCATCAGCAATGGCGCGACCATTGAACGAGAGCTGCCGACCACCTTCGGTGCCGGTGGCGTGATTAACCTGCAACTGAATGATGAAGACTTTACGCTGGCGCAGCAAATCAGCGACGCCATCAACCGCCAGCGTGGGGGCGGAACGGCTTCACCGCTGGATGCCCGTACGATCCAGGTGCTGGTGCCGCAGGGCAACAGCTCACAAGTCCGCTTCCTGGCCGAAATCCAGAACATTAGCGTCAGCGTGGGGGCGATTGACGCCAAGGTGATTATCAACTCACGAACCGGTTCTGTCGTAATGAACCGCGACGTAATCCTGGATTCTTGTGCCGTCGCGCAGGGCAACTTGTCAGTGGTGGTCGATCGACAAAATACCGTCAGCCAGCCAACGACGCCGTTTGGCGGCGGGCAGACGGTAGTGACGCCAAATACCCAGATCTCTGTGCAACAGCAGGGGGGCTCGCTGCAAAAGGTGAATGCCAGCGCTAATTTGAACAACGTGATCCGTGCGCTGAATGCGCTGGGTGCGACACCGAACGATTTGATGTCGATCCTGCAGGCGATGCAAAGTGCCGGTTGTTTACGCGCCAAGCTGGAAATCATCTGATGGCTGGGGATTTGATGGCGATATCGGGCGCGGCCTATGACGCCCAGACGCTAAACGGCTTGAAGCGTGATGCGGCGGCGGATCCGCAAGGCAACCTGAAACAGGTAGCGCAGCAGGTTGAAGGCATGTTCGTGCAGATGATGCTAAAGAGCATGCGCGCCGCGCTCCCGCAGGATGGCGCGCTAAGCAGCGATCAAACGCGGCTGTACACCTCAATGTACGACCAGCAGATTGCCCAGCAGATGTCGCAGAAAGGCCTGGGGCTGGCCGACATGATGGTCAAGCAGATGGGCAATGCCAATGCTG
Organism: Serratia sp. CoH_122_TC_1; assembly: GCF_058191755.1. Classification (NCBI taxonomy): domain Bacteria; kingdom Pseudomonadati; phylum Pseudomonadota; class Gammaproteobacteria; order Enterobacterales; family Yersiniaceae; genus Serratia; species Serratia sp. CoH_122_TC_1. Next base: position 78,002 of record NZ_JBXWLA010000016.1, read on the forward strand.
TGCCGAGTGAAACCGCAGGCCTGTCGCCGATGGCGTTGGACAACGAGGTGCTGCAAGCGCTGCCAAATCAGGCGCTGGAGCAGATGATCCGCCGTGCGGTGCCGAAGGCCCCCTCGGCGGCACCAATGACGCTCAATAACGGCAACTTTGTTGCTCGACTGTCTATCCCGGCACGGGTCGCCAGTCAGCAGAGCGGTATTCCGCATCAGCTGATTGTCGCGCAGGCCGCGCTGGAATCAGGTTGGGGGCAACGCGAGATCCCGACCGCCGAAGGGGCACCGAGTTATAACCTGTTCGGCATCAAGGCAGGCGGGAGTTGGGACGGTCCGGTGACCGAAATCACCACGACCGAGTTTGAACAGGGGGCAGCGAAGAAGATCAAGGCGAAATTCCGCGTTTACGGGTCTTACGTCGAGGCGATGGCCGACTACGTCAAACTGCTGACGAATAATCCGCGCTACGCCGACGTGGCCAATGCCCGCAGTCCTGAACAGGCGGCGCATGCATTGCAACGGGCCGGGTATGCCACCGATCCTCAATACGCCAACAAGTTGGTCAGTGTGATTCAGCAAATGAAAAACACGGGTGAGCAGGTGATAAAAGCCTATACCCATGACTTGAAGGACCTGTTCTAAATCCCCCTTCATTCCTGACGCGATAACGGTGTGGGGTGAAGGTGCTATTCGGCCCATTCGTGGGCCTTACTCCTGACGGACCAGTGCAGGCCGGTGGGTTACCCCGCTTGAGGCCGCCTTGTTGCCACGCGCATTATTGGGGGATTTGCGAAAGTTATGAATCATGAATAAAGGCCAGCAATTCCCTATCAAGTTTCCCCGTTTTTTGCCGATAACCGAGACAGGCTGAGTGAACAAACTCAGCAGCTTAATAAAACCCTGTGGGCCACCGGCACCGCAGCAAAAGGAATTCTTATGTCCAATAGCTTAATCAATACCGCGATGAGCGGACTGAATGCGGCTCAGGTGGCGCTCAGTACCGTCAGCAACAACATTTCCAACTACAACGTGGCCGGCTATAACCGCCAGACCGCCATTCTGGCGCAGAACGGCGGCTTAAGTACCATGAGCGGTTTTATCGGTAATGGCGTAACCGTTACCAGCGTCAATCGCGAATACAACCAGTTCATTACCAACCAACTGCGTAGCGCACAGGGCAATGCCGAAGCGCAGGGTGCCTACTACGAGAAAATCTCTCAGATAGATAACCTGCTGGCGAGCAAAACCAACTCGTTGTCGACCAACATGCAGGATTTCTTCACTAACCTGCAAAACCTGGTGAGCAATTCTGGCGATGACTCTGCGCGTCAGACCGTGCTGGGCAAAGCCAACGGTTTGGTTAACCAGTTCAATAACACCGACAAATACCTGCGTGATATGGACAGCGGCGTCAACCAGCAGATCAGCGACAACGCACAACAGATCAACAGTTACAGCCAGCAGATTGCCCGCCTGAACGACGAGATCACTCGCCTGCGCGGCAGCGGCGGCGAGCCGAATGCGTTGTTGGATCAGCGCGATCAACTGGTGACGGATCTGAATAAAGTGGTTGGTGTCCAGGTGACCCAACAGGATGGTGATGCCTATACGGTTTCATTCGCTAACGGCCTGACGCTGGTGCAAGGCAGCACCACTTACCAGGTGTCGGCAGTCCCTTCCAGCAGCGATCCTGCACGATTGACCCTGGGCTATGACCGCGGCCACGGTGCCAGCGAAGTGCCTGAGGGCCAGATCAATAGTGGCAGTCTGAGCGGCGTGTTCAAGTTCCGCAGCGAAACGCTGGACGGCGCGCGTAACCAATTGGGGCAGATTGCACTGGCGTTGGCAGATAACTTTAATCAGCAGCACCGCGCAGGTTTCGATCTGAACGGCGACGCTGGTACCGACTTCTTCAGCTTTGGTGGAGGCCGTGTGGTGGATAACACCCGCAATACGGGTGACGCCTCACTGTCGGTTTCTTATACCGATACCAGTAAAGTGAAAGCCAACGACTACCGCGTTGAGTTCGACGGCAGCAACTGGCAGGTGAGCCGCCTGCCGGACAACGTTAAGGTGAACGCTACAGCGGGCACGGGTGCCGACGGTAAGCCTACCTTGAGCTTTGATGGCCTGCAGGTCAGCATCGACGGTAGCGCCAAGGCCAAAGACAGCTTTACCGTGAAGCCGGTCAGCGACGTGGCGGGTAGCCTGAAAGTCGCCATCAGCGACACGTCGAAAATTGCTGCTGCCGGCAAGGATGACAGCGGCCGCGGCGACAATGAAAACGCCAAAAAACTGATCGATCTGCAAACCCAAAAGCTGGTGGACGGCAAAGCCACGTTTAGCGGTGCCTACGCCAGCATGGTCAGCAGCATCGGCAACCAGACCGCCGCCGCCAAGGTGGCGACGACCTCGCAGGGCAACATTGTCACGCAGCTGGCCAAGCAACAGCAGTCGATCTCCGGCGTTAATCTGGATGAAGAGTACGGTGAGCTGTTGCGTTTCCAGCAATATTACATGGCTAATGCGAAGGTGGTTGAAACTGCCAGCTCGCTGTTTGACACCCTGTTGAGTATCCGTTGATTTAATTGCCGACCGGCCTTGATGGTGCCGGTCGCTCACAGTGAGGAACCTACAGCATGCGCATGAGCACCAGCATGATGTACCAACAAAACATGTCCGGTATCACCGGCAACCAGTCGTTGTTTATGAAGGCTGCCGAGCAGCTGGCGACGGGCAAACGGGTGATCAACCCCTCTGACGATCCGCTGGCGGCATCGCAGGCGGTGATGTTGTCGCAGTCACAGGCCGAGAACAACCAGTATACGCTCGCGCGCACCTTTGCCCGGCAGAGCGTTTCGATGGAAGAAAACGTGTTGGCCGGTGCAACGTCCACCATCGCCGACATCAAAACGTTGATCGTCAACGCGGGTGGCACCAAAAGTGATAACGACCGCGACTCGTTGGCAACGCAGTTACAGGGGTTGAAAGATCAACTGCTCAATCTGGCTAACAGCACCGACGGCAATGGCCGCTACATGTTTGGCGGTTACGTGAACGATAAGCCACCCTTTGTCGATGAAGGTGGAACCGTAAGCTATAAAGGCGGTGACAAGGCGGTCGAACAGAAGGTGGACGCCAACCGTACTATGACCATCGGCCATACCGGTGATGGGGTGTTTATGGCGCTGACCAGCAACCCGAAACCTGAGCCGGACGGCAGTGCCCCGGTTGCCAACGTGTTTGAGAGCATCGACATTGCCCTGAAGGCGCTGAAAACGCCGCAGCAGGATGCGGACGACGCCACCAAGCAGCAGGTGACTGATGCCTTGGCCAAGGCGAGTCGCGGCATGGATAACTCCTACAACAAGGTGCTCAGCGTGCGCGCCGAATTGGGGAGCCAACTGCAGGAAATGGATCAGTTGGACAGCATTGGCAAAGAGCGCGACATGACCAACCAGGTGCAAATGAGTGCGCTGACGGATGCGGATCTGGCCGAATCGATCTCTGCTTACTTTATGCAACAGGCCGCGTTGCAGGCGTCATACAAGACCTTCGGCGATATGCAGGGTATGTCGCTGTTCCAGATGAACCGCTAATTCCCGTCGTCTTTCAAGCCGCAGCGTGGTTGCCTGCACGACAAGGCCCATTCACGGGCCTTGTTTCTGGCTGCAGCCTGAAATCGATAGGCATAGCGATGATAAATCGCCTTTAGTGAGGGCGCAGCAGGCAGCGCGCGCTCAGAATGAACGGCAATAATAAACACCCGTTGTGAAGCCATAGCGGGTAACCCTTTGGGTGTGCTTAGAAAACTCTATCTCTGTAGAGAATTCTTGAAACCGGGCGCACTTGTTTGGCACGTCACTCTTTCCCCCACTAAGGTTTGAGTGACGTGCCTTTTTTTCGACAGACACAAAAAATAGATGTGTCATATCCGCCTTATTTAACGCCGTGAAACGCCGAGGTATTTATTGCGGACTGAGGAATAATTATAGATGTTATATATCTATATTTAATGATAACGGCAGCGTTATTTTTTCTTTTTAATCATTTTCCATTTCCCGTCTTTTTCCGACGGGCAGAGGGCAATCTGAATCCGGTTGGTTGCCCAGTGCGTCAGGCCCAAGGTTCTTCGTGCTCTTCGGTTGGTTTTTGCTTTCATGTCTATGCTCCTGAGAATAGAGGTAAAAACACCGCAGATAATAAATATGCCTGACCCGCCGGCTGACCCCGGTGAGTGGCTGTTTTATCCTTGCGGAGATGGAATGTGTTTTATATTTCTACTTCCCTATGCGTTCTTTTTTAATCGCGCTCCTGTATTTTATCCTGTGAAAATTAATGGATGGCAGGGTGGTTTTCTACTGATGGCTTTATATTTAACAAGGCCATTCTAAGGGGGGTATTTTATTATTCAAGGCAATAAGATTAATTGAAGCCAAATAGTGTTTATCTGTTTTTTTCAACTTTTTATAGCGAGAAAGGGGGTTTACTGCCAGTTTGTTCGGAGAGGGGCGGCCGTTAAGCCGCACGGGTTGGCTAACATTAAGGCGTCATGTTGCCGATGACGCTGGCCAGACGATCGAAGAATTCGCCGAAAAGGTGCTCACAGAACGGTGCCAGCATCGGCATCATCATACCTATGGTCATGATACCTATCGTCATGGTGACCGGGAAACCGATAACAAACACCGACAGCTGAGGGGTCATGCGATTGAGCAGGCCCAGCGCCAGGTTCAGCGTGAGCAACAGGCATATCAGCGGTAACGCCAACATCATGCCGTTGATAAAGATCAGCGAGCCTGCTTGGGTGAGCGCCAGAAAACCATTGCCATTCAAGGGTTCCGCCTGGATAGGCAGGGTATGGAAACTGTCCACCAACAGTGAAATCAGCCACAGGTGGCCGTTGAAGCTGAGGAACAGCAGCATGGCCAGCAAATTGAGTAGCCGTGCCAATACCGGCGTATTCGGCCCGCCACTGGGGTCAAAGAAGGTGGCGAATGACAAGCCCATCTGCATGCCGATCACTTCGCCAGCCAAGCGTATCGCCGCAAAGGCAAATTGCATCGTCAGGCCCAGCGCCACACCGATCAGTATTTGCTGAGCCGCCAGCCACAACCCGGCTGCGGAAAAAATGGGGACAGTACTGATTGGCAATCCGGGCGCAATCAGTATCACGATCAGCCCGCCGAGGCCAATTTTCACCTTCTTGCTGATTTGCTTTTCGCTGAAGACCGGAGCAGTACTGATGAGCGCCAGAATGCGTAGCAATGGCCAGAAGTATTGACTCAGCCAGACGCCGAACTGCGCGCTATCAAATGTGAGCATGATTAACCAATCAGATTTGGCAGATTAGTGAACAGCGTACGCATGTAATCCAGCAGCAGGTTCAACATCCATGGCCCGGCGATCACGATGGTGGCGACCACCGCCAGAATTTTTGGAATGAACGACAGCGTCATTTCGTTGATCTGGGTGGCGGCCTGCAGCAGGCTGACCACCAGGCCGCTGACCAGCGCGGCGAGCAGCATGGGGGCTGCCAGCGCCAGCGCCACTTTCATCGCTTCGGTGCCCAGTGCCATGACCGATTCGGGTGTCATTATGCTTCCTTCAGAGGTGGCGTGAGCGCCGGGTTACGAGTAAAAACTCTGCGCCAGTGAGCCGAGCAGTAACTGCCAACCATCTACCAGTACGAACAACATCAGTTTGAACGGTAGCGAGATGGTCGCCGGCGGTACCATCATCATCCCCAACGCCATCAAAACGCTGGCGACCACCAGGTCGATAATCAGGAAAGGAATAAACACGGTGAAACCAATCTGGAACGCCGTTTTTAGCTCGCTGGTGACGTAGGCAGGCAACAGAATGCGCATAGGCACCGCTTCCGGCCCCGCCAGCGGGGGTTGGTTAGCGAGTTTGGCGTACAGCGCCAGATCGGTTTCACGCGTTTGGCGCAGCATAAACTCGCGTAGTGGCTGCGCGCCTTTATCCAACGCCACATCCAGGCTGATTTTATCCTGGCTAAACGGCAGATAAGCGTCCTGATAAACCTTGTCGAACACCGGTGACATGATGAAAAAGGTCAGGAAAAGTGCCAGTCCAAGCATCACCTGGTTCGGCGGCGCTGACGGGGTACCCAGCGCATTGCGTAACAGCCCAAGGACAATGATGATGCGGGTGAAACTGGTCATCATCAGCAACATGGCGGGCAGGAAACTGAGCGACGTCAGCAACACCAGTGTTTGCACTGGCAATGACCAACTTTGGCCGCCGTTAGCCAGCGGTTGGCTGATCAGCCCAGGCAGCTGTGCGAAAGCCGCCGGGCTGACTAACAGCAAGGCCGCGGTGATACCGCAAAGGCATTGCTTGCCCCGCGCAAATGAGGCGATATAAGGAACGAGGAATTTCATGCCGATTTTTCCGGGCGTTTCAGAACTTTTTGCATCAGTTGGCGAAAATCCGCCGGCGGCACCGTGTCGGCTACCGTGCTGTCTTTCGGTGGTGCGGGCAGGGTATGTAACGGCGTGATTTGCTGTGCAGTGACGCCGAGCACCAATAAGGTGTTATCCACCTCGATCACCACCACGCGCTCACGTTGTCCCACCTGACAACTGGCACGCAGGTTAAGCAGTTTGCTGTTGCGTGCCTGTGGGGCAAATCCCAGACGACGGAAAAGCCAACCTGCCAGCAGGATCAAGAGCAGGATACCGCCAAGCGCGGTGCTGACTTGCGTCAGCACCGAACCGGCCGGCAGCGCCGGCGCGGAGGATTGCAAAGTGCCTGCGTTAGGCGTGGTCGTGCTTGGATTCATCAGCGGCTCAGGCGGCGCATGCGCTCGGAAGGGGTGATGATGTCGGTAATGCGCACGCCAAACTTGTCGGCCACCACCACGACTTCGCCTTGGGCGATCAGATAACCGTTGATCATGATGTCCAGCGGTTCACCCGCCAGCCCGTCCAACGCCACGACAGATCCCTGCGACAGACGCAGCAGCTCCTTGATGGTCATTTTGGTACGGCCCAGTTCGACGGTTAATTTGACCGGGATGTCCAGGATCAGATCGATATCTTGCAGGCTGCCGCTTGCATCTTGCGGTTCCAGCGATTTGAACACGGCGTCACTTGCAGACGTTTTTTCAGTAGCTTGCTGTTCGTTAAACGCATCAGCCCACAGATCGTCCACGGATTCCTTTCCTTCGCCAGACGGTTGCTTAGGATCACTCATTTGGGCTGTTCCTCACTCAGAGCATTCAAAATAGGGTTAATCAAATGTTCAACACGCAGGGCATATTGCCCGTTTAACGTGCCGTATTGGCTGGTCAGAACGGGTACGCCGTCCACGTGGGCAATCAGGCGATCCGGCTTATCAATCGGTAATACGTCCCCTGGCTGCAACTTCAGGATCTTTGACAGCCGCATTGGGATATCGACGAAGTTGGCAATCAGTTCCAGCTCGGAATGTTGCACCTGCTTCACTAAGGTTTCACGCCAATGGCTGTCTTCCTGCCGTGAGTTTTCCAACGGCGGGTTGGTCAGCAGCTCGCGTAACGGCTCAATCATCGCAAACGGAATACAGATATTGAATTCACCGCTCAGCGCACCGATCTCCACCTGGAACGGCGTAGTCACCACAATGTCGTTCGGTGAGGTGGTGATATTGGTGAATTTCACCTGCATTTCTGCGCGCACGTATTCCACATTGATCTTGTAAATCGCGCTCCAGGCATCGCCGTAGGCGTCCAGCGCCAGGCGTAACATGCGTTTAATCACCCGCTGCTCAGTGGGGGTAAACTCACGGCCTTCCACTTTCGTTGGAAAGCGGCCGTCGCCGCCGAACAGGTTATCGACGGCGATAAATACCAGGCTCGGTGCGAACACGAATAACGCGGTGCCACGCAGCGGATTCAGGTGCACCAGGTTGAGGTTGGTTGGCACCGGCAGATTACGGGCAAATTCGTGATACGGCTGGATCTTGATCGGGCCGACGGTAATGTCCGGGCTACGACGCAGCAGGTTGAACAATCCCATGCGGAACTGCCGGGCAAAACGTTCATTGATGATTTCCAGCGCGTGCAGACGCTCGCGTACCACGCGGCGCTGGGTGGTCGGATCGTACGGCTTGACCTCGCTCTCGTTGCTGGTGACGGCTTCGGGTTCATCACCCGCGCTGTCTCCATTGAGCAAGGCGTCGATCTCTGCCTGTGAAAGAATGCTGTCGCCCATAGTGATTACCGCAATATGAAGGCAGTGAACAGCACATCGCTGACCACCTGCTTCGGTTGTCCCTTAACCAGCGGTGGGCTAAGCACGTCCTTAATTTGCGCCACCAGTTGCTGCTTCCCTTGTTCGCTACTCAGTTGACCCGCTTCCTGACGTGACAGCAGCATCAGCAGACGGCTGCGCACTTCCGGCAGGAAATCGTTCAATTGGCGGCGGGTGTTTTCGTCCGGCAAGCGTAATGTCAGGCCGATATACAACACGCGATCCGGGTTGTTATCGGGCGTCATCAGATTGACGGTGAAGGTGTCCAGCGGCATGAATACCGGTGCGGCCGGCGGTTGTGGTTTGGCGGCAGGTTGCGCGCCGCTCTGATGTTGCTTGAGCTGCCACCAGCTGTAACCGGCCGCGCCGCTGGCGATGACGGCGATCAACACCAGCAGAATGACCAGAAGGGAGCGTTTAGGGGCTGCCGGTAGGGTATTTTGAGACATAGCTAAATCAAATTCCTGTTGTTATACCCGTCGTCTTTCAAGCTGCAACCTAAGATCTCGCGGGTATATAGCGCGTGTAAAAGCCGCACGCATGACATAATTTATCCAAAATAATTGGAGTTGCGTCGCGACGGCCTGGTTGTCAGTCCCCAAGCGCATAGATAACTATGTGACCGGGGTGCGCAAACGCAGCCAACAATGATGCAGCTTCAACTATGACGGGTAGCGGTATTATCGCGTCTATTCCGGCGTGCAATAGCCAGAATAGACAGAGAAAAGCGTGCCAGCTTGGACGTTTGCGGTGGCTCAGGCGAAAATATCAACGCCGCTGACGGCGCGGGCCATCGCCTGCAATTCCAGCGGCGCGCTGAGAGCCTCACCGGTCAGATTGCTGTCACCGTGGCGATCGCGGTAATCCGGTCGGCCCTGCTGCTCAGCGTTTTGTTGCTGTGCCTGTTGCCACTGGGGTGTGGATTCCCCCCCGACGCTGCTTTGCCCCAGATTGATGCCGCTCTCTGCCAATGCATGACGCAGTTGCGGCATGGCGGCTTCGACGGCGGCACGTACCTGACCTTGTGCGGAGGCAATGTGCAGGTGGGCCTGATTGTCATCCAGCTTGAGGGTGATTTGCAGCGCCCCCAGTTCTTGCGGATGCAACCGCAGCTCGGCACTTTGCTGGCCGTTGCGATGGAACATCAGGACCTGTTGGTTCAATGCCTGCTGCCATTCTGGGCTGCCAAGTTGGGCGTTCAACTGGGGGGTTGGCGGCGCAGTGACCAGCGAGGTCGCGGGTGCCGATGCGGCTATCGGGCTGGACACCGGTGGAGCCATGTGAGGATTAACCGCTGCCTGAGGTTGCGCGTCCGCGCTGAATTTCAACGCGGCGGTATCCATCTTGTCGTGCGTTGCGGCTGTCTGTTGCGGGCTGTCCGCGCGGCTTTCAACGTTGAGCGGATCTTTGGCCAGCGTTGCCGGGGTTTTCTGTACGTCGGCTATCGGGCTGCCCTTGGCGTCTGGTTGTTTACCCAGTGCGGCGGTCAGCAGGGCGGCAGGTTGAGTGGCATCCTGATCACCTTCAACGGTAAGTTTGGCGGTGCCTGGTACAGAAGGGGGAGTGGCGATGGGCAGCATCGCGAACAGGGCTTGCAGTGTGGCTGCGTCGATCTCACCGGCAGGCCGCAGAGCAACGTCTTGAGGCTGCTGATCTGAGGGCAGCTCTTCGTCGGCGTCGCTGGCTAACGGCTGATTACCACGTAATAACGAGGGCGTAATAAGCCCATCGCGCTCGCCGAAGGCGGCCAGAAGCTGCGTCAGTTGGTTGTGGCTGAGCGGGCTTGATTCACCTTCTGCGTCCAGTGCCGTCGGTGACAGTTTTCCTGCGGACTTGTCGGCAGGTAGCACGCGTGCACCGAGCAACTGGGCAAAGGCGGAGGAGAGCGCTGACGCGTCCAGCGGCGCCTGTGCGTCCGGCAGTAAGCCGGTCTCGCTCTGAGCCGATATGCCTGGCAAAGCGTTGAGATTCATTGTTGTAGATTCCTTTGTGCACTGCGTTGAGCGAACTCATCCATCAGTTTTTGATCCCGTTTGTTCTCCAACTGCTGCTCCGCGCTCTGGGCACGGGAGTGCAGGGTTTCGAAGGCATTCAGCCGCTGCTGCTTGTCTTGCCAGTGCTTCATGGCGTGGTCGACCTTCTGCCCCCACTGCGTCAGCTGTTGGCGATGTTGGGTAATGGCCTGTTCCAGCGTGCCGATAAACTGCTGGTAGTTCTGCCAGTTTGACGACTCCATGCCGCCACTCAGTTGGTTATTCAGCTTCTGGCGGTACTCATCCTGATAATTGAGCAACATGGAAAGCTGCTGCTCAGCGGCTTGTTGTGCCTTGCGTACCTGACCCAATTGCTGCGTTGCCTGTTCCACCGCATCCTGCGCCAGATCGCGCAGGGTAATGAGGGGTGACTGTGGTTTCATCGGATTTGCGCCTTTAGTGACGTTAAACGATCAACTGTTGTAGCTGTTGGCAGGCGTCGTCGTAACCGCTGCGCTCGAAAATACCCTGTTGCAGGTAGGCCTCCATCTGCGGATACAGCGTCATGGCTTTGTCCAGCAGTGGATCGCTGCCGGCGACGTAGGCACCGACGCTGATCAGGTCACGGTTACGTTGATAGCTGGCCAGCATCTGTTTGAAGTTGCGTACCCGGCGGTAATGCTCGTCGTCAATCAGTGACGTCATGGCGCGGCTGATCGACGCTTCGATGTCGATAGCCGGGTAGTGACCGGCTTCGGCAAGCCGTCGCGATAGCACGACGTGACCGTCGAGAATGGCGCGCGCCGAGTCGGCAATCGGATCCTGCTGGTCATCGCCCTCCGTCAGGACGGTATAAAAGGCGGTAATGGAACCACCGCCGCTGATGCCATTACCGGCACGTTCTACCAGCGCCGGCAGTTTGGCAAAGACGGAAGGTGGGTAGCCTTTGGTTGCCGGGGGTTCGCCAATAGCCAGGGCGATCTCACGCTGCGCCATGGCATAACGGGTTAGCGAATCCATAATCAGCAGCACGTGTTGACCACGATCGCGGAAGTCCTCGGCGATACGGGTGGCGTAGGCGGCCCCTTGCATACGTAGTAAGGGGGAAACGTCTGCCGGTGCGGCAATGACCACCGAACGTGCCCGGCCTTCAGGGCCAAGGATGTTCTCGATAAAGTCTTTGACCTCGCGGCCGCGTTCACCGATGAGGCCGACGACAATCACATCGGCCTGGGTATAACGCGCCATCATGCCCAGCAGGACGCTTTTCCCCACGCCAGAACCGGCAAACAGGCCCATACGCTGCCCGCGCCCGACGGTCAGCAGGCCATTGATGGTGCGTACGCCGACGTCCAGCACCTGTTCGATCGGCGTGCGTTGCAGTGGGTTGAACGGGGCTGTGATCAAAGGTGCACGGTAGCCGGTTTCCGGTGCAGGCAGGCCGTCGAGCGGTTTGGCACTGCCGTCGAGCACGCGTCCCAGCAATGCCGGGCCAAGTGGCAATTGTTTGCCGGCACTTTGCCCTTCGGGCGAGATGCGGGCGTAAACCCGGGCGCCGGGGACAATGCCTTCCACTTCTTCCAGAGGCATCAGAAACAGCCGCTGACCGTTAAAACCGACCACTTCGCTTTCCACTTCCTGCACTTCACTGGCGTCGTGACGTTCGATCAGGCAGGTGGCGCCAATCGGCAATTGTAGCCCGGTGGCTTCGAGCACCAGCCCGGTAGCGCGTGTCAGACGGCCATAGCGGCGTACCGTCGGGGTGTGGGCAATGCGTTTTTCCAGCTGGTCCAGGGACGTCAGCCAGCGACCGAGGCGCAGGGTCATTACACGTCCCCCGGCGCGGCAAGGCGGCAGAGTTCGTGCCAGCGTGTTGCCAGGCTGGCGTCGAGATCGCCTTCATCGGCACTGACCTTGCAGCCTCCCGGGTGCAATTGGCCATCCGCCAGCAACCGCCAGCCGTGCAGGCTGAGGGTCGCACCTAATTGCTGCTCTATCCGCTGATAGTCATCCGGATGAACGCGCAGCTGCGGTTTGCCGCTGAACATAGGCTCTTGTTGGATCAACTGCTGGATTTGGGCCAGCAGAGCGGTTCCGTCACACACCGGGGGCTGACCGAGCACTTGCTTGGCGGCGGTTAAGGCGAGTTGCATAAGGCGCGAGGCTATTACGCTGTCGAGCGCATCCAGCGTGTGCTGGAATTCGGTCACCAACTGTTGCCAGTGGGCAGTCAGAGGCTGTTGCTGCTGTTGCGCCTCCAGCAAGCCCTGCTGGCGACCGTCCTCCATGCCGGCCTGAAATCCTGCGTCGTAGCCCTTTTGCTGACCGTCCGCATAGCCCAGCTGCTGGCCCTGTTGCTCGGCCTGCAGGCGCAACTGGGCCAATTGCTGCTCCTGGGCGACAGTGTCGTCCACCGGGATGCCGTAAGTCTCTGCCACCGGCAGAGGGGCAATCTCTGGCTTGGGTTCGGTCAGATCGTTAAGCGACCATGGCTGCCAGGGCAGGGTGTTGATGCGATCAGACATAGGTGTCCTCGCCACCGCCGATAATCATTTCGCCGGTTTCTGCCAAACGACGGACCACCAACAGGATGGCTTTCTGTTCGTTCTCTACCTGCGACATACGTACCGGGCCACGGTTGGCCAGGTCGTCGCGCAGAATGTCGGCGGCGCGTTGCGACATGTTCTTGAGGAACTTCTCGCGCAGCGGCTGTTCCGCACCTTTGAGCGCGACCAGTAAGGATTCGCCTTCCACTTCCTGCAACAGGCGTTGGATGCTGCGATCGTCGACTTCCACCAGATTTTCGAACAGGAACATCTCGTCGATGATTTTCTGCGCCAGTTCGCCATCGTACTCGCGCATGGCGTCGATAACGGCTTCTTCCTGCTGCGTTTTCATCAGGTTGATGATCTCGGCTGCGGTGCGCACCCCACCCATTTTGCTGCGCTTGAGGTTTTGGCCATCGAGCAGGTTGTTCAGAACTTCGGTCAGTTCTGCCAGCGCGGCCGGTTGCACGCCGCCGAAGGTCGCGATACGCAACATCACGTCGTTGCGCAGGCGCTCGTCGAACAGCGCCAGAATATCTGCCGCCTGACCCCGTTTCAGGTGGACCAAAATGGTCGCGATGATTTGTGGATGCTCGTCGCGGATCAGATCGGCGGCGCTCATCGGCTCCATAAAGTTCAGTGTTTCCATGCCGGTGGTGGTTTCGCGCGATTCGAGAATATCCTCCAACAGGCTAGAGGCACGTTCTTCGCCCAATGCCTTGACCAACACAGAACGCAGATAGTCGCTCGCATTGACGCTCAGCGCTGCATATTGTTCGGCGTCGTCTTCAAACTCGCGCAGTATTTCGTGCAGCTGTTTGTGGGACACCTGGCTCATGCTGGCCATGGTGCCACTCAACTGCTGGACTTCGCGCGAGGAGAGGTGTTTAAACACCTCGGCAGCGCGATCTTCACCTAGCGTCATCAGCAGGATGGCGCTTTTTTCGGTTCCGGTCAGACTCATAGTTCGTTACTCATCCATTGGCGGATTACCAGAGCGACCACACGCGGGTCTTTATCAGCCAGATCGCGGATCCGCTGGCTCTGGACTTCTGCACTGACGCGCTGCTGCGATTTACGGTGCTGCGCCAGCTCCTCATTACTCGGTTTAGTGCTGTCGGCCGGTTTAGCCATTGGCGTATTGGCAGCGGCGAGCGCGGCTTTTTGCACGGCCTGACGGTTTTGCAGTTGCGGGCGTACCAGCTTGCGCCAGAGTAGCCAAGCGACCAGCAGGACCAGCAGATAACGACCTGCGTCGAACAGACGATCGATAAAGGCCTGGCTTTGCCAGAACGGCAACTCGGCACCCGTGACGTCGTTATCAGTAAACGGCGCGTTGACCACATTAAGGGTATCGCCACGGGCACTGGAGAAGCCCATGGATTCACGTACCAGGGATTCAATCTGTGCCAACTGCTCTTTGCTCATCGGCAATGGCTTGCCGCTTTTATCCGTGCCGCTGTAGTTGACCACCACCGCAACCGACAGCCGCTGCACTGTCCCGGCTTTTTGCTGGGTATGGCGAATGGTGCGATCGACCTCGTAGTTGGTGGTTTCATCGTGACGGCTGTTCTGCGGCCCAGTACTGCGCGGCGCGGTAGAGGCGGCGGCCGTATTGGCCGTGTTGGTGTTATTGCCTGCGGCAGCCGGTTTGGCGGTTTCGATCGGCGCGGTAGCAGGGGTGCTAGGCTGATTTGACAACGCACCCGGTACACCGCCGACCTGTGGCCCACCAATTTGATCGCTTTGGCTCATTTGCTTTGAGCGCACGGCAGCTTTGTTCGGCTGCTGGTTGGGTTGATATTCTTCGTCGGTTTGCTCGCGGGTCGCAAAATCGATCTGTGCAGTGACCTGAGCACGCACGTTGGCGCTGCCGACCATCGGTGCCAAAATGGCTTCTATCCGGCGTTGGTAGCGGCTTTCCACTTCGTTGGCGTATTTCAGCTGTGCTGCGTTCAGATCGCGACCTGCGCCGTCAGACTGGGTAAGCAGCCGACCTGATTGATCGACCACCGTAACGTTGCCTGGCGGCAAACCGGCAACGCTGCTTGAGATCATATAAACGATGGCGTTGATCTGGCCGTCATCCAATGCGCGACCGGGTTGGAGCGTCAGTGTCACCGAGGCAGATGGGGATTTTTGCTCGCGAACGAACAGGGAAGGTTTTGGCAGTGCCAGATGCACCCGGGCGTTTTGTACTGGCCCCAGTGATTCGATGGTGCGTGACAGTTCACCTTCCAGCGCACGCTGGTAGTTGATTTGCTCACTGAATTGACTGATGCCGAATTTTTCCTGATCCAGCAGTTCGAAGCCGACGGCTCCCCCTTTAGGCAGGCCCAATTGCGCCAAGCGTAAACGGGTTTCATGCACTTTCTCTGCGGGGATCAGCAGCGCCGCACCGTTCTCGGCGAAGCGGTAAGGGATATTCATCTGCGTGAGTTGAGTCACGATGGCCCCGCCGTCGCGATCGTTAATGTTGCTGTACAGAACGCGGTAGTCTGGGCTTTTCACCCATAACAGCAGCGCAACCACAATGGCGATGGCAGCGGAAGCGGCGATCAGCAGTGGGATTTTTGGGTTGGCGCGCAGACGATTCCACATGGCTTGCAGGCCATTATCGCGGCTTTCGGTGGCGGTAATTGAAGCACTCATTTTAGCCAGTGTCCTTCAATGACGCTCAGGATCCGGTGCAGGCCACGGCGTAGCTCCCTGCCAGGCTGATGAACGATGTGGTTAGCGTTGTGTGACAAAACAGACTCCCTGATACACATATAAATATACCCTATGCCTTTCAAGTTACAGCTAGGCTGCCGGCTCGCTCATTCCCTGGTGTTGTAGGGGCGCAGCATGCTGCACCTGAGTTAATCGGGGCGAATTCATTTGCCCCCTACAGCAGCCATTGAGGTGAGCGCGTGCAGATAAAACGCTGCAACTTGAAAGACGACGGATATAGCGGCGCTCCCATTTCTGGGCATGCCATTATTTCCTCTTGAGGGGAATTTCGATGGCCCGATAAGCCGGGTTTTTTGCAGTTAATTAACGGCTTTAGGATAAAAACGCTGTGATAGGGTGTGGATCATCAAAGTAGTGCCTGATGCAACAACGTCCGGCAACAACGTTTTTATTGAGGTCAGAATGGCAATTCAGGGCATTGAAGGGGTATTGCAGCAACTGCAGGCCACGGCGATTCAGGCGGGAACAATGGGGCAAAGTGCGCCGGCACAGGGCGTCAACTTTGCCAGCGAACTGAAAGCCGCGATCGGCAAGATCAGTGATACCCAGCAGGCCGCACGCAAACAGGCGCAGGATTTTGAAGTGGGTGTGCCGGGCATAAGCTTAAATGACGTCATGGTTGATTTGCAAAAATCCTCAGTCTCACTGCAGATGGGCGTACAGGTGCGTAATAAGCTGGTTTCCGCCTACCAGGAAGTGATGAATATGGCGGTGTGATTGACTAAGGTATTTGAAATTATTGATAAATATTAACGTTCATCTAATGCTTGGGGCATCAGTGGGGCAAAAATAGATAATTTCTGGTTTAGAAGGGATACTTGGTCATGGTTGTTTTCAGCCATCCACGCGCCATAAACCGGGTAAACCATTTGGGCGGATGAGTGGCCCATTTGCTGGGCAATAAAGTTTGTGTTTGCTCCTGCCGAAAGTGACCAGCAAGCATAGGTATGCCGTGATTGATAAGCCTTTCTATGGCGTACTCCTGCTCGTTTAAGCGCACTGTCCCAACTCTGGCTAATTGAGCCTTCTGAGTAGTGCGCGTTTTCCTTCCCATTCCTTGCCGTCATAGATGGATTGAATACGAACGTGCATTTGTGGATTACGGACTTTCCGAATTCACGAAGCGATACACCGATGTCATAAGTTAGGCCAAGCCTTGTTTTTACCCACGCAACATCGACCGCCCGAGCCACTACGAATGCTTTAAGCCAAATACTGGCAGCGTCGGAATAATGGGCGCGACGTTCTGCCTCAGCGGCTTGGTGCGCTAAGTTTTTATATCCAAATGTCATGATGCTCCGGTGTTAGTAGGTGCGCTGGGGGGGACTGGGGCTAATAGTTGGTTGAATTGCTGAAAGTGTCTCATTACACCTTCCTGCTGGAGTAGGTTCAAAAAGAAACCCGGCGTTTAACCGGGCTGAAAGGGTGATAAATTATGGGGTCATACTTTCCTGAAACTTGGCTTGCCGTTTTTGGATCGCCATTCTTTGATGACTTTAACTACAGCCTCAGGGCCTTGATTGCCTTGTTCAGGGTAATATAACAAGTCCGATCCTGACGGATGCTCAGACAACCTCTCAAACTCCATAACAGCATCAATATGCGCTTCTTCTGATGGATAGGTGTCGTTATAAATACCCTTTACGAATTCGAGGAATTCTTTTTCCGTATAATCAGATATCGTCTTATTAGCCATGTTACTTCCCTCCCTTTCTTGAATGAATTTCAATATGTCGTTTCGGGGTTACGACGCCAAGATTATCAACATCATAGACACGCCCGCCATCTTTTATCATTTCTAGATGATGTAATTCAGCTTTAACCCTTTTCCCTACTCGCTCGGTCTTTCGAACATACGGGGCTCGCCCCTTTTTCATGGTGGCTAAACTACCTGGATCAAATTGCTTGCTTAATGCAGGATCTTTACTTACTTCCTGCCAGAATGCATTACGAAACGTATCAAAGTTCGCAAACTCCCGACCACGCAGCTTGTTCGCAATCTGAATGGGGATTGGCGCGCCGAGTTCCTTGCCCGCTTTGTTTAGCCAGCCTTCACCTACTTTCTGTCCCTTGCCGCTCACTTTACCTGGCATATCTCGTGGGCTACTGAACACCACATAAATCGGCTCGACGCCGGTACCTTTGGCGTCAGGCTGCCAATAGATAAAATCTTGTGACTCATCGTTGTTTGCGGCCGGTGACGTAGTCACCACAATGTTTTCCACCGGCTTTACATCGGTGCCAGTATGCACCGGTGTTGCCGGTACCCGCGGAGCCTGATTACCAGTATTCGATGGCGCAGACGGTGCTGCCGCCGGATTAATCAAAACTGTCCGAGAGGGGGAACCGGCTACTGCAGGCACAGTGATGCGATCCAGACCGGTTTTTTCGTCACGTACCGCTGTTAATACTTGGACGGTTTTCGGCACACCATCACCGGTTTTCAGCAGTTTCAGTGCCAATTGGCCGTTTGACATGACTAATTGGCCACGCGCGGGCAAGTCGACCGAGCTACTTCCCGGTTTCAGCCCGAGCTCTTTGGGCAGCATAATGCTGGCCGGATAGCTGAACAAGGCAGGAACATCACGGCCTGGCACTTTGTCACTCCCCAAACCCACCTTCGAGGAATGGAAGATAGCGGCCAGCGTAAAGCCACCGGCGACACCGGTGGCCAGCGACAGCCCACGACCAATAGATCCCGCTAGTGACTCCGGCAACGTCCCGCCTAGCATCACTGTTCCGCTGCCTGCCACGGCAAATTGAACTGAACCCGGAGCGCGACTCAAGGCCAATGAGCCAGTTTCCCTCATAGAGGCATTGGCCACCTTTACCATGTCAGGCGTATAGGTCGGGGCAGGATGCACTCCAGCCTTAGCCAGTTCAGCTATAATTTTGGCTTTTGTTTCCGCCGCCGCTTTCGCCTCTGCCTCTGCGCGTGCTTTGGCCTCCGCTTCCGCTTTGGCTTTTGCCTCGGCTTCTGTCCGGGCTGCCGCTTCGGCTGCTGCCTTCATTTTGGCTTCTGCTTCAGCCCTGGCTCGTGCCTCATCTGCCGCCTGGGCGCGAGCATTTGCTTCGGCTTTTCGCGCAGCATCCAGGGTTATATCCGCAAGTCCCTTGTCGATGTTAGCCTGATTGAGCGCCTGCTGTGCTGCAGTTAATTCAGCCGTGACGACATCAACCTGATGCTGGAGATTATTCAGTTTTCCTTCCTCCTTATCCAACTGCCCCAAATAAGTCGGGTCAAGCTGATACATTTCCGTGAGCATCGAAACCAGCGTTTTTTTCTCGTCACGTGGAGGAATGGCTGAGGCCAACTGTTGATTCTTTTGGCGTATCTGTTCTGCGGCCTGATTAATGCGCCCTTGAGCTTCACGCACTTTATTTTCAGCCGCAGATACGCCTATTTTTGAACCCTCTGCGGTCGCTTTCGCTTTTGCTTCAGCTTCTGCTCTGGCTTTAAATTCGGCTTCGGCCTGGGCGCGTGCTCTATTTTCGGCTTCTTTTCTCGCCGTCTCTTCCGCTTTTTGTTTGGCTTCTGCTGCTTCTCTTTCCCGTTTCAGCCGTTCCTGCTCTTCATGCCAGAGTTTTTGCAGATAGTCGCCGACTTCCCAAGAATCATATCCACTAATCGCATTACCTAAATCCAGGCTAACTGAACCGAATGGGTTAGCAGAACTAAACGGATTACTTCCCTGTCCATTCCCGGCAGGACTGACAGATAAATTATTTCCATCCCACGCACCTGCTGTCGGCCATCCCCATTGCGCGCCATCCCACACCATACCGGGCTGAGGCAATGTACCGTTATTGTCACTCATAATAACTCCTGTTATGTGAAAATAAATCAATAACTGTATTTATATACAGTAAGCAGAGCTTCACATAACGGTCCCTTGCTCGTCAATGTAATGATAATCATTAGCATTTGTATCATCAATGATACAACACCTGCCTGGAAGAATAAGATGTCAATATGGGGCGTTTTCTTAGGGGATTTCTGATTCAATTTATTGATCGAACTTTAAAGTCTTCGGATCACTGTTGTTCTAACACTTAGCGATGCTGGGCCTGTCCCATGTAGCGAATCATTTCCGCGCCAATCCAAGCGCCTACCGGAATGATTACCCCGTTGCCGATCTGCTTGTATGCTGCGGTATCTGAAACGGGGAAGCTGAACCAGCCAGGTACTCCCTGCAGGCGAGCATATTCACGCACTGAATATGGGCGAACTCCGTTAGGGAAGCGTTTATCAACAACCAGCCGAGTGCTCTTATCCTTCGCGTAATGGGCCACACACGTTGGGGCGATAGAGGAAATCTCAACCGGTGCTATTCCACCAGGCTGGCAGACGGTTCGCAACTTGGTGGCCTTGTCTGGTTTATCTGATGGCAAGGTTCGGGCGCTGATCTGCTCGTTTCATGTTCCCAGTAAGAAAATCCCCTTTAACGCTCCTGGCGGCATCCTGACGAATGCGACGGTAGCCAAAGAGGATGACTTTCTTTCTGCACTCAGCGAGATGCGTAAGATGTTCACTCGGGCATGCCGATGCAAATACTGGTACCACCCGCGTCTCGGTCGTTTCGAGATGAAAGAACTCCATGACTAATAATCACTCTGCGCCATTAAACCGACCATATCTTGATGGTCGCGGTAGACGTGTGACTGTCATTCGCTGGGATCGGACTGTGCAACAGGTGATTTTTATGCGAGAGGGCTACCCGTATGAATGCATGCAGTCACTTGAGCGATTTAGAGAGAAATTTAAGCGAGTCGAAGTATGAGCACGAACCTGATGGCGCAGGCTATGAGCACCAAGGTGGGTAATCCACTGCGCAAGCTGGTGCTGATCAAGATAGCCGACAGCTACACATTGGCACTACAAACCACTTTATCAATCTGCGCAGGTCACGTGAACATACTAAATGAGTGGCGAACTAACATAATGAGGCGGTAAGATAAAGGCATTCTAGTATTTAGTATGATAATTTAATCATAAGACTAGCTTTCTAAAATGAGCGGCTTGTGAAAATAGATAATGTTGAAAAATTTAAAATCATGCTTCGAGATGAGTCAATTGATGATTTATTGACAGTTTTAGCACCTAAAATGCCATTGCATAGGCTCGACCCTTTGATGATTCGAAGTCGCGTAGAGGACATAACAAATACAGAGTTAATCGAGTCCTTCGACAGGTTATATGATGCTGGTATATTAATGACAGGTGAATCTGGTGGAATAGTCAAGGGCCCAAACTGGAAGGAGCCTGAGTTTGTTACGAGCAAGAAATACGAGTAATGACATTACAGATGGCACTCATTGAGTGTCATTGATAATGTCAGTTCGAGGTCCAATACCTACCGTGATAATGTTAGTTTTTAATAAGGATAGGGAGCTGACTAATGGATTATGATGACGCATGGATGTATAAGCTACATGCCGCAAAAGCGGTACAGGGAATCGAGAGAAATGGGTGTTACTGGTTCAATGCCATGAGGCCTTCTTATGGGATAGTCCCAGAACTTCTTAGAGAGGTTGGCTATGCGGTAATTACTTTCAATCCTCCTCCCGTTTTTGAGTTTGCCGTGTATCTGTCTGACAACCACCCTCCTATTGAGGATATTGAAGAAATTGCCAGGATGAGGCAAGAGATGCGCGATGAGGGGGTGGATGAAGATAAGCTCCCTACCTCATTATAAGAACATGCCGCCTACGGGCGGTTTTTTGTTGCCCATCATAGAGCATTTATCCAGGTGCTGCGTAATGCGCAAGCAAAGTCACTGATAAGCCGAAAGGTAGTGTAAGTATCCCTGCTTTAGTTCCACTTACTTTTTGAGATTTCCATTTTCTCAGCCATCAGCCGATATTCTTCCGGCGTCAGGTTATTCAGGGATTCATGAGGCAGCTCACTGTTGTATTCATTCAGCCAGCGTTCCGTTATTTCCCGTGCTTCATTCAGTGTTCTGACTAGGTAAAAATCCAGGATTTCTGTCCGGTATGTCCGGTTGAATCGTTCGATAACGTCTTTCAGTGCTCGGCATTCCAAGCTCAGGTCGGCAAACATCTGCTTCAGGCAACGATTCTCGTCTTCAAGGTCTTTTATCTTTTTGATATCAGCGGCGTCCATCCCGCCATATTTCGCCTTCCAGTTGTAGTAGCTGGCTTCGGATATCGCGGCCTCACGGCAGACATCTTTGACGGTTTGCCCGGCTTCGACGGACTTCAGAACGGCGATGATCTGGTGCTCGGTGAATCGGATCTTGCGCATAGCGATCTCCTCAGGGGACATAGTCAGTATGTCGCAAGATCTCTAAAGTGAATGGGTCGTTTTGCAGGGATACTTACAATATCACCTCTGTTCAGGTGGCCAAATTCAGTATGCCACTACACATGAATGGGGCAAAAAATTACCGCAAAGCAACTCAAAGTACCCTAATGCTGTGAATCGTCTTGCGGTAATGCATTGCTTAGTACTTAGTTATTGCTTACTTCAACTAACTCATTGAATTAACGCCATCACATGATGAATATGGCGGTGTGATGAACATGGCCTCGTGTTTGAGGCCATGCTTGTTGGAGATGACGATCAGGAAAGTAACGCAGCAAGTTGATGGTGGGCACTTTCCATACCCCGATCTCGTCCATGTGGTTTCATATCCAGGCCTTCCGCATAAACGAATTCCACTTCACTGATGCCCATCAAGCCTAAAACGGAACGCAGGTAGGGTGTGATCGCATCGGTTTCGTTACCCACATGTATGCCGCCGCGCGAACTGATCACCAGGGCACGCACCCCTTCAACCAGACCGACCGGATAAGTCGCCGTGTAGTTGAACGTGACGCGGGCACGTGCCACCAAATCAAACCAGTTCTTTAAATGTGTCGGTACGTTAAGGTTGTACATCGGCGCACCAATCACCACCAGATCGCTGGCTTTAAGCTCGGCAATTAATTGATCCGAGAGTGCCACCACCTCTTTGGCCCGCGGGCTGGGGGACTCGCTGCCACGTAATGCGCCAAACAATTCGGCGTCCAGCACGGGTAAGTCGAGCGAAACCAAGTCGCGTATTACGACGTTATCCTGAAGCCCCTTGGTGTTGCGTTCGGTCAAAAAGGCGTCGATCAATGTATTCGTGTGGGATTGATCGCCCATGATGCTGGATTTGAGTACCAAGATATTGTTCATGATCTTTTCCTGATGAGTGTCTGCATAAGCCCCAATGCGTCAGTTGGCCCCTTGGGGTGTTCGAGATAACGCATGTTAACATTGCTGAATATTCACCAGTGGTGATAGTGTTTCACATCATTGATTCCAAGAAGGAAGCAATACGGTGAGAACAGAACTAAACGGCATCCCGGTATTTGTCGCCGTAGCGGAGGCGGGCAGTTTCGCCAACGCGGCTGAAAAATTGCATCTGACACGCTCTGCCATCAGTAAAATTATCTCTCGGTTGGAGGCGCGTCTGGGGGTCATGCTTTTCCTGCGCACGACGCGCAGCCAAAGTCTGACGGATGAGGGGGTGTTGTTCTATGAGCATTGTCGACAGGCACTGGCGACGATCAACAATGCCGAGGCTTTGCTCGATAGCGGCAAAGTGCAAGCCAGCGGCAGATTACGTGTGTCAATGCCCGTGCTGTTCGGCCATTTGTGCATTGCGCCGATACTGACGGAGCTGGCGATACAGCATCCGCAATTGACGCTGGAACTCTCCTTTAGCGATCGCACAGTGGACTTGATCGACGAAGGGTTTGATCTGGCTATTCGTATTGGCGCCTTGCCTGACAGCAGTCGCCTGATAGGTCGGCAGTTAGGCCACCACGGCATGACATTTTGTGCGTCACCGGCCTATTTACAGCGCTGTGGCGAACCGCAGTCGTTACAAGCTCTGAGCCAACATCAGGCGGTAGGCTATTTACGTGCCGGCAGTGTCCAGAAATGGCAACTCAGGGACGGCAACAACAGCCTGCAAGAAATCAGGCCGCAGGCAAGAATCGTGATGGACGATATGCAAGCTATTGCCAATGCTGCGGTAAGCGGTGCCGGCGTGGTTTGGCTACCGTATTGGCTTGCTCGTGAGCACCTTGCTGAAGGTCGCCTGGTGGCGATAATGCGCCGCTTTAGCAGCGTAGATTTCCCCGTTAGTGCCGTTTGGCCCCATGCCGCTTACCAACCGTTAAAAGTCAGGTTGGCGGTGGACCAATTAGTTGCGCAACTTCCTGCCCGATTGGCCCTTGTTGCGCCTTGATCACCGAATGACTGTGCTGTAGTGATGTCATTGTGAATAATCAGTGGCTTGATCATGGCGATAACGGCAACGCAACGAACATCAATCGCCGGAGTAGAAGGGGAGAAAGTACGATGTAACGCAAATTGCCATGTTTATCGCTGCATTATAATTCCAGGGTGTAAAGACCTTTCAATTACCAGGTAATATAATGAGCGGTAAAAGTGAACGCAGATGGCGGTTGTTAAGTATTTTAATACTTATCGTTTTAACTGTATTAATAAGCATTTTAATTAAACAAAGTTAAAACAATTCGGGCCACGTTTGTGGCCTTACTGTTTTATTTTCCCGCCAACATTCGCATGGCTTCTTCTTCATACAGTAAGCCAAACAACCACATGCCGAGCAGTAATACAACCAGGGAAAACAGCAGCTTTTCGTTGAGCATGGTTTATTCACTTCTGACCGTTTTAATGCTGCGTTGATGCTATCCCACCTGGTCGTTTTGTGCCAATCCTGTTTACAAAAACAACGACTTCATTGTCCAATGATTTAATTTACGCGTGTGGCCATCACTCCTGCGCTTGCATCATGCTGAAGTGATCGGGGCGAGGCGTGCTGGGTTCCATTGCGCGCTGGTGCCCGCGGATTGCCGTGGGAGCAAAACCGAAACGCTTGCGAAAACGCTCTGCGAACCGTGACGAGCTTTCATAACCCACATGCTGTGCAATGACGGATATCGGCCAATCTGTAGATTGCAGAAGCGCCAATGCACTACTCATACGCACGTCGATCATCAGATTGCGCAACGACGTATTCTCTGCCGACAACTTGCGACGCAACATCACTTCACTCATCGACAATGTTTCCGCTACCTCGGCCGCCGTCCAGATATTATGGGGATCGGTCGCCAGGCAACGACGCACGCGCTGGGTTAAATTCCTAATCTCGTTATGCATAAAGTGGACATTGAATTGTTTTAACCAGAGCAGGATTTCTAACATTTTGTGGCGAATGATAACCGTTGGGAAACGATGCTTAAGAGCCAGTGCAAGGCTGGTGGTCTCGAAACTGTGCATCAAGGCACAGGGCAGGTTGCGTAACGCCAGCACCGCATCGAACGGGGTAGAGGGGGCGGTTTCGACGGTGGCTGTTGGTGTGGTGAACAACAGGGGATCGCAGGTCAGCAACTGGCAACTGAAAACCCCATCTTTTGAGGGGCCGTTAATTATATCTACGGTTTGGCCTCCGTCGATGATCAACAATTCGCCCGCATGAGCGATGATTTCTCGCTGTTGCCAACGTATACGCTTGTGGCCTTGTTGTACCAGATACAGATGTGGTTGCTCAAAATAAACTGAAGGGAATAATAATTCAGTATGCTGAATGATGTGTGCCGATGCACCAATTCCAGGACAAATATTAATTGTACGTTCCATCGATATTCATTTCGCAGCCATTATCTGTGAATATCTTTACGCTTTGATGGGCGTTGGAGCAACTTTTTTCCATACGTTGTGAAGCACAACGACGTGTTTTATCTATCAAAAATAAATTTCCTGCTGAACAGAAAACGTCCGTGTTGGAGTGATGCTTATCCGTGAAAGTGAGAGCAAGGCTCAAATTGTGCATTTTTACTAATTACCCATTATCTGAATAATTCAAATGCCATGGATTAATATCCTGACTTAACCGGGGAATAATAGTACATGCTGCTCCTTATCCCAACGTCGCCGTTATTGTTACGACTTCACCTGATTTGTGGCTCTCCTAGCAGCAGAGCGCGATCGTGAAACTGACCGTAGGTGTTGTTGACCACGTTTTGGCGCGTTGATTGGCCGATTAATTCTTTCAATTGGTCCATGCGTTGCTGCAGCAAACGTTTCAACTCGGTTTCGTTGTCCAGGATTTGCTGCAGTTTATGATGCAGCAACTCCTGCAGTGCCATCGACGGGCCAGCCTGACCGGTAAAGGCGGCGGTTTTTTCTACCGCCGTCACATAGGCCAGTTCCTGCTCAACCAGTTCTTCCCACCGGCCGGTTTGTGCCAGCACAATCATATGGCTACTCAGGGTAAAAATTTGCTGATAGGCGGCTAACAACTGCTGTTGACGTTCCATTACACGGCGTCCTGAGAAGGGTGATAATTAGGGCCAATCTGGCGCCAGGCGTCAGCAATATTTTCCAACAATTTGACCACTTCGGTGATCGCCGCTTCGTCGTTGTGCAGGTTGGCCTGCATCAAGCTCCGCTTCATATAGTCATACAGTGCCGCCAGATTATCGGCCATTTCACCGCCTTGCTGGTGGTCAAGCCCGCCTTTCAGGCCGTTATCAATAATATTGATGGCCTTTGACAGTGCCTGACCCTTGCCGGCGATATCCCCCTGGTTCATCAGTATCCGTGCGCGTAATAGGGCGCTAAGCGCCCCATCGAAAAGCATCACGATTAACTGATGCGGGCTGGCGCTTATCACGCCGCTTTCCAAACTGACCTGCGCATAGGCCTGAGTGCCGCTACGGTTATACATGCTTTTTTTTACCTGGTTAAAAAGTTCTTACTTGAACTGTTGTTTTAAATAATCACCGGTACCACTGAGTTTGGACATCATGGTATCTAGCTGTACGAATTGTTGCTTGTAACGATCTATGGTGTTTTGAATGCTGGCGGTGACCGTGGTTATTTGGATATTCAGACGATCGAGGTTGGTATTGATGCTTTTGGTCGAGTTCTCGATGATGCCGCCGGACTTGATGTAGCTTTGGATCTCATTATGGATCTCGGTAGCCATGCCGGTATCTTTGCCGTTGCCGGAGAAGAAGTTGGCAACCTGTTCCGGTTTTTCATCGATGGCTTTGTTGAGTTTGGTGCTGTCGATTTCCAGTTTACCGGTTTTGGTATTGGTCGAGATACCCAGGTTGCCCAGGCCTTTCAGTTCTGGGTTATCCTGTGCGGCGCTGAGGGCGCTTTTAATCGATGACTGAATACCGCGCAGGGTATTATCGCCCAGCAGCGCACCGTTTTTGGCATTCTGCGCCTCGCCGGTTTTGACCGGGGTATATTTGGTCAGCGAGTTAAAGGTATCCAGCAGCGAGTTATAATTGTCGACCCAGTCTTTGATCTTGTCGGCGGTGCCGGTTTTATCGGTGCTGATCACCAGATTCTGCGGTTCACCTGTTTTGGTGGTGGTTTTCAGGTCGATGGTTACGCCCTGCAATGCATCGGCAATCGAGTTGGTGCTGCGTTTGATCTTCGTGCCGTTGACCAACACTTCAGCATCCTGACCTGCCACGGTTTGCTTCATTGCGTTGCTTTTGACAGAGGAGTCGTAGTTGAGGATAGCGCCCAGTTTGTCGTCATTATTGACCTGCACAGAAATGGTGTTTTTCTCGCCGGTGGTGGTGGAGCTGAGCGCCAGTTGGTAGTCGTTGTCACCCACCCGCATGATGCTGGCATTCACGCCGGCTTTGGCGTTATTGATTGCGTCACGCATTTCCACCAGCGAGGTTTGGTCGTCGGTCAGTGGAATATCCACGTTTTTAGGCGGATTGCCGGCGGTGATGCTGATTGAGCGATCGCTGCTGCCTGGCGTGCCCAGTTTTTCTGTTTGGTCGGTAACTGGGGCCTGGGTGGTCAACGTTTGCGGCTGTGCCAGTTTCAACACTTCAACGCTGTAGTTACCGGCCACGGCTTTATCGGTGGTGGTGATGGCAAACTGATCGTGTTTACTGGCGGTGGTATTGTTGAAGAATGTGGGTTTCGCCAGATCCTTACTTAAGTTATCGAACTTTTCCAGCGAGCCTTTTAACGTACCGTAGGCAGTCAATTGGGCATTATAGCTGGTTTGCTGGGTAGTGTAGGGCGTCAGACGTTGTTGTTCCGCTTTGCTTAGTTTGTCCAGCAAGCTGTTGAGGTCGAGTCCTGAGCCGATGCCTAATGAACTGATCGATGCCATTGGTTATTCTCCTTGATAATGACTTTATTCGCTTTACGCGTTATCGGCCCAGTGGAGAAAAAGTTTACCGAAAAAATAAAAAACCGATGGCGCAATAGAAGAGGGAAAAACCGCGTTAATTACCCTATTGCTGAATATGCAAAAAAAAATAAAAAATATCTAAAGGTTGTAAGGGGAGGGCCGATACCTGATGAGACGGTGGTTGACGCCGTGGGCAAAGCAGCCCGAACCTTTTAACTACGTTGCGAAGATCGCAACTGACTCGTAAGGAAAGCATATAATGGCACAAGTAATTAACACCAACAGCCTGTCTCTGATGGCGCAGAACAACCTGAACAAATCACAGTCTTCTTTGGGTACTGCGATTGAGCGTCTGTCTTCTGGCCTGCGTATCAACAGTGCTAAAGACGACGCCGCGGGTCAGGCAATCTCTAACCGTTTCACTGCTAACATCAAAGGTCTGACCCAGGCTTCTCGTAACGCCAACGACGGTATCTCTCTGGCGCAGACTACTGAAGGCGCTCTGAACGAAGTTAACGACAACCTGCAGAACATCCGTCGTCTGACCGTACAGTCCCAGAACGGCTCTAACTCTGATAGCGACCTGAAATCTATCCAGGACGAAATCACCCAGCGTTTGTCTGAAATTGACCGTATCTCCCAGCAGACCGACTTTAACGGCGTGAAAGTACTGAGCAAAGATCAGTCTCTGACCATTCAGGTTGGCGCTAATGACGGTGAAACTATCAGCATCGATCTGAAAAACATCAACAAAGACACTCTGAACCTGACTACTTTCGATGTTTCTGATAAGAATAACAAAGTTGGCGCAGTAGTTAACAGTGTAGCTGAGACTAAATCTGTTACTGCAACCGTAGGTAAAGACGCATCTGGTGCTGATATCGCAGACAAAACAAAAGCTTCGGTAGTTAGCTACACCGAGGCTGGTGAAACTAAATATGCAATTAAAGATACAACGGGTACTGCCAAGTACTATGCGGCTACAAAACAAGATGATGGTTCATTCAACTATGATACAGCTAAGGATGTAACAGCTGCCGCTGGTACTAATACAGCTGTAACCGATGTTGACGTTAAAACTGGCAAAAACGTAAATGTCAAAGGTCTGTCTTCAGGTGATGAGTTGCACTCTTTCACTGACAGCACTGGCGCATCAAAATATGTTGTTAAAACCACCGGTACTGATGGTAAAACAATGTACAAAGATGCAACTGTAGCTGCTGACGGCACTGTGACTGCAACAACTGAAAATAAAAACGTGATCAACCCACTGAAACAGCTTGATGATGCACTGTCTCAGGTTGACGGCCTGCGTTCTTCCCTGGGTGCGGTACAGAACCGTTTCGATTCTGTTATCAACAACCTGAACAGCACCGTGAACAACCTGTCTGCTTCCCAGTCTCGTATTCAAGATGCTGACTACGCGACCGAAGTGTCTAACATGAGCCGTGCAAACATCCTGCAACAGGCTGGCACCTCTGTTCTGGCACAGGCTAACCAGTCTACTCAGAACGTGTTGTCCCTGCTGCGTTAATCGACTCTCCTCGATTAACCTGTCGCAAAGAACCCCGCTCCGGCGGGGTTTTTTTATGGTCGCGCGCTGCGTGGATGTTGCATGGCGCAAATAAGGCCTGTTTTGTACGACTGTTCAGCCGATTGGCATTTTGCCCCCTACGGATAATAGCGCTGACTCTCTTATCCGCAGGTTTTAGACATAGTGAGCGATCTGTATACCGCCGAAGGCGTGATGGACAAAAATTCTCTCTGGTTGCGCTACGTACCGTTAGTGCGCCACGAGGCGTTGCGCCTGCAAGTCAGGTTGCCCGCCAGCGTGGAGCTTGACGATCTGCTGCAGGCAGGCGGAATCGGGTTGTTGAACGCCGTTGAGCGTTATGACGCCCTGCAAGGAACAGCCTTTACCACCTACGCGGTGCAACGCATCCGCGGTGCCATGCTCGATGAGCTTCGCAGCCGTGACTGGGTGCCGCGCAGCGTGCGTCGCCATGCGCGTGAAGTCGCGCAGGTGATGCGACAACTGGAACAGCGGCTAGGCCGGCCGGCCAGTGAAGTAGAGGTCGCACAGACGCTGGATATATCACTGGATGAGTACCGTCAAATTCTGTTGGACACCAATAACAGCCAGCTTTTTTCCTACGACGAATGGCGGGAAGAGCATGGCGAAAGCGCGGAACCGCTGCTGGAAGGGCACGAAGAGGCCAATCCGTTACATCATCTGTTGGAGGGGAACCTGCGCCAACGGGTGATCGACGCCATCGAGGCGTTGCCGGATCGCGAGAAAATGGTGCTGACGTTGTATTACCAGGAAGAGTTGAATCTGAAAGAGATCGGCGCCGTGCTGGACGTGGGGGAATCGCGTGTCAGCCAATTGCATAGCCAGGCGATTAAACGCCTGCGTGCGCGTCTGGCGAGCGAAAACTGACATGTCTTCAACCGTTACCCTTCAACCTGATCACCATTGCGATAATCGGACTGTCCCTATGCCAGGAATATTATTGAAAAAACGGCCGCTGAGCCGTTATTTGAAAGATTACAAACACAGCCAGACCCACTGTTCCCAGTGTGGCAAGCTGTTGGATCGTATGGCCTTAGTGTTTCGCGGCAAGATCATTAACAAAGACGCGATTGCGCGCATGGACCAGCCAATTGATGACCATGTTTGGCTGAATGTGCAAAATGAACTGACCGCGTTGTGCCGTTTCTGCAGCGAGATTTCCTGTAATAGCCATCCGAGCTATTTCGACATTATGGCGTTTAAACAGTACCTGTTTGAGCAGACCGAAATGAGCCACAGCACCATCCGCGAATACGTCGTGCGCTTGCGCCGGTTGGATGAGATGTTGGTGGAGCGCAACTACCCGGCAGACAAGTTCGCCAACAATGCCAGCCATCAGCGCATTATCGAAGAGCTGCCTTCTGCGGCACATAACAATTACCGTATTGCCCTGCGTAAATACGACCAGTATCTCGCCTGGCAAAAAAGCTATTGATCTGCTCTCCCCGGCGCACCAGCCGGGGTTTTCGTCTATCCCCCATCACGAATAAAGAGTGATTATTAAGTCCACATCTGCTAAATCTATCTTTTAGATGTTGATACTTTATTCCCTGGGGGAAGTTGTGAATCTGCAACAACAACTGGCGCAGTTCCCGCGCCTCGATTTTGTCGGCTCTGCGACACCGCTCGAAAAACTGTCTCGCCTTTCAGATTATCTCGGCCGTGAAATTTACATCAAACGTGACGATGTCACGCCGATGGCGATGGGCGGTAACAAGCTGAGAAAACTGGAGTATCTGGCTGCTGATGCTTTGCGTCAGGGCGCAGATACGCTGGTGACTGCCGGTGCTATTCAATCTAACCACGTGCGCCAAACGGCAGCGGTAGCGGCCAAGCTGGGCTTGCACTGCGTGGCGTTGCTGGAAAATCCGATCGACACCAAAGAAGAAAACTACCTGACCAATGGCAATCGCCTATTGCTTGGGCTGTTCAATGCGGAAGTGGTGATGTGTGATGCGCTGCACGATCCCCAGCAACAGCTCGCCGATTTGGCGATTCGTCTTGAAGTGCAAGGTTTCCGGCCTTACGTGGTGCCTGTGGGGGGATCTAATGCATTGGGTGCGCTAGGTTACGTCCAGTGTGCACTGGAAATTGCCGAGCAGAGCCGCCGCAGCAACGTCGAATTTAGTTCTATCGTGGTAGCTTCCGGCAGTGCCGGTACACATGCCGGACTGGCGGTTGGCCTGCAGCAACTGTTGCCGGAGGCTGAGCTGATTGGTGTGACCGTATCACGCAAGGTGATTGATCAACTGCCCAAGGTTGAGCTGATCCAAAAAGCGCTGGCCTGTTCGTTAGACATCGACGAACTGAGCCCCATCCAACTGTGGGACGATTACTTTGCGCCGCAGTATGGAATGCCAAATGAAGAAGGCTTGGCGGCGATACAGCTGTTAGCACAGCAGGAAGGGGTGTTATTGGATCCGGTATACACCGGCAAAGCGATGGCTGGCTTGATTGACGGCATTGCCCAACAGCGTTTCCGCGATGACGGCCCGATTCTGTTTATTCATACCGGCGGTGCGCCAGCGTTGTTTGCCTACCACCCGCAGGTGTGAACGCAATCTGTTATTCCATTTTGAACTATATTTATAAGGTTATATTCCTTCATGCAGGCGGTCACACTGTTAAAGTGCTGATATCAAAAAAGATAAACAACAGATGGGGTGTTTATGGTCTTTTCTAAAGTTCGTCGTCAATTGCTAATGGGCGTGATGACCGTGGCACTGACAGCTGGGTTGAGCACGCAAACCTATGCCGCCGATAACCTGCTGGAGCAGGTAAAGCATCACGGGACGCTGGTGGTTGGGCTGGAAGGCACCTATCCGCCGTTCAGCTTCCAGGGGGAAGATGGCAAGCTGACGGGCTTCGAAGTGGATTTCGCCAATGCACTGGCACAGCATCTTGGTGTTAAAGCCAAACTAAATCCGACCAAGTGGGACGGTATGCTGGCCTCGTTGGATTCCAAACGTATCGATGTGGTGATCAATCAGGTGACCATTTCTCCAGAACGCCAGAAGAAATACGATTTCTCCACGCCTTACACCGTCTCCGGTATTCAGGCGCTGGTGAAGAAGGGCAATGAAGGCACCATCACCAAGCCGGAAGATCTTAAGGGCAAGAAAGTCGGTGTCGGTCTGGGCACTAACTACGAACAATGGCTGCGCGACAACGTGCAGGGTGTTGACGTGCGTACTTATGATGATGACCCAACCAAGTACCAGGACCTGCGCGTAGGCCGTATCAACGCTATTTTGGTTGATCGTCTGGCCGCATTGGATCTGGTGAAGAAAACCGGTGATACCCTGGCCGTCGCCGGTCCGGCGTTCTCTCGTCAGGAATCAGGCGTTGCGGTTCGCAAAAACAACCCGGAACTGCTGGCCGCGATTAACCAGGCCATTGCCGAGATGCAAAAAGACGGCACGATGGCGAAGATTTCTGAGAAATGGTTTGGCGCGGACGTAACTAAATAATGCACGAAAGTATCCAACTGGCGCTGGATTCAGCGCCATTTTTATTGCGGGGCGCGATACTCACTCTCCAGCTCAGCCTGGGGGGCATGGCGCTTGGCTTACTGCTCGGTTTTGTGCTGGCGCTGATGCGTCTTTCGCCGTTATGGCCGCTGTCCTGGCTGTCGCGCATTTATGTGTCGCTGTTCCGCGGCACGCCGTTGATCGCGCAGCTATTCATGATTTACTACGGTTTGCCGCAGTTCGGTATCGAGTTTGATCCCTTCCCGGCGGCGTTGATTGGCCTGTCGCTCAATACGGCAGCCTATACCTCAGAAACCCTGCGAGCGGCAATTTCGTCGATCGAAAAAGGGCAGTGGGAAGCCGCGGCCAGTATCGGTATGACCCGCTGGCAAACGCTGCGCCGGGTGATCTTGCCGCAGGCGGCGCGTACCGCATTACCGCCATTGGGCAACAGCTTTATCGGCCTGGTGAAAGACACCTCGCTGGCGGCGACCATTCAGGTGCCGGAGCTGTTCCGTCAGGCGCAGCTGATTACCTCGCGCACGCTGGAAGTCTTTACCATGTATTTGGCGGCGTCGTTGATTTATTGGGTGATGGCGACGTTGCTCTCAGCGCTGCAAAACCGTCTGGAAGCCCACGTAAACCGCCAGGATCAGGAGTAATGCATGAGTGCCATTGAAGTAAAACAATTGACCAAGAAATTTAAAGGTCAAACGGTGCTAC
Organism: Serratia sp. CoH_122_TC_1; assembly: GCF_058191755.1. Lineage (NCBI taxonomy): Bacteria > Pseudomonadati > Pseudomonadota > Gammaproteobacteria > Enterobacterales > Yersiniaceae > Serratia > Serratia sp. CoH_122_TC_1. The sequence continues at coordinate 111,468 of NZ_JBXWLA010000016.1, forward strand.
ATGGGATTGATCTGGAGGTCGGTACGGGTGAGGTGGTCGCGATTATCGGGCCCAGCGGCTCGGGTAAAACCACGTTGCTGCGTTGTATCAACCTGCTGGAAGTGCCGGATTCGGGCACTATTCAGGTTGGTGATATTAAAATCGACAGTTCAAAACCGCTGAGCAAACAGAAAACCTTGGTGCGTGCTTTACGCCAACAGGTGGGCTTTGTGTTCCAGAACTTCAATTTATTCCCGCATCGTTCGGTGCTGGAGAACATTATTGAAGGCCCGGTCATCGTTAAAGGTGAATCAAAGACTACGGCTGAACAACGTGCACGGGCACTGTTGGCCAAAGTGGGTTTGAACGGCAAAGAGTCGGCCTATCCGCGTCGTCTCTCTGGTGGGCAGCAACAGCGGGTGGCGATTGCCCGTGCGCTGGCGATGCAACCGGAAGTGATCCTGTTTGATGAACCGACCTCCGCGCTCGATCCCGAGCTGGTGGGCGAGGTGCTCAACACCATTCGTTCGCTGGCGGAAGAAAAGCGCACCATGGTGATTGTGACGCATGAAATGAGCTTTGCCCGCGATGTGGCCGACCGCGCCATCTTTATGGATCACGGTCGCATCGTTGAGCAAGGTCCAGCGAAAGAACTGTTCGCTAACCCGCAACACCAACGCACTCAACAATTCCTCGATAAGTTTTTGAATCAGTAAGAAGGGGGGCATTTTGTCCCCTGGCTCTCGACTAACCGACTTTCAATAATTCATTACGGGCAGCTGCGGCCAAAAAGGCACTGCGGCTACCGTAGCCCGGATGCTGTTGTACCAGTGAATCGATCCGGTTCAGCAGACGATGCGGCAGGGTGATATTGATGCGTTCCGCACGCCCATCGAACTTATCCATATTGATATCGACCAACAGCCACTGCCCGCCGTTCAGGCTGTCGTTATCCTGTGCCAGATGGAAGGAAACAGCCTGCGGATGCGGAATGGGCTGGTTGTCTTCGCTCAGGAGTTCGAAATGCGCATCCAGTGCGTTTTTGGCGTCCTCAAAGGCTTTGTCGAGGGTATCACCGGCAAAATAGCAGCCCGGCACATCGGGGAAGAAACCGCTGGCGCTGCCATCGTGTTCTGAATGTACATAAGCAGGGTAGAACATAATTTTTCCTGTTAACTTAAGGTGCTCTGTCAGCACAGTCCGGCATCTTTCATGATTTGGCGCAGTGTCCCTGGTTTCAGATCTTTACGCGGGTGTGGAACGGTGATCACCAGGCGGGATCTCGGGTGTTTAAACTGATGATGGCTTCCCTTTATTCGCTCTAAAACCCAACCTTCCCGTTCTAACAGCCCGATCAGTTCTGAACTTTTCACGCACTTACCATCCCTTAATGATACACACCATACACACTCATTGGCAACGAGATTGATACGCTAGCGTTCTGCTGTGGTACAGACAATAAAAAACCCTGCATGAGCGCAGGGTTTGCGGGAAGGTTCGCAGATTGGAGGCGTGCTACCGATTAACCGATCGTCATCAGGCTGGCGTTGGCGCCCGGGGGGGGGGGTTTAAACCTAAGCGCGGGGTGTTTGATCCC
>NZ_JBXWLA010000016.1:113053-159370 GCF_058191755.1 Serratia sp. CoH_122_TC_1
GCAACCGATTAACCGATCGTCAAGAGGCTTGCGCTGACGCCGGCGGCGGCGGTATTCACGCTCAGCGAGCGTTCTATCAGCAGGCGCTCCAACAGGATATTGGTTTCGCCGTGGGCAAAGCCCTGCACTGACACGATTGCACCGCTGCGCTGGGCGATTTGCTCACACAGGATACGCAACTGATCGGCGTCGCCGTGGTAAATGGCGGCGTCGAATTCGACCTTATCCTGCTGCCAATCTTTGCTGAAGCTGATGCTGGCCTGAACGGCTGCCGGCAGGCGGCGATACAGGCTGCGTTGCAGCTCGGCTTCTGGCCACAACACGCTGCTGCCTACTGCCAATACCGCCGCCAACTGCGTCAAGGCATCGGCCTCGTTATCGGCCAGGCACAGAACGCGCTCACGCGGTAGCAGGGCATAAGTATTGCGTTCGCCGGTCGGGCCTGGCAGAGGACGCATGGTGCCACCTTGGCCCAATTCGGCGTAACGCTGTGCCAAGGCAACCAGTTCCGGTTGTTTATCGGCCATTGCCCATTGTTCCAGCGCGTGATGTGCTTTTAGCAGCTGTGGTCGTGTGGTGGCTTCCAGCGGGCGTTCGTCATCCTGACGGTTTAGGGTGCGTTGTACGGCGTCATCCGGGCGGTTAGCCAGCAAACGATACAGGTACAGCGGACCACCGGCTTTCGGACCGGTGCCGGACAGGCCTTCGCCGCCGAACGGCTGTACGCCGACGACTGCACCGACCATGTTGCGGTTGACGTACAGGTTACCGACCTTGGCGCGCTCAGTCACGCGGGCAATGGTCTCATCAATACGCGTGTGGATACCCAGCGTCAGGCCATAACCGGCGGCGTTGATCTGATCGACCAGCGACTCCAGATTGGTGCGTTGGAAGCGGACCACGTGCAGCACTGGGCCGAAGATCTCTTTTTGCAGCTCATCAAAGCTGTCCAGTTCGATCAGCGTTGGTTTGATGAAGGTGCCGCGTGACCACTCTTTCTCATCCTGCGCATTGCCTTTCGCTGCCTGATAAACCTTGCGGCCTTTGGCGCGCATCGCCTGGATATGGCGTTCGATACCGGTTTTGGCATCGGCATCGATCACCGGACCGATATCGGTAGACAGGCGTTCCGGGTTACCCATGCGGCACTCGGCCATCGCACCGCGCAACATTTGCAACGTGTGATCTGCCACGTCTTCCTGAATGCACAGGATACGCAGGGCAGAGCAACGCTGGCCAGCGCTGTCGAAAGCGGAAGCGACTACGTCGGTTACGACCTGTTCAGTCAGCGCCGAAGAGTCCACGATCATGGCGTTCAGGCCGCCCGTTTCGGCGATCAACGGGGTTGGACGCCCTTGCGGATCCAGACGGCCGGCGATGCTGCGTTGCAGGATACCGGCGACGTCGGTAGAACCGGTAAACATCACACCGCGGACGCGGGCATCGTTAACCAGTACCGAACCAACGCTCTCGCCCTGGCCTGGCAGCAGTTGCAGCACGCCTTGCGGAATACCGGCTTCCAACAGAATACGCACGGCCTGCGCGGCAACCAGTGGGGTTTGTTCTGCCGGTTTGGCCAGCACGCTGTTGCCTGCTGCCAGTGCCGCGGCAATCTGGCCGGTGAAGATTGCCAGTGGGAAGTTCCACGGGCTGATACAGACGACCGGGCCCAGAGGGCGATGGCTGTCATTGGCGAAGTCATCACGTACCTGGCCTGCGTAGTAATGCAGGAAATCGACCGCTTCACGGACTTCTGCGATGGCGTTATTAAAGGTTTTACCGGCTTCGCGTACCAGAATACCCAGCAGGCTCTGCAACTGACCTTCCATCAGTTCAGCGGCGCGTTCAAGGATCGCGGCGCGTTCGGACGGTGGGGTAGCAAACCAGATTGGGCCGGCGGCGGCGGCGGCATCAAGCGCCCGGCTGACTTCCGCTTCGGTGGCTTCACGTACGTAACCGACGACATCGCCCGGTTCGGCAGGGTTAATCACCGGTTGCTCAACACCTTGATCCAGCTCAGCGTCGATAATTGGCTCTGCGCGCCATGGATGCGTGGCGCTGGTCAAGAGTGCGCTGGACAAGGAGGCCAGACGCTGTTCGTTGGACAGATCCAGGCCGCTGGAGTTGGTGCGTTTCTCGCCGTACAGTTCGCGTGGTAGCGGGATGCGTGGATGCGGCAGGCCAATTTGACCTTCCGTCGCAGCCAGAGCTTCGACTGCGCTGACAGGATCGGCAACCAGCTCGTCGAGCGGCAGCGTGGCGTCGGCGATGCGGTTAACGAATGAGGTATTGGCGCCGTTTTCCAATAGGCGACGTACCAGATACGCCAGCAGCGTTTCATGGGTGCCGACCGGGGCATAAATACGGCAAGGGCGGTTCAGCTTACCGTCAGCCACTTTACCCACGACTTGCTCATACAGGGGTTCACCCATGCCGTGCAGGCATTGGAACTCATACTGACCTGGGTAGTAGTTATTGCCCGCCAAATGGTAAATGGCGCTCAGGGTATGGGCATTGTGAGTAGCGAACTGTGGGTAAATCAAATTTGGCACAGCCAACAGTTTGCGCGCGCAGGCCAGATAGGAAACGTCGGTGTAGACCTTGCGGGTATATACCGGATAGCCCTCCAGACCGTCCATTTGGGCGCGTTTGATCTCGCTGTCCCAGTAAGCGCCTTTCACCAGACGGATCATCAGACGGCGGCGGCTGCGTTGTGCCATGTCGATCACCGCATCGATGGCGAACGGGCAACGTTTCTGATAGGCCTGGATAACGAAACCAATGCCGTTCCAGCCTGCCAATTGTGGCTCAAAGCACAGCTTTTCCAGCAGATCGAGTGAGATTTCCAGACGGTCGGCTTCTTCGGCATCGATGTTAATGCCGATGTCATATTGGCGCGCTTGCAGCGTCAGTGACAATAAGCGCGGGTAAAGCTCTTCCATGACGCGTTCGTACTGCGCGCGGCTGTAGCGCGGGTGCAGTGCAGAAAGCTTGATCGAAATACCCGGGCCTTCATAGATGCCACGGCCGTTGGATGCTTTGCCGATCGCGTGGATGGCTTGCTGGTAGGACACCAGATAAGCCTGGGCGTCAGCTTCGGTCAGGGCAGCTTCACCCAACATGTCGTAAGAGTAGCGGAAACCTTTATCTTCCAGCTTGCGGGCGTTAGCCAGCGCTTCGGCGATGGTTTCACCGGTAACGAATTGTTCACCCATCAGGCGCATCGCCATATCCACGCCTTTGCGGATCAGCGGCTCACCGCTTTTGCCGATAATACGGTTCAATGAGCGAGACAGGTTAGCTTCGTTATGGGTCGACACCAGTTTGCCCGTAAACAGCAGGCCCCAGGTGGCGGCGTTAACAAACAGAGACGGGCTGCGGCCGAGGTGGGAATGCCAGTTGCCGTTGCTGATTTTGTCGCGGATCAGCGCATCACGGGTTGGCTTATCTGGAATACGCAGCAGGGCTTCTGCCAGGCACATCAACGCAACGCCTTCCTGTGAGGAAAGCGAGAACTCTTGCAGCAAACCTTGCACCATCCCGGCGCGGCCGTTTGCACTTTTTTGGTTACGCAATTTTTCTGCGATGCTGTAAGCCATCTTATGGGTAGCTTTGGCAAGATCGGCAGGTAATCGCGCTTGTTCAAGTAACATCGGCACCGCTTCGGTCTCAGGGCGGCGATAAGCCGCCGTGATGGCAGCGCGGTTAACCGACTGGGGCAGAATCTGTTCTGCAAATTCAAGGAATGGCTGGTGGGACTCTTCTTGCACTTGCGGCATAATGTCGTCCGCTTCGGCCTGGCCGGCGGCGGCAAGTGCAGGAATTTCAGGAATATCGGAACCGTTCTCGAGACGTTCGAGATAATTAAAGATGGCTTGTTTGATCAGCCAGTGTGGCGTGCGATCGATACGCTGTGCTGCGCTTTTGATGCGATCGCGCGTTGCCTCGTCGAGCTTCACGCCCATTGTGGTAGTGCCCATGCCAATCCAACTCCTGTGTTTAAGAACCTATCCCATCAGGCTATACACACTGCGGGCCAAATAGCCTGTGGGGATAGGTTCGTGCGTTGTGTGCTGTGATGAATGCAGACAATATCCTGCATGTTGCAACTTTGTGCAACCTTGTTAAATCAAGCTGATGAGCGAAGTGTGAGTTTCATCAGTTTTTTAACATCGATAACCGGCACGGTTCTTGCTGCTGCTTTTGACAGACAGGATAAACAACGGGGGTGAATAGGGCATTTAGGCGTGTTATCCCCAGTAATTTCAGGGGTAAGGCCGCGTTTATATGAGGTGCAACTCTTTTGGGGTGTAGCTGGTGCAACTTTGAGAGCGGTTAAATGTGACGCAGGGTAAACTTTGTGTAACTTTGTTGTTAAATGTCTTGTTGGGTAATGAACAGGTCAACTAGGATAGCCAGCGGTCAGACAATTACGGGTGGAAACTATATTTCACCTGCGGGGTGTCCGCATTTCGCCACGTTCCGGCGGATTGGCAAGCAGTAACTATCGCAATACAGCGCGAAATAATAATGAGAGTGGAGAATTTCATGACAATGAGCACACCAATGCTGGTGACTTTCCTGGTGTATATCTTCGGGATGGTGTTAATCGGCTTACTTGCCTACCGGGCAACCAATAACTTTGACGACTACATTCTGGGCGGTCGTAGCTTGGGTAGCGTAGTGACCGCGCTCTCTGCCGGCGCATCAGATATGAGCGGCTGGTTGCTGATGGGCCTGCCGGGCGCCATCTTCCTGTCCGGCATTTCAGAAAGCTGGATTGCCATTGGCCTGACGATCGGCGCTTACTTTAACTGGAAACTGGTGGCGGGGCGGCTGCGTGTTCACACCGAGGCCAACAATAACGCCCTAACGTTACCGGATTATTTCACCAGCCGTTTTGAAGACAGCAGCAAGATGTTGCGGGTGATTTCAGCCATTGTCATCCTGGTATTCTTCACCATCTATTGTGCCTCCGGTATCGTGGCCGGCGCGCGCCTGTTCGAAAGCACCTTTGGGATGAGCTACGAAACGGCGCTGTGGGCCGGTGCTGCTGCCACTATCCTTTATACCTTTATTGGCGGTTTCCTGGCGGTGAGCTGGACTGACACCGTACAGGCCAGCCTGATGATTTTCGCGCTGATCTTGACGCCGGTGATTGTGATCTTTGCCGTTGGGGGGATCGACACGTCAATGCTGGTGATTGAGGCGAAGAATCCGGCCAATATCGACATGCTGAAAGGCCTGAACTTTGTGGCTATTCTTTCGCTGCTGGGTTGGGGCTTGGGGTATTTCGGTCAACCACACATTCTGGCGCGTTTCATGGCCGCAGACTCTCACCGCACTATCCGCAGCGCACGCCGTATCAGCATGACCTGGATGATTCTGTGTCTGGCTGGCACCATTGCCGTTGGTTTCTTCGGCATTGCCTACTTCGCCAACAACCCGGAATTGGCGGGTAATGTGTCGCAGAACGGCGAACGCGTGTTTATCGAACTGGCGATGATTCTGTTCAACCCGTGGGTTGCGGGCATTCTGCTGTCGGCGATTCTGGCGGCCGTAATGAGCACCCTGAGCTGCCAACTGCTGGTTTGTTCAAGTGCCATTACCGAAGACCTGTACAAAGCCTTCCTGCGTAAAGGTGCCAGCCAACGTGAGCTGGTGTGGGTAGGGCGTATCATGGTGCTGGTCGTGGCGTTGGTGGCTATCGCACTGGCAGCAAACCCGGAAAACCGCGTATTGGGTCTGGTGAGCTACGCGTGGGCCGGTTTCGGCGCGGCCTTTGGCCCGGTCGTCCTGATCTCTGTGATGTGGTCACGCATGACGCGTAATGGCGCATTGGCCGGTATGCTGGTGGGAGCGGGCACCGTGATCGTCTGGAAACACTTTGCCTGGTTGGGGCTGTATGAAATTATCCCTGGCTTCCTGCTTGGCTGCGTCGCCATTGTCGTGGTGAGCCTGATAGGGCGCAAACCTTCGACGACCATTACCGAACGTTTCGAACAGGCTGAAGCCGAGTTCAAAACCGTTTAACGCTCTCGTAGTGCAAGACCAAAGGACGCTTAATGCGTCCTTTGTCATTTCTCGCCTTGCTGTCATCTGCCTGAAACAACTGGCGACATTTGATTAGAAAAAATCACCCTTGCCGCTCTTGTATTTCCGCCAGCCAGAATGATAATCACTATCGTTGTGTTTTACTTTTCTTTACATTGGCGTTGCCGCCGTTTCGGCGTGCGGGCGCTTTGCAGCAGATGCCTTTTTAGGGGTTATTACTTATGTTTGTTCCCTTCCTTATCATGTTCCGTGAGGGGTTGGAGGCTGCGTTAATCGTCAGCCTGATCGCCAGCTACCTAAAACGCACGCAGCGGGGTCAATGGCTAGGCGTGGTATGGATAGGGGTGATTGTTGCCGCTGCCCTGTGCCTGGCGCTTGGCATTTTCATCAATGAAACCACCGGTGAATTCCCCCAGAAGCAGCAAGAACTGTTCGAGGGCATTGTCGCCGTGGTGGCCGTGTTTATCCTGACTTATATGGTGTTCTGGATGCGTAAAGTGTCCAAGTCGGTCAAGGTGCATCTGGAAGGGGCGATCGACAATGCGCTCAACTCCGGCAAAGGCCAGGGCTGGGCGCTGGTGGCTATGGTGTTCTTTGCCGTTGCCCGCGAAGGGCTAGAGTCGGTGTTCTTCCTGCTGGCGGCCTTCCAGCAAGACGTGGGGATTGCGGCCCCGATCGGTGCGGTGCTGGGCCTGGTTGCCGCGATCATTCTGGGCATGGTGATCTATTGGGGCGGTGTGAAGCTGCACCTGGCCAAATTCTTCAAATGGACCAGCCTGTTTATTCTGTTCGTTGCTGCCGGTCTGGCCGCAGGCGCGATTCGTGCTTTCCACGAGGCCGGGCTGTGGAACCATTTCCAGGATATTGCCTTCGATTTCAGCAACCACCTTTCAACCCATTCACTGTTTGGCACCCTGCTTGAGGGGATCTTCGGCTACCAGGAAGCACCGACGGTGAGTGAAGTGGTGGTCTATTTCTTGTATCTGATCCCGGCTCTGATTTTCTTTTTCCTGCCGCAGCGTGCGGAACCGGCTGCGGTTTCGGCGCAACGTAAAATCAATCATTAATTTAAGAGGGAATCTTGTATGTCTACTCCGTTATTCCGCCGCAAGGCGTTGCACGCAGCATTACTGGCTCTCCCGGCGTTCGCGCTGAGCACCAACGCCTTAGCGGCGGACGTGCCGCAGGTAAAGATAACCGTAAACGACAAACAGTGTGAGCCGATGCAATTGACCGTGCCGGCCGGTAAAACCCAATTTGTGGTGCACAACACCAGCCAGAAAAACGTTGAATGGGAAATCCTGAAAGGGGTGATGGTGGTGGAAGAGCGCGAGAATATCGCGCCGGGCTTCACTCAGAAAATGACGGCAAATCTCGATGCGGGTGAGTACGACATGACCTGCGGCCTGCTCAGTAATCCGAAGGGTAAATTGATCGTGACGGCTGCTGCCGGCGCGGCCACTGACGGCAAACCTAATGCGATGGATTTGGTTGGGCCGATTGCTGAATATAAAGTTTACGTGACCAAGGAAGTGGAGGGGCTGGTCAAACAGACCAAACTGTTCACCGATGCGGTAAAAGCCGGCAACGTGGAGCTGGCGCGCAAACTCTATGCCCCGACACGTCAACACTACGAGCGCATTGAACCTATTGCTGAGCTGTTCTCTGATCTGGACGGCAGTATCGATGCCCGTGAAGATGATTACGAGAAGAAAGCGGAAGATCCGAAATTCACCGGTTTCCACCGACTGGAAAAAGCGCTGTTTGCCGACAACACCACCAAAGACATGAGCAAATACGCGGAGCAACTGTATAACGACACCGTTGAGCTGCAAAAACGCGTGAACGATCTGACCTTCCCGCCAAGCAAAGTGGTCGGTGGTGCAGCCGGTTTGATCGAGGAAGTGGCCGCGAGCAAAATCAGTGGTGAAGAAGATCGTTATAGCCGTACTGATCTGTGGGACTTCCAGGCCAACGTCGACGGTGCACAAAAAATTGTGAACCTGCTGCGCCCGCTGGTGGTTAAGGCCAACAAGCCGTTGTTGGACAAGATTGACGCCAACTTCAAAACCGTGGATACCATCTTGGCGAAATATAAAACCAAAGAGGGTTATGAGTCTTACGAGAAGCTGACGGATGCCGATCGTAAAGCCATGAAGGGGCCAATCACCACCTTGGCGGAAGACCTGTCACAACTGCGTGGCGTTCTGGGTCTGGATTGAGGCAAAGCACTATGAGTAACAAGATCGGCCCGGAAAACGGGCCGCATCAGCAACCCCAGGGCGCGGCGTCACCGTCGCGTCGGCGTTTGCTGCAAGGGTTAGGGCTCGGCGTTTTGGCGTTGGGCAGCAGCCGTTTGGCTCAGGCAAAAGATAGCGCCGCTGAACCGCTGGCGGTACCGCAGGATGAACGTTGGCAGAAGCAACCCTTCTATGGTGTACATCAGGCCGGTATTCTCACCCCGCAGCAGGCGGCAATGATGCTGGTGGCGTTCGACGTACTGGCAAGCAACAAGCAGGATTTGGAGCGGCTATTTCGGCTGCTGACCACCCGCATTGCCTTTTTGACCACGGGCGGTAAGGCCCCGGAGGTTGATCCCAAGCTGCCGCCGCTCGATTCGGGCATTATGGGGCCGGAGATTTATCCCGATAACCTGACCATCACCGTGTCGGTTGGAACCTCGCTGTTCGACGAGCGTTTCGGTCTGCAGGCGCACAAACCGCTGCGATTGCAGAAAATGACGCGTTTCCCCAACGATTCATTAGATGCCAGCCTGTGCCACGGCGATTTGGTGTTGCAGATTTGCGCGAATACCAATGAGACGGTGATCCATGCATTGCGTGACATTATCAAGCATTCGCCGGATCTGCTCAGCGTGCGCTGGAAGCGCGAAGGATTTATATCCGCTCATGCTGCCCGCAGCAAAGGCAAAGAAACGCCGATCAACCTGTTGGGCTTTAAGGACGGTACCGCCAACCCGAAAACCGACGACAAACCGCTGATGGACCAGGTGGTGTGGGTGGCTGACAACGCCGGGGAACCTGCGTGGGCGGTGGGGGGCAGCTATCAGGCTGCGCGTATTATCCGCTTCCACGTCGAGTTCTGGGACCGCACACCCTTGCAGGAACAGCAAACCATCTTTGGGCGCGAGAAGCACAGTGGTGCGCCGCTTGGCATGAAGCATGAACATGACGAGCCGAACTACGCCCAAGATCCCGAGGGCAAAATGATCCCGATGGATGCGCACATCCGTCTGGCGAACCCGCGTACGCCACAAACGCAGAGCAATTTGCTGTTGCGCCGTGGTTACAGCTATTCGATCGGCGTATCCAATTCCGGCCAGTTGGAAATGGGGCTGCTGTTTGTGTGCTACCAGGCCGATCTGGAAAAAGGCTTCCTGACGGTGCAAAAACGCCTGAACGGCGAGGCACTGGAAGAGTATGTCAAACCTATCGGTGGCGGCTATTTCTTTGCGCTGCCGGGGGTAAAAGACGCCAATGATTACCTGGGTAGCGGGCTGCTAAAGGCATAAATTACATCTCATTGGGCGGGGACTTCCCCGCCTCCTTATTTCAGCTCTTCACGATGAACCTCGGTTAATTAAAATCAACAGTGGCCTTGCGCTATTGATGGACCGGGCTTTAATTAGGCTAACTATTTTCATTTTTTGTTAAAAGCATTAACATGTTGGCCATAACGTTCCAAATGGTTCATATCATTCTGTCCCTTTAACGGCATTCTCCTGATGAAAAGCACTCATAAAAACCGGTTGGCAGTTTCAGCGCTGGTTATTCCGGCTCTACTGCCTGTTTCTGCCAGCTTTGCGCAGGACAAGGATAGCGAACAGACCATGGTGGTCACTGCCAAGCGCAGCGGTCTTTCTGAACTCTCAACCCCGGCGGCCGTTAGCGTGGTCACTGGCGATCAAATCCGTGAAGCACGGCCGCAGATCAACCTGTCGGAAAGCCTGGGTAGCGTGCCTGGTCTGCAAATCCAAAATCGCCAGAACTATGCGCAAGATTTGCAGTTATCGGTGCGCGGTTTTGGCGCACGCTCAATGTATGGCGTGCGCGGAGTGCGTATTTATGTTGACGGCATTCCTGCCACCATGCCTGATGGGCAAGGGCAAACGTCGAACATAGATCTGAATTCGGTCGAAAAAGTGGAAGTGTTGCGCGGGCCATTTTCCGCACTTTACGGCAACGCGTCTGGCGGTATGGTGAACGTGGAAACCGAAACCGGCCAACAGCCCACCCGCCTTGAGGCCAGTTCATACTTTGGCAGTTACGGCACCTGGCGCTATGGCGTCAAGGCGACCGGGGCAACCGGTGACGGAACCCACGCGGGTGATGTTAACTACACCATTTCAGGCACGCGTTTCACCACTCAGGGGTTCCGCGATCACAGCGGTGCGCAGAAAAATCTTGGTAATGCCAAGCTGGGCGTGCGCATCGATGATGTCAGCACGCTTACGCTGCTGTTCAACAGTGTCGATATCAATGCCAATGATCCCGGTGGCCTGACGTCAGCCGAATGGCATGATAATCCCCGGCAGGCGCCACGCGCCGATCAGTACAATACGCGTAAAAGCACGTCGCAAACCCAGGCCGGTTTGCATTACGAGCGCCAAATGGGCGTCAATGATGACTTGAGCATCATGATGTACGCCGGCGAGCGTGAAACCACGCAATATCAATCGATACCGGTTGCGGTGCAACAACGCAGCGCGCAGCATCCTGGCGGGGTGATTGACCTGACGCGTCACTATCAGGGGATTGATACTCGCTGGACGCACCGTGGCGAACTGGGCGTGCCTTATACCCTGACCGGTGGGCTGGATTATGAAACCATGACCGAACAGCGCAAAGGGTATGAAAACTTTACTCGGGTTAATGGCGTTACGGAACTGGGCACTGAGGGTGCGTTGCGTCGGAACGAGCGCAACCTGATGTGGAATGTGGACCCATACCTGCAAACGTCGTGGCAGTTGTCCCAACAACTGACGCTGGATGTGGGGATGCGTTACAGCACCGTCAATTTCGACTCCAACGATCACTACATCACCGGCAGTAACGGCGATGACAGTGGCAGCGCAAGCTATCACCAGTGGCTGCCGGCCGGCTCCCTCAACTATGCCGTGATGAGCGGTTGGAACCTGTATCTGTCAGCCGGTCGCGGCTTTGAAACACCGACCATTAATGAGCTGTCGTACCGCTCCGGCGATCAGGCTGGGCTTAACTTTGGTTTACAGCCTGCGACCAGTGACACGGTGGAGTTGGGCAGTAAAACCCGTATTGGCAATGGCTTGTTGACCGCAGCCGTTTTCCAGACCGACACACGCAATGAAATTGTGGTAGATGAAAGCAGCAACGGGCGCACCAGTTACAAAAATGCCGGGCAAACCCGCAGACGCGGGCTGGAGCTGGCACTGGATCAGCAGTTCGCTTACGACTGGCGGGTGCAGTTGGCCTGGACGTTGCTGGATGCACGCTACCGCGATGATGTCTGCGGGGACAGCCAGTGCTCGGCGGCGAACAAGGTGCCCAGTGGCAACCGTATGCCGGGCATCGCACGCAACATGGGCTATGCTTCGCTGGCCTGGTCCCCACCGGAAGGCTGGTATGCCGGTGCGGAGATTCGCTATATGAGTGACATCGAGGTGAACGATGCCAACACTGAACAGGCTCCGGCCTACACAACCGTGGGCTTGAATACCGGCTACCGTTATCCGATGGGAAACTGGATGCTGAATGTTTTCGGTCGGGTGGACAATCTGTTCGATCGACAATACGTAGGTTCGGTGATCGTCAATGAAGGCAATGGACGTTACTACGAACCGGCTCCGGGGAGAAACTGGGGCGGCGGAGTGAGCGTTTCTTATACCTTTGAGTAGGCGTGACGAGACGGTACTGACGTAATCAAAGAACACCAGGGCGGGAGCTTTCCCGCCTTTTTTATTTATAAATGGGGTAAGAACGGCAGTTTTTTGTTTGTTTAAAATTTAATCAGGAAACCGAAATGTCATTTGCCGATTTTAATCATAAAGTATTGATATTTAATAATTAAAAAATTTTATTGAATGACATATTCGGCGTGATATAGTGTTCTTGCAGCGGCTGAAAACAAAAAATATTAATCTTTTTTACATTTTAGCAACGCGCGAGAGATGAATGTCATTATACTGTAATCATCTGGCGGTAGTTTTCACACGGTGCACAGCTCGAAGCTGTAAATATCACTGCGGGGATCGCTAATGGTAAAGTCCTTGGTTGGGCTAGAAAGAGAAAATAACAAACCTTTCCTGATGACTCGTTGTAACGAGGGCTCTCTCTCCGACACTCTTTTCCTGACCAAAACGCATTCCCGGCAACACAAACTCTTGTCACTTTCTACTCTACGTTTAATGTCACAATCGCGTTGTCCCGTGAAAAATCGACATGCCGAAATGCCTGCCGGGTATTCACGTTTTCTATTGGCTATCGCTGGCTCAAAAGGGAGCCAAAATCGCATCTGTATGTGAAACATAATCGCACGGCCAGGCCGTTGCGGTAGGTGAAACAAACTGTAAGGTGCCACTATGAGACAAAAAGCAGTGATCAAAGCACGTCGTGAAGCGAAACGCGTTATTCGTCGTGACGCTCGTAGTCATCGCCAGCTTGAAGAAGAGTCCGTAACCTCGCTGGTACAAATGGGTGGTGTTGAGTCTATCGGCATGGCGCGAGACAAGCGCGACAGCTCTCCCATCTTGGCACGAACCGAAGCTCAGGGTCATTACTTAATAGCCATAGATAAGAAACAGTTGATTTTTGCCACCGGTGAAGCCGGCTGCGGCAAAACATTTATCAGCGCCGCGAAAGCGGCAGAAGCCCTTATACACAAAGAAGTGGATCGGATAATTGTTACTCGTCCGGTTCTGCAGGCGGATGAAGACCTCGGTTTCTTACCTGGGGATATTTCTGAGAAGTTCGCCCCTTATTTCCGCCCGGTGTATGACATTCTGGTGCGCCGCTTAGGATCGTCCTTTATGCAATACTGCCTGCGTCCGGAAATCGGCAAGGTAGAGATCGCGCCTTTCGCCTACATGCGCGGGCGCACCTTCGAAAATGCGGTGGTTATCCTGGATGAAGCCCAGAACGTCACTGCCAGCCAGATGAAGATGTTCCTGACCCGCTTGGGCGAAAATGTAACGGTAATCGTAAATGGTGACATAACCCAATGCGACTTGCCGCGCGGCGTGAAGTCCGGCCTCAGCGACGCGATGGAGCGCTTCGAAGAGGATGACATGATCGGCATCATCCGCTTTGATAAACAAGACTGCGTCCGCTCCGCCCTGTGCCAGCGCACGCTCAACGCCTACAGTTAACACCTGCCTGCTCATCAAAGGCCGCCTCGGCGGCCTTTTTCTTGCCTGCCATTAATCCCCGCTCGTTTAGCTTTTGTGTAAATTATTGTGGTTTTTTGTATAGATTTTCGTTTAATTAGCGTTAATGATTAGTGGTGTTCCGGAAGGGCGACGCGGTTCATCCGCCAAAAGGAAATAACTGGGGTGTACGCTGGATTGGCGTACAGGGTGTTGGGATCTTCAATGCGGTTCAATCATGAAATACATTATTTTACTTCTATTTATTTTATGCGTTGTGTATGTGCATTACCGTGGCCGGGTGCGTTATAACTTCTGGCGGCAGCTTTCGGATCATTCCACCTTTACCGCACCGATGAATGTTTTTATGTATCTGTTTTCACGGGTGCCGACCACGCCTTATTTGAAGCCGGAGCAATTCCCAGAGCTACAGGTGCTGCGGGATAATTGGCAAACCATTCGTGATGAAGGGCAGCAGTTAATGGCGATCCAGCAGATTAAAGCATCGGATCAATTTAACGATGCCGGTTTCAATTCATTCTTCAAAACCGGCTGGAAGCGTTTTTATCTCAAGTGGTATGAAGACAGCCATCCATCGGCGATGAGCCTGTGCCCGCAAACGACCGCGCTGCTGCGCAGCCTGCCTTCGGTCAAGGCAGCAATGTTTGCCGAACTGCCGGACGGTAGCCGTTTGCCGCGGCATCGCGATCCTTACGCCGGTTCGTTGCGTTATCACCTGGGGTTGATTACGCCGAATGATGACCGCTGCTTTATTGAAGTGGACGGTGAGCGCTACAGTTGGCGTGACGGCGAGGGCGTGATGTTTGATGAAACCTATCTGCATTTTGCCGAAAACCAGAGTGGGCAGAACCGGCTGATTCTGTTTTGTGATATCGAGCGGCCGATGCGTTTTCGCTGGGCGCAAGCTATCAACCATTGGTTGGGCCGCAACCTGATGAGTGCGGCTACCGCGCCAAATGAAGAGGGCGATCGCACCGGTGGCGTCAATAAGCTGTTCAAGTACATCTATGCGGTGCGTAAAGTGGGGAAACGGTTAAAAGCGTGGAACCGTACTGGCTATTACATCATTAAATGGATTTTGTTTGGCGGTATCGCGGCGGGCGTGTTTTTCGCAATATAGTGTAAAGACGATGGGCGCAGCACGTGCGCCCATCGGTTATTCAGGCAAAGATAGTCATCATATAAGCGGCGAACAGCGCCAGGTGCGCAGTGCCGTTCAGTACGTTGGTTCTGCCGGTCGAGAACGACAGCTGGCACAATAGCAACACCGTCAGCATCACGACGATATGCGGGGTTTGCAGGCCGAAGATCAGCGTTTGTCCGGTCAGCGTGGCGATGATGGTCACCGCGGGCACCGTCAGGGAGATGGTGGCCAGCACGGAGCCGAAGAACAGGTTCATGGCGCGTTGCACCTGGTTGTTCAAGACCGCGCGCAGTGCGCCCAAACCTTCAGGTGACAGGATCAACAGTGCGACCAGGAAGCCGGTAAACTGCGCCGGTGCATTTACCTTGGTCAGCAAACCTTCCAGCGGATTGGCGTTGAACTTGGTCACCGCGATTACCGCAATCAAATGCACCACTAACCAACCGGCATGCCAGGCGCTACTGTGCGAGGAAGGCTTACCGTGGTGCGGATCGCCATCGTCATCTTCATGCTCGTAGACAAACAGGCTCTGGTGAGTTTTGGTTTGGATAACCAGAAACACCCCATACATAGCCGCGGAAATGACCGCGACCAGCAGCGCCTGACCGGTACTGAAGTTGCCACCTGGCAGGGCACTTGGGAACACCAATACAATCACTGCCAGCGGGAAGATGGCCATCAAATACTGCTTAATGCCACCCAGGTTAACGTATTGGGTCGCAAATTTGCGGCCGCCAAGCAGCAGGGCAAAACCCACCAGCCCGGCACTGACAATCATAATGATGGAATAGAGCGTATCGCGCATCAGCGCCGGCGCGGCATCGCCGGTCGCCATCAACGCGGAAATCAGGCTCACTTCCAGGATGACCACGGACAGGCTGAGGATCAGCGAGCCATAGGGTTCACCCAAACGGTGAGCCAGCACGTCGGCATGGCGGACGACGCTGAAGGCGCTGCTGAGAATACCGATCAGAGCAACAATGTTAATGCCGACGATCAGCGGGAAATTGCTGGTAGTGCCCCACAGATTCAGTACCACCAGTGCGGCAATCGGGAAAAGCAGTGAGTATTCAGTGTGGCGGGATTTGGATCGGCCAGGATCGTTTTGCGACTTCATTTCGATGGTACTCCTTCTCAAACAGCGTGGTCCCGTCATCGCTGACTGCCATTAAGGACAGCTCTGCGCATCCAGAATGTTTACCCGTCGCCTTGCAAGTCGCAGCTTGAAATGCAGTGGGTATATTTACATTTAATAATAATAGGATACACCCAGTGGCTCGCGCCGGGGAATGATGTGATGTTGTTAACGTAAAAAAGCCTAGGCTTGCGTTGTCCCTCTTATCCTTCAAGCCGCATTTTTTTAGCTGCGTTGCGATTCGGCTCATCCGTGGCCTCACCTTGCGGGTCAACGCGTGCAGCCGCGATGCAGCAGGATTATTTTGGGGATCTGTGACTAGATTAACAAAAAAACCGCATCGGATGCGGTTTTCTTTACTTACTTTTACGCAGTGAGCTGAATTTTACTCATTAACGGCACATAAATTGCAGTCTCTGCATCTATTGTATGGTTAATAAAGGGAAAAAATATCGTCAGGCGTCAATATTATCCATAATTTCATGCCGTTTATTATGATAACCCTCTTCATTTAGACCCTCACGCCAGTAAGGTACGGCATAAAGCTGATTACGATCACATTGGCGCTCACGGCGCAGGTAGCGGCGCAGTTCGACCACCAGCCGGTCTTCACCCGCCAGCCAGTATTGGGTGTCGGCTTGTGGCAAGGGTAAGGCGCAAAACTGCGTAACCAATTCTGCTGTTTTCTCGGTGCCACCAATAATCCAACTCAGTTCAAAGCCCGCAGGTTTTTTCAGGTCGATCACGTCGGCTGCGCTATCGACACGGATAAAGGCATGGCCTTCACTGGCTGCCGGTAAATTTTCCAACAATGCTGCCAGCGCAGGTAATGAAGACGGATCGCCAGCCAGACAGTAGAAATCAGCCTCTGGCAACATCGGTTTAGGGCCGCCGGGATTGCTGATACCTATTTTATCGCCAGCTTTAGCCTCACGGGCAAAATTAACGGCCGGGCCGCTGTGATCGTGTATAGCAAACTCGATATCGATTTCTGCCTGTTCTGGGCGTACCGCACGGATGGAATAGGTGCGGACGATCGGGCGTACTGCATCTGCCGCCCAGCGTGGGCCATTTTCGGTTAGCGTTGGCAAGTCAGGCTGCGTCTGGCCTTCAAGCGGCAGAAAAACCTTAATGTGTGCGGCGGCAGCGTTAGCCGGGTAATAACCCAGGTCGGGCGCAGTAAAGGTGATACGACGCAGGTGTGGGGTAATATCGCGAATGGCACTGACTGCAATCAGGTAGGGCGCGCGTGAGCGTGGGGCTTCGGTAGTCACGGGGTTCTCCTTATGTTCGTTTGGCGGTGAGTATATCATGCCATTTGATAATGAGAATTGTTTGCTGATTGGCGCAGCGCTAGCCACACAAATCGGTGATTGGGTCGCGATCGGGTCTCTGGGGGGTAACGAATGCAAAAAAGCGAAATCTCGACATGCTTAGATTTAGTATTTTAACTTTCGATATTATTGCTCACGAGTACAAATACTTTTTCACCTTAAACATCGTTTGAAACTTGATTGCTCACCGAGAAAAGAATAAGGTCATTATTAACGTGCGAAAGGTAATTAATTAATAAAATTCCGCACTCAATAATTAAGATTGAACAGTGGCTAGGGAGTATGAGAAATCCTATTCCCGGGAGGTTGTTAAGGTGTTAACGCGAGATTTTCTGCAAAATGCGGATTGCAAAACAGCATTCGGCACCATTGAGGAGTCGCTGTTACTGACATCAGAGCAGCGTGCGGCCTCGCTGGATTGTACTTTATCCCGTCGGCCAGATAATAGCCCCGTGTGGGTCTTCGGCTACGGTTCATTGATGTGGAATCCGGTGTTTGAATCTGAAGAGGTGCGACCGGCTACGCTGCATGGCTGGCATCGCGCTTTCTGCCTGCGGCTAACCGCCGGGCGCGGTACGCTGCATCAACCTGGGCGTATGCTGGCATTGAAAGAGGGCGGCAATACCACAGGCTTGGCGTTCCGACTGCCCGAAAGCAAACTGCGCGAAGAGTTGGAGCTGCTGTGGAAACGCGAAATGGTGACCAACTGCTATTTGCCGACCTGGTGCGATCTTCGGTTGGCCGATGGTGAAGTCGTCACCGCGTTGGTGTTTGTCATGAACTCACAGCATCCACTGTTTGAAGAAGACACCAGCCATCAGGTGATCGCCCCGTTGATCGCCAGCGCCAGCGGGCCATTAGGCACCAATGCCCAGTACCTGTTCGCACTGGATAACGAGCTGAAAAACCACGGCATGAAGGACGACTGCATTGGTGACTTGGTTAGCTATGTACAACAGTGGCTGCAACAAAATACCTCAGGCCCTATCGGCGGCGAAGCGACGGCGTGATCAACACCCTGCATTTTCGAGAGGTTCAGCATGCTGAACCTCTTTTCGTTTATCCCCTTCATATTTGGCGGTTCATCCGTCGGTCTTACCTGGGTCGTACCACTGCGATGTCAGTTGAATGATTTAGGCCATATATATCTAATACCTATAGTTAATAACTTTATTCTGTATGAATACATAATCCACAATTTAAATGTGGATATATATCTGTTTAATTTTGAAAGGATTGTTTTATTTTAGCCGAAGAAACAATGAATTCACCGTGGTGAAAAATCCACTTAGCATGAAAATGCATAACTAAAGGTTATTTCTTATTTGTCCCCTCAGGTCAGATTCCGTATCACTGTGATTAACAATATTGCTCGATAGGGGGGAGTGGATGAACTTTCAACAATTAAAAATCATTCGGGAATCGGCGCGCTGCAACTATAACCTGACTGAGGTGGCCAACACGTTATTTACCTCCCAATCTGGGGTGAGCCGTCATATTCGGGAGCTGGAAGAAGAACTGGGCATTGAGATATTTATTCGTCGCGGCAAGCGTTTATTAGGCATGACAGAGCCAGGTAAAGAGCTGCTGGTCGTGGCTGAACGCATCCTGAATGACGCCAATAATATCCGCCGTTTGGCGGACGTATTCAGCAGCAACGACACTGGGCAGCTACACATTGCGACCACTCATACCCAGGCGCGCTACAGCTTACCGGGGGTGATTAAAGAGTTCCGGGCGTTGTATCCGCGGGTGCGTGTGGTACTGAATCAGGGCAGCCCCGAAGAAATCGTCGGTATGTTGGCTTCCGGTGAAGCCGATATAGGTATTGCCAGCGAGCGGTTGATGAGTGATGAATCCCTGGCGGCGTTTCCCTATTACCGCTGGCATCACACCATTCTGGTGCCGGAAGGGCATGAACTGACTCGCCAACCGCAGGTGACGCTAGAAATGCTCAGCACCTTGCCGCTGATTACTTATCGACAGGGCATTACCGGCCGCTCACGGCTGGACAGCGCGTTTAAAGCCGCCGGGTTGACGCCGGATATCGCTCTAAGTGCACAGGATTCCGACGTGATCAAAACCTATGTCGAATTGGGGCTAGGGGTTGGCGTGTTGGCAGACATGTCGTACGAGAAGGAGCGCGACCACGGGCTGGTCAGCCTTAACGCGGAACACCTGTTTGAACCCAACACCGTTTGGTTAGGTTTGAAACGCAGTCAGTTACAACGTAACTATGCATGGCGGTTTATCCAGCTATGCAACCCGACGCTGTCGCTGACGGAAATCAAAGACAAGGTATTTTCGTCACAGCTGGATACAGTGATCGACTACCAAATCTGATCCTGAAGACGATGGAAACCGGGCCAGGCGCCGTGCCCGGCGAAAGATAACGTGGATACCGCTTTCAAACCAGGCGGCGTTGATTGCGTGCTGTTAGCAGCGCGTCGCCTGCTTAATAATCAAAATCTCAGCTATAGACATAAAAAGAATATCTATAGTTGTTTAAGTACCTTCGCCTGCCGATGGCTCTCACATACACTCGCGAAATTACTATAAATTCCATCCGGTTGGAGAGATTTTGATGAAAGCGTTCGTTCCCTCTTTGGTGTTTTTGGCTGTGGCAGCCAGTTTCAGTGCCCAGGCGGCAACCCCCGCCAATACCTTGGTGATTGCCCAATCAATCGATGACGTTGTTAGCTTTGACCCGGCTCAGGGGTTTGAATTAACCACGGTGCAGTCGTTCAACAGCCTGTACCAGCGCCTGATTCAGTCAGATCCTCAAAACCCGATCGCGCTTAAGCCGACGCTGGCCAGTGAATGGCAGGCGGGCAGCGATAACCGCAGCCTGACGTTTACACTGCGCCCGGATGCGAAATTCGCCAGCGGCAACCCGTTACGCCCGGAAGACGTAATCTTCTCGCTGTCGCGCGTGGTGAAGTTGAATTTAGAGCCGTCGTTTATCCTCACTCAACTGGGCTGGAATGCGAAAAACGTCGATCAATACCTGAGCAAAGTGGATGACCAACGGGTAAAAATCAGTTGGAGTGAAAACGTCAGCCCGGCGTTTGTGCTGAGCCTGCTTTCGGCTCCGGTATCCTCAATTGTTGATGCCAAAGAAGCCTTGGCGCATCAGCAGGGTGATGATCTGGGCCACCAGTGGCTAAATAACCATTCCGCGGGCAGTGGTCCGTATAAAATCCGTACCTATGTACCGCACGAAGTGGTGGTGCTTGATGCCAATCCCACCTCGCCGGAAGGCGCACCAAACCTGAAAACCATCCTGATCAAAAACGTACCTGATCCGGCTGCCCGCCGCTTGCTGATTGAGCAGGGGGATGCGGACATTGCGCGTAACCTGGGTGCAGACCAGATGGCGGCCCTGAAAGGTAAGCCGGGTGTCAAGCCGCTGGCTATCCCGTATGCGTCGCTCTATTTCTTGCAGTTCAACGCCAAGGCGTCACCGGCATTGGGTAACCCGGCCTTCTGGGAAGCGGCGCGCTGGTTGTTCGACTATAAAGGCATTGCTGACGATCTGTTGAAAGGCCAGTTCCAGACGCATCAGGCATTCCTGCCAGACGGATACCTGGGGGCGTTAAAAGATCAGCCTTACAGTTTTAACCCGAGCAAGGCCAAAGATATTCTGGCGAAGGCCGGTCTTAAAAATGTCAGCTTTAAGCTTGAAGTCAACAATCAGCCGCCGTATCTGGATATTGCGCAGGCATTGCAGGCCAGCTTTGCGCAAGGTGGGGTAAAGGTGGATCTGGTGCCGGGCCTCAGTGCGCAAGTCTCTACCAAGGTAAAATCCCTGAACTACGATGCGACGTTAACCTCCTGGGGGCCGGACTATTTTGATCCGAACACCAATGCCGCGGCTTTCGCCTATAACCCGGAAGATGGCAGCAAGACCTTGGCCTGGCGTGCAAATTGGCAAATCCCTGCGCTAAGTAAATTGACGCTGGCGGCAACGGCGGAAAATGACACCGCCAAACGGGTGGCGGATTACCAACAGTTGCAACAGGCCGTTCAGCAAAGCTCGCCGTTCGTGATTGGCTTGCAGGCGCGGAGCCTGATTGCAGTGCGTGACAACCTCAAAGGCTACGAACAGGGCATTAACCCTGACATGGTGTTCTACAGCAAGGTCAGCAAGTAATGATAAGCCGTATTTCCTCCGCCGGGTTCGCCCGGCGTAGTTGGCGCTGGGGGCGCAGGCTGTTCACCGGCTTGCTGTCTTTGGCGCTAACGCTGCTTGGTCTACTGTTATTCACCTTTATGCTTTCGCATTTGGCGCCGATTGACCCTACGTTGCAGATCGCCGGCGATCACGCCAGCGAAGCTACTTATGCCCAGGTACGTCACGATCTGGGGTTGGATCAACCTTTGCCGGTGCAATTCTGGCGTTATCTGGTTCATCTGGCCCACGGGGATATGGGCATCTCGCGCATTACTTCGCAGCCGGTCTTGAGTGATTTGCTGCGCACCTTCCCGGCGACGGTGGAGCTGGCGACGTGCGCCATTCTCCTCGGTGCGGTCGGTGGCATTACGCTGGCGTTTCTCGCGGTGATTAAACCGGGCGGATGGCTAGATAACGTGGCCCGTCTGCTGTCGTTGATCGGGTATTCCGTGCCCATCTTCTGGCTTAGCCTGTTGGGGCTGTTGTTGTTTTACGCCACGCTGCATTGGTCTGCAGGGCCGGGCCGGCTGGACGACATCTATCTGTACAGCATGGAACCCCGCAGCGGGTTTATCCTGATCGACAGTTGGTTATCCGGCGATCGGGAGATGTTCTATAACGCCATCAGTCATTTGTGGTTGCCGGTGGTGGCACTGGCATTACTGTCGATGGCGGGCATCACCCGCTTGCTGCGTGCAGCCATGCTGGAAGAGTGCAATAAAGAGTACGTGACCCTGGCGCGCTCCAAAGGTGCCAGCCGCACGCGCATTTTGTTGCGCCATGTGTTTCCCAACGTGCTCGGTACACTGATTACGGTATTGTCGCTGTCCTATGCCAGCCTGCTGGAAGGTGCAGTGTTGACTGAAACAGTGTTTGCCTGGCCGGGCGTTGGGCGTTATCTGACTACGGCATTGTTTGCCGCGGATACGCCAGCCATTCTTGGCGCGACCTTGTTGATCGGTACCTGTTTTGTGGTGCTTAACGCGCTGGCTGACGCGCTGACCTATTTAGTGGACCCGCGAACCCGATGAGCCAATACCTTTCTGAACATGAACCCCAGAGCGAGCCGGCTGCCGTTTACCGCTCGCGTGGCAAGTTGACCACGCTGACGTTGGGCGCCACGCTGGTGGCGATTTTGATCCTCACCGCACTGCTGGCTCCCTGGTTGGCCCCCTTTGATCCCAATCTACAGCATATAGAGATGCGGCTATTGCCGCCGTCCTCCGGTCATTGGCTGGGGACTGACGGCTTTGGCCGCGATCTGTTGTCACGGGTCATTTATGGCGCGAGGCCAACATTAATTCTGGTGTCATTGATCCTGCTGCTGACCATTCCTATTGGTTTGTTGGTGGGCATCAGCGCCGGTTACCTCGGTGGCTGGGTGGAGCGCATTCTAATGCGTGTCACCGATATTTTTCTGTCATTGCCAAGCCTGGTGATCGCGTTGGCGTTTGTCGCGGTGCTAGGCCCCGGGTTGATGAATGGCGCTCTGGCGCTGGCATTGACCAGTTGGCCGTCGTTTGCCCGGCAGGCACGGGCGGAAACGCTCGCGCTGCGCCGCAGTGATTATCTGGCGGCCGCGCGTATGCAGGGCATTGGCGGTTTGCGGCTGATGGCTGGCCATATATTGCCGTTGTGCCTGCCAAGTGCGGTGGTGCGTGCTGCATTGAGTCTGGGCGGGATTATCTTGTCTGCCGCCGGTTTAGGTTTTCTCGGCATGGGTGTGGCACCGCCCACTGCGGAATGGGGATCGATGGTCGCCGAAGGCAGTAAAGTGATTTTTGATCAGTGGTGGGTGGCCGCCGCACCGGGCGGAGCAATCCTGTTTGCCAGCCTGGCCTTTAACCTGTTGGGCGATGGCCTGCGCGATAAAATGGATCCTCGTCATGGGCATTGATAACAACTTATTGACCGTTGAACGGCTGACGGTGGCATTGCCAGGAGCGCAGCCGTTGGTAAAAGGGATTTCTTTCAGCATGGGTCAGGAACGGATGGCGCTGGTGGGCGAATCCGGCTCGGGAAAATCGTTGACTGCACGCGCCTTGATGGGGCTGCTGCCGCCACCGTTACAGTTGCAGGCGCAGCGTTTGACGCTAGGGGGAGACGATCTGACGCGGCTGAATGAACGTCAGTGGAACCGCCTGCGTGGTAACAAAGTGGCAATGGTGATGCAGGATCCCAAACATGCGCTGAATCCGACCCAACAAATTGGACGTCAGGTGGAAGAGCCGCTGTTACTGCATACCCGCCTTGGGCGTGCCGAACGGCGGGAGAAGGTGCTGGATATTCTGGCCGCGGTGGGGTTGCCCGATCCGGTTGCGCTACGTCAACGCTACCCGCACCAGCTGTCCGGGGGCATGGGACAACGCGTGATGTTGGCGATTGCGCTGATTAACGATCCGCAATTACTGATTGCCGATGAGCCAACGTCAGCGCTGGATCACCAGATGCGCGATCAGGTACTGCAACTGATCGAAAATCTGGTTGAGCAACGTAATATGGGCCTGATTTTGATCAGTCATGATTTACAGCAGGTGGCGCAATACTGCGAACGGGTGCTGGTGATGTACAAGGGTGAACTGCTGGATCAGTTACCTGCCGATTGCCTGGCCACGGCCACTCATCCCTATACCCGCACGCTGTGGTCATGTCGGCCAAGCCGGGAAACGCACGGCAAACAGCTGCCTGTGCTGGATCGTACGCTGCTGGAGTCACTGAAATGAGCCTGATTACCCTGGACAATCTCAGTGTCAGCCACCGGCAGGGCTATGAATTGCGCACGGTGGTGCATGATGTCAGCCTGCATATAGAACAGGGTGAGTGTTTCGGCCTCGTTGGCCCTTCCGGCTGCGGTAAGTCGTCGCTGCTGTGGGTGCTGGCCGGGTTAAATGAACACTGGAGCGGGGAGTTCCACCTGTTGGGCCGTGATCTACAGCCGGGGCGGCCTTTTACCGGCACGCTGCGGCGTGAGGTACAAATGGTCTTTCAGGATCCCTACGCGTCGCTGCACCCCAAACACCGCTTGCTGCGCACATTGGCGGAGCCGCTGAAATTGCTGAAAGAGAGTGATATCGAGCAGAAAATCAGCGCCGGTTTTCGTCAGGTAGGCTTAGATCCCCGTTTGTTGGATCGCTATCCCCATCAGCTTTCCGGCGGGCAGCGTCAACGGGTGGCGATAGTGCGCGCGCTGTTGCTAAAACCCAAGCTGTTGTTACTCGATGAGCCCACCTCGGCACTGGATATGTCAGTGCAGGCGGAGATCCTCAATTTGCTCAACGAACTGAAACAGGCGGGGGATTTAACGATGATCCTGGTCAGTCACGATGCCGATGTTATCGATCACATGTGCGATCGCTCGGTGGCGATGGCGCAGGGCCGGATCCTTGCTTGAGCCTATGCCCGCCAACGCGGCGGGCATATCCATCTTGGTAATAAATAAAGCAATTTATAGTCGTTCTTCTGCTAAGCCGCTGCCCCTACACTCGAAAAATAGCGCATCCGCGTGACTTTGGAGAGTGCATCTCATGAAACGGTTCATCCCGACCTTATTATTCAGTGCCCTGGTAACCAGTTATGGTGCGCAAGCGGTCACCCCAAAAGACACGCTGGTGGTGGTCAGTTCGCTGGAAGGCATCATCAGCCTGGATCCGGCGGAGAGCTTTGAAACCGTCAGTTCGGCCAACCTGGTCAATTTGTACCAGCGGTTACTTACGCCGGACCGAACCACACCGGAAAAACTGGCCCCGGAGCTGGCCAGTGGGTGGGTGGCGGGGGCGGACGGCCACAGCCTGATTTTTACCCTGAAGGCTAACCAACGCTTTGCTTCCGGTAACCCGGTGCGGCCCGAAGACGTGATTTTCTCGCTGGTGCGTGCGGTAAAGCTGAACAAGGCACCGTCGTTTATTCTCGGTGAGTTAGGCTGGACGCCGGATAATGTTGCGAGTCAACTGACGAAGCTGAGTGACAGCCAGTTGCGCGTGAGCTGGTCGGCCAGCATCGGCAGCGGGCTGGCGTTGCGGCTATTGACTGCACCAGTAGCGTCCATCGTCGATGAAAAGCTGTTGAATGAACACAGCCAACAGGGAGACTACGGCAACCTTTGGTTGCGCTCGAATTCCGCAGGGGCCGGCCCCTATCGTGTCAGCAACTATGTCCCGCATGAGGCACTGCTGTTCAGTCGCAACGACTACGCTCAACCGCAGGCAAAACTGAAAACGGTGCTGCTGAAGAATGTTAGCGATGCCGGGACTCGACGGTTATTGTTACTCAAGGGGGACGCAGACGTGGCCTATGACCTGGGGGCCGATCAGTTCAATTCGCTGCGTAAAGAACCGGGTATCCGCATAGAACAGCAGGACTCGGCCAAGGTCTATTACCTCGGTTTCAACACCGGCAGCAAACAGGTACCGGCGTTGAGTAACCCCGCCCTGTGGCAGGCGGCGCGCTGGCTGGTGGACTACCAGGCGATTGCTGACACCCTGTTGAAGGGGCAATACCGCGTCCATCAGGCATTTCTACCGCTGGGGCTGGACGGTGCCATCGACAATCAACCGTTCAGACTCGACGTGGACAAGGCCAAACGGATTTTGCATGACGCCGGGATCGCCGAAGGGACGCGCATTGATCTGATCGTCATCAACCAACCGCCGTATACCGATATAGCCCAAGCGTTGCAGGCCAGCTTTGCCAAGGCGAGTTTGCAATTGGCTATCCATCCGGTGGTGGAGAGTGACCTGTGGGGCAAAATGCGCAGCCGTGATTTCCAGGCCATTTTCACCTATTGGGGCGCCGATTATTTGGATCCAAACACCAACGCCAGCGCCTTCGCCTACAACGTGCCGGATGGGCCGAAAACCCTGGCTTGGCGTACCCAGTGGAATATCCCGGCGTTGAGTGCAGAAACTCGTGCGGCAGCGGCGGAAGGCGATGGCGCACAACGCGCTGCACGTTATGCCACACTTCAGCGCGAAGTGCAGGCCAGTTCCCCTTACGTCGTGGCGCTACAGGGGCAAACCCTGGTGGCTCTGCGCGATAACGTCAAAGACGCCAACGTGGATATCGCCAACAGCATGCTGTACCTGGATCGCGTGAGTAAGTAGTTCCCCACGGCACGGCTTTTGCAGGATGAGGTGTATTTACCGACTCGGGGATCCTGTCATGAGCCGTAATCACGCTTTCCCTTCTCGCGCCGGCGATTTTTTGCTGGCTTCAAAACGTTGTGAAATTACCCTGTTGCAGCAGCTGTTGCAGATGGGGAAGTTGGTTGGTCGGGTCAGCCAACTGATCCATGTGCTCCAGCGGGAACGCGGTACCGTCAATATTTACCTCTGTTCGCAAGGAGCGCTGTTCAGCGAGCGGCTAGCCGGACGCGCTCAGGACGTGGAGCAGGCCGAGCTTGAAGTGCAACGACAGTTGGCGCAGTTGGACGACAATAGCGCTCCGCTGGTCAGCGCCAGCCGTCTGTTCAGCCGTATTGCCTGCGCGTTGCATAATCTTACGGCTTTGCCTGAACTTCGCCGTCAAGTGCAGCAGCGGCAGATGTTGCAACCTGTGGCAATGAACACGTTCAATGACATCATTCACAGTTTGTTGGCGCTGGTATTCGAAGCGGCGGACGCCTGCGTGGATCCCAGAACGGCACGCGCTTTGATCGCTATGTTCAGCTTTATGCAGGGCAAGGAGTTGGCGGGGCAAGAGCGGGCGATCGGCTCGGCCGGTTTCGCCGCTATGCGTTTTGATAATACGGCACACCAACAACTTTTGATGCTTATTGAGGGACAGGAGCGCTGTTTTCATACCTTCAGTGAGTTTGCCGATCAATCCTCGTTAGACCAATGGCAACGTATGCAACAGCAGGATGACCGCGAATTTGAGCGCCTGCGTCGTATCGCGTGCACCCAATTGCAACTGAGCGATCGCGCTGATAGCAGCCTGCGTTGGTTCGAGATTACCAGTGCGCGTATCGATCTGATGAAGCACATTGAGGACCGGTTGGAAGAGGCACTGATGGCCAGTTGTCGCCATAGTCTGGCGCAGGCCCAGCGCGCGCTAGCGACGGATTGCGTGGGTGACGTTCCGCCGCAGGCGAAAGAAAGCTACGCAGTGTTCGTGGCCGCGCCCTTGGGGGATGCGTCGCCGCTGGTGGGGGACGGCATCAATCCACGTCTGGGACGCTCGATGCTGGAGCTGATCCAACAGCAGTCACAACGGTTACAGGTCTTGTCGGAGGAACTGGCAACGGCGCGGGCAACACTGCATGAGCGCAAAGAAATTGAGCGTGCCAAAGGGCTGCTGATGCAGCATCGGGGGCTGACGGAGGCACAGGCCCACCGGTTACTGCTCAACATGGCGATGAACCAAAATCGGCGGCTGATTGATATCGCCAACGCCATGCTGGCGATAGCGGATATTTTGCCACCGGCAGGAGATACTCCCTAAGGAGTATATGCACACAGTCAGTGCAGTTACTGCCTTGCGACTGTGCAGAAAAAACCACAATGCAAGGCGCGGTGGCGCGTTGCGCCGGAAAATCCACGGGTTACGGAGTTGGCACGTAAGCTGCATTAAATAAAACGTAACCCGGCCAATGGCGGTCGGGTTACCAATAATATTTTGGATAAAGGCGTCCTTTCAGCATGTTCACCCCAACGGTGGAATGTGCTGATGGGACGCCTTTTTTATTTTATCGCCTGATTGAAGGACTTGCTGATGACGCACACAAAACCCCCGGGGCTTAGCTTGACGCGCCGCCGTTTTCTGGCCGGTAGCGCGGCGCTGGGCGGCAGCATGATGTTGCCCGGTCTGATGAATGCTGCCTGGGCCGCAGGCTCTGACGCACCGGAGAAAAAAGAGATCCGCGTGGGCTTTATTCCTCTCACCGACTGCGCGTCTGTGGTGATGGCTGCGGTGAAACAGTTTGATCAGAAGTACGGCATCAAAATCATCCCAAGCAAGGAAGCCAGTTGGGCAGCGGTGCGCGATAAATTGCTGTCCGGCGAGCTGGATGCGGCGCACGTGTTGTACGGCATGGTTTATGGCCTGCAGCTGGGTGCCGCAGGGCCGCAGCATGATATGGCCGTGTTGATGACACTCAACAATAACGGTCAGGCGATTACGCTTTCCAATCAGTTGAAACAAGCCGGTGTCACCGATGCGGCGACGTTGAAAAAGGCTGTCGATGCCAGCGCCAAAGGGACTTATACCTTTGCCCAAACCTTCCCAACCGGTACCCACGCCATGTGGCTGTATTACTGGCTGGCGAACGCCGGTATCCATCCGTTTGATGACGTACGTAACGTCGTGGTGCCGCCGCCGCAGATGGTGATGAACATGAAGATCGGCAACATGAGCGGCTTCTGCGTAGGTGAGCCGTGGAACCAACGTGCGATTGCCGAGAACATCGGATTTACCGCGATCACCAGTCAGGATATTTGGCCCGATCATCCGGAAAAGGTGCTGGGTACGACAGGTAACTGGGTGGCGACTCACCCCAACAGTGCGCGTGCGCTGACCGCTGCGGTATTGGATGCCGCACGCTGGATCGACAGTTCAGATGCCACTCGCCAGGAAACGGCGAACACCGTGGCAGGGCGCGCCTATATCAATACCAAACCGGAAATCATTACCGGTCGCATGCTCGGTCAGTATCAAAACGGCCTGGGCAAGTCTTGGCAAGATGCCCACGCGATGCGCTTTTTCCACGATGGGGAGGTGAGCTATCCCTATTTGTCCGACGGTATGTGGTTCCTGACACAGCATCGGCGTTGGGGCCTGCTGAATACCGAACCTGATTATCTGGGCGTTGCCCAGAAAATAAACCGTATTGAGATCTACAAACAGGCAGCCAGCGCGGTGGGTGGGGTGAGTTTGCCCGCCAGCGATATGCGCACCAGCACGTTGTTTGACGGCAAACGATGGGACGGCAGCAATCCGGCGGAATACGCCAACGGTTTCACTTTAAAGCGCTGAGGTAACCAATGAAGAATCTGGCTGAACGGAGAGATATTCCTGTGTCATCAGGTGTGGAAGTCAGTGCGCAAATTGTGCCATTGAAGCGACCGAGCACTCCGTCGTCGCCGCGTGCTCCTCGTTGGCGTTTATACCTTCAGCGGTGTTTTCGTCGCGGGATACCTGCGCTTTTGGGGGTGATATTGACCTTGGTGGTGTGGCAAATAGCGGCGCTTAACAGCAAGGGGTTTCCTACGCCTTGGGCCACCTGGCAGGCGGCTCTGGTGCTGTTTGCCGATCCATTTTATTCCGCCGGGCCGAACGACCAGGGTATTGGCTGGAACGTGTTGGCTTCGTTGCAGCGCGTGGCGACGGGTTTTGGGCTGGCGGCGCTGGTGGGGATCCCTGCCGGCTTTCTGCTGGGGCGCTTTGCGTTTCTGGCCAACATGCTTAACCCGATCATTTCGCTGTTGCGCCCGGTGAGCCCATTGGCCTGGCTGCCGATTGGTCTGCTGCTGTTCCAACGTGCGGAACCGGCGTCAACATGGACCATTTTCATCTGTTCGATCTGGCCGATGATCCTCAATACCGCGGAAGGCGTCACGCGTATTCCGCAGGATTATCTCAACGTGGCGCGGGTGCTCAAGCTGTCGGAGTGGACGGTGATGCGCAAAATCCTTTTCCCGGCGGTGCTGCCTTACGTATTGACCGGCGTGCGCCTGTCGATAGGTATTGCCTGGCTGGTGATCGTGGCGGCAGAAATGCTGACCGGCGGCGTCGGCATCGGTTTTTGGATCTGGAATGAGTGGAACAACCTCAACGTCGAAAACATCATTATCGCCATCATTGTGATCGGCGTGGTCGGGTTGCTGCTAGAGCAGGGGCTGATGTTGTTGGCAAAACGTTTTAGCTATCAGAGTCGTTAAGGAGCACGCCATGAAACCCATTATTCAGGTCCAAAACGTCAGCCAGCGCTTTGCTACGCCACAAGGGGAATTTATCGCACTGGATAGGGTGAGTTTTGATATTCAGGCCGGAGAGACAGTCAGCCTGATCGGCCATTCCGGCTGTGGTAAATCAACCCTGCTGAACTTGATTGCCGGGCTTACGTTGCCCAGTGACGGCGTGCTGTTGTGCGATAACCAGCATATTACCGGGCCTGGCCCGGACCGGGGCGTCGTGTTTCAAAACCATTCGCTGCTGCCGTGGCTGACCACCTATGAGAACGTGGCGTTGGCGGTGCATCAGGTGTTTCGCCAAGAGATGAACCGCAGCGAAATGCGTGACTGGATCGAACACAACCTGGCGTTGGTGCACATGAGTCACGCGCTACACAAACGGCCACACGAAATTTCTGGCGGTATGAAACAACGCGTCGGCATTGCTCGCGCGCTGGCGATGAAACCCAAGGTACTTTTGATGGACGAACCCTTTGGTGCGCTGGATGCGCTGACCCGCGCACATTTGCAGGATGCGGTGATGGAAATCCAGCAGCGTTTGCATACCACCCTGGTGCTGATTACTCATGATGTGGACGAGGCGGTGCTGCTGTCGGATCGGGTATTGATGATGACCAATGGCCCCTCGGCCACCGTCGGCGAAATTCTGCACGTGGCACTGCCACGCCCACGCTCAAGGGTTGAGCTAGCGGACTCCCCGGACTATCACCATTACCGTCAGCAGGTGCTGAAGTTCCTTTATGAGAAGCACGCGAAAGCGGCATGAGAGCCAGAAGATGGACAAATCCAAACTGGTGGTGATTGGCAACGGCATGGCCGGTATGCGGTTGGTGGAAACCCTGTGCCAGCGAGTACCTGAGCGTTATGCCATCTCGGTAATTGGTGATGAGCCACGCGGCAATTACAACCGTATTTTGCTGTCACCCGTGCTGGCAGGAGACAAGACGTTTGCCGATACCCTGCTGCATGACGATGACTGGTATCGGCAACACCGTGTGCAACTGCTGTCTGGAGAGCCTGCGTTGAGGGTCGATCGGCAGCAAAAGTGCGTAATCACGGCCCGGCATCAACTGCCTTATGACCTGCTGGTGTTCGCTACCGGTTCGCGCCCGTTACGGCCCTCGGTAGAGGGGGGGACATTAAAGGGCATTTATGGCTTTCGCACGCTGGATGACGTTGAGGCAATGCTGAGTCACTGCGGCACAGGCAGACCAGCGTTGGTGGTAGGGGGCGGGGTTTTGGGTATTGAAGCGGCGGCGGCGCTGGCGCAGCGCGGCATGGGGGTCACCGTGGTGCACCGTGGCGAGCATTTGATGGAGCGGCAGTTAGACGCACACGCAGGACGGATGCTGCAACATACCTTGCGGCAACGGGGTATCGAATGCCGGTTGCGGTGTGAGGTTAACCAATTTCATGGCAGCGATCGGGTGAGCCGCGCCACGTTGAGCAATGGGCAACAACTGGACTGTGAACTGGTGGTCATTGCCATGGGTGTACGACCTGAGATCAGCCTTGCACAGGCTGCTGGACTGGCTTGCGATCGCGGCATTGCGATCAACGATCGGATGCAAACTGACGATCCCACCGTGTTCGCCATCGGTGAATGTGCCCAGTTTGGCAGCACAACCTTCGGCCTGGTGGCGCCTTGCTGGCAGCAGGCCGGGCTGTTGGCACAACAACTGAGTGGTGAATCAGTGGCGGGTTATCGACCGACCCCACTGCATACCCGTCTGAAGGTGAGCGGGATTGAAGTATTCAGCGCTGGGGAAATGGCGGCAGACGCGCAGACTGAGACTTATCACGCTGAAGATCCACAGGTGCAGCATTACCGTCGGTTGCTGGTACGTGACGGCAGATTACAGGGCGTGGTGCTGTATGGCGACGCTCAGGACAGCGCCTTTTATCTGCAACAGCTTAGCCAACCGGTTCAACAACCGGATGCCCTGTTGTTTGGCCATAGTGAACCTGAGGCGCCAATGGCGTCTGAAGAGAGGATTTCTGATATGCACAAACCCGTTCTGTTGGTTGCCGGACACGGCATGGTTGGGCATCACTTCCTGGAACAACTGGTTATTCGTGAGTTGCACCAGCAGTACCACATTGTGGTGTTTGGCGAAGAGCCGGTCGCGGCATATGACCGGGTACATTTGTCCGAGTTTTTTTCCGGCCGCAGTGCAGACTCGCTGTCAATGGTGGCGGCTGGCTTCTTCGAGCAGAACGGTATAGAGCTGCGCTTGGGACAGGCAGTTTGCGCTATCGATCGCCAACGTAAATGCGTGATTGATGCCGAAGGTCGTGAAACGGCCTATGACCAACTGGTACTGGCAACCGGTTCTTACCCCTTTGTTCCGCCCATTCCAGGCAACGACCGTCCGGGTTGCCTGGTTTACCGCACACTTGAGGATCTGGACGCCATTGCGGACTGCGCCAGCACTGCCCGCGTGGGGGTGGTGGTCGGCGGCGGCCTGCTCGGGTTGGAGGCCGCCAACGCGTTGCGCCAGCTTGGCTTGAACACCCACGTGGTCGAGTTTGCCCCGCGCCTGATGGGGGTACAGCTCGATGACGGTGGTGCAGCCATGCTGCGCAAAAAAATTGAAGCGTTGGGCGTCAGCGTGCATACCGGTAAACAAACGCAGGCGATTATTGACGGTTCGTTACACCGTCACTGCATGGTTTTTGCTGATGATGAACGCTTAGAGGCTGATTTAATTCTTTTTTCCGCCGGAATTCGTCCCCGTGACCAACTTGCTCGTGCTGCGGCGCTGGAGGTGGGCGCACGCGGTGGCATCGTGATCGATAGCCAGTGTCGAACCAGTGATGAGGCGATCTACGCCATCGGCGAATGTGCGTTGTGGAACGGGCAAATTTTCGGACTGGTGGCGCCGGGTTATCAGATGGCGCGTACGCTGGCGGATTGCTTGGCGGGGCACGATAGCGTGTTCTGCGGCGCGGACATGAGCACCAAACTGAAACTGTTGGGTGTCGAGGTTGCCTCGATCGGCGATGCCCACGGGCATACGCCGGGCAGCCAAAGTTACAATTGGGTCGATGGCCCGGCGCAGGTGTATAAAAAAATGGTCATCGATGCCGACGGTAAACGGTTACTGGGCGCGGTATTGGTAGGTGACAGCAGCGAATACAGCACACTACAGCAAATGATGCTCAATGATATGCCGTTGCCTGCCGCACCGGAAAGCCTGATTTTACCCACCTCGTCCGGGGTGATGCCGAAAGCACTGGGGGTATCGGCGCTGCCGGCAACGGCGCAGATTTGCTCCTGCCATAACGTCAGCAAGGCCAACATCAGCGACGCAGTGGCCCAAGGGTGTGGCGATTTGGCCGCGGTGAAAGCCTGCACCAAAGCGGGGACCGGCTGTGGCGGTTGCGCTGCACTGGTTAAACACGTGATGGAACATGAACTGCAGCAGCGTGGCGTGGTGGTAAAAAAAGACGTTTGCGAGCATTTCGCTTACTCACGCCAGGAGCTGTATCACCTGGTTCGCGTTGGCCATATCCGCACCTTTGATGAGCTCTTGGCCCGGCATGGTCATGGTCACGGCTGCGAAGTATGTAAACCACTGGTGGGATCTATTCTGGCGTCGTGTTGGAATGAGTATCTGCTCAAACCTCCGCATCTGCCCCTGCAAGATACCAACGACCGCTTCTTTGCCAATATCCAAAAAGACGGGACTTACTCGGTGGTGCCGCGGGTACCGGCCGGTGAAATAACCCCGGCAGGGCTGATCGCCATCGGTCAAATCGCTTTGCGCTATCAACTCTACACCAAGATTACCGGCGGCCAGCGGGTTGACATGTTTGGCGCACGATTGGAGCAATTACCGGAGATTTGGCAGCAATTGATCGACGCCGGGTTTGAAACCGGGCATGCCTACGGCAAGTCACTGCGCACGGTAAAATCTTGCGTTGGCTCCAGTTGGTGCCGCTATGGCGTGCAGGACTCTACCGCGCTGGCTATCGAACTGGAGCACCGTTACAAGGGGTTGCGATCGCCGCACAAAATCAAGATGGCGGTTTCCGGCTGCACCCGAGAGTGTGCGGAGGCGCAGAGCAAAGACGTTGGGGTCATAGCAACCGATAAAGGCTGGAACCTGTACCTGTGCGGCAACGGCGGCATGAAACCACGCCATGCAGATTTGTTTGCCAGCGATCTTGATACCGCCACGCTGATCCGTACGGTCGATCGTTTCCTGATGTTCTACATTCGTACTGCCGATCGCCTGCAGCGCACCAGCACCTGGATGGACAATCTGGAGGGGGGGCTGGACTACCTGCGTGAAGTGGTTTTGCAGGACAGCCTGGGGATCGGTAGCGAATTGGATGCCGAAATGGAAACTGTGGTCAGCCATTACCAATGTGAATGGCAAACCACGCTCGCCAGCCCGGATCGTCTGAAGCTGTTCCGTCCGTTTGTTAACAGCGAGCAGCCCGATGAGGCAATCGTCTGGCAGCCGGAGCGCGGGCAACGCCGTCCGGCTACGGGGGAGGAGCGTGGCCAAGTGATCGAGGTGCAAACGGCGCCGAACACAAAAGAACAATGGCTGGATATCTGCGCACTGGTGGATATTCCGGACAATACGGGAATTGCGGCCCGTCTGGGGCAGCGGCAAATCGCCCTGTTTAATTTACCGGGCAGCGGTGTTTATGCGCTGGCTAACCAAGAGCCTGACAGTGACGCCAATGTGCTGGCACGCGGGTTGCTCGGCGACGTGGGGGGCGAGCCCGTCGTGATTTCCCCGCTGTACAAACAACGTTTCCGCCTGAGCGACGGCATCTGCGTGGATAATGCCGAACGCAGGGTCACCGCCTGGCCGGTAAAGGTGGAGGCAGACCGAGTGTGGGTGTGTAGCACGCCATTGGGGGTACGGAGTGCGTTGCCCGAAACGCTGGACGTAACATCATGACCGCCGTGCATTGCACCACCTGTCCTTACTGCGGGGTTGGCTGTGGGGTGACTATAGCGCAGCAGAACAACGGTGCGTTGACGATTGGCGGTGATACTGCGCACCCGGCCAATCAGGGGAGGCTCTGTGTAAAAGGCAGTGCGCTGGGTGAAACGCTGGATCTGGCGGGCCGCCTGCTGCAACCGCAGGTCGATGGCCAATCTGCCACCTGGGAGCGGGCGCTTGGGCAAGTGGCGCAGCGTTTTAACCATATTATTGAACAACATGGGCCACAGGCCGTGGCGTTTTATGCCTCCGGCCAACTGCTGACCGAAGACTATTATGTGGCGAACAAACTGATGAAGGGATTCATTGGTGCGGCCAATATCGACACCAACTCCCGGTTGTGTATGGCATCTGCCGTGGTCGGCTACAAGCGAGCATTTGGTGGCGATGCCGTGCCCTGTTGTTATGAAGATATCGAACAGGCGGATTTGGTGATATTGACCGGCTCTAACACTGCGTGGGCGCACCCGGTGGTCTATCAGCGTCTGGTGAAAGCGCGGCAGCAACGCCCGCAGATGCGGGTGGTGGTGATTGACCCACGAGAGACGGCAACCTGTGATATTGCCGACGTACATTTGCCGCTGCAGCCCGGCACTGACGCCGCGTTATTTACGGGCGCACTGCGTTGGTTGGTTGAACAGGACGGCCTGGATAGCGCCT
This sequence comes from Serratia sp. CoH_122_TC_1, assembly GCF_058191755.1. Taxonomy (NCBI): domain Bacteria; kingdom Pseudomonadati; phylum Pseudomonadota; class Gammaproteobacteria; order Enterobacterales; family Yersiniaceae; genus Serratia; species Serratia sp. CoH_122_TC_1. The sequence continues at coordinate 148,809 of NZ_JBXWLA010000016.1, forward strand.
TTTTGCAACAGCATGCCAGTGGCACAGAGGCGACATTGGCAGCGGCAGCAGAGTGGACGCCGCAGCGGGTCGCAGAGTTTTGCGGATTGCCGCTGCGGACAGTACTGACGTTTTTCCAATTGCTGACCACGTCCTACAACTGGGTGACGCTTTATTCGATGGGCATTAACCAGTCCGCAAGTGGTGCGGATAAATGCAATGCGATTATCAACCTGCACCTGGCGGGGGGACGCATTGGTCGGGCTGGCAGCGGACCGTTTTCGATAACCGGTCAACCCAATGCCATGGGCGGACGCGAAGTGGGTGGGTTAGCCAATCAACTGGCAGCGCATATGGGATTTAGTGCCGAAGAGACCGACCGGGTACAACGTTTTTGGCAATCACCCCGCATCGCCCGCCAGCCGGGGCTGAATGCGGTGGCGTTGTTTCAGGCGATAGCGGCCGGGCAGGTGAAAGCGGTGTGGATCATGGGCACCAACCCGGCGGTCTCTCTGCCCGATGCCGATGCCGTACGGCAGGCGCTGAAGCAATGCCCGCTGGTGGTGGTATCCGACGTAATGGCAATGACCGATACCGCCGAGTTGGCGCATATTCGCTTGCCGGCGCTGGCCTGGGGGGAAAAAGAGGGCAGCGTGACTAACTCCGAACGCTGCATTTCACGCCAGCGTGCTTTTCTGTCGCCACCGGGACAAGCCCGGGCTGACTGGTGGATCCTCAGCCAGGTTGCGCAACGTATGGGTTATGGTGAGGCATTTGGTTACCAGCATCCGTCAGAGATTTTCAGCGAACATGCAGCACTGTCCGCATTTGAAAATAACGGGACGCGCGCGTTTGACATCGGCCTGTTGGCGGGATGGGATAAGCAGCAATGGTTAGGCATGACGCCGGTGCAGTGGCCGGTGAATGAACAACATCCTGCCGGTTGCCTGCGCTTGTTTGGTGATAAGCGATTTTTCCACGCTGACGGCAAGGCGCGATTACTGCCGGTGACGCCGCGCCTGCCGCAAAATGCGGTATCGCAGCGCTATCCACTGGTACTGAATACGGGGCGTATCCGCGATCAATGGCACACCATGACACGCACCGGTAAAGCGGCGCGGCTGATGCGCCATTTGAGCGAACCTTTCTGTGAAATACATCCACAGGACGCCGCCGAGTTGGGGATTGCTGACAGCAGCGTGGTACGGCTCAGCTCTCCGCATGGCTGGATGCTGGCACGAGCGCAGTGCAGCCCAGGGCAACGTCGCGGCAGCGTGTTCGTTCCTATGCACTGGAACGGCCAATTTACCGGACAGGGGCGGGTTGACAGCCTGATCCCACCCGTGGTGGATGCCGATTCCGGGCAGCCAGAAAGCAAACATGCGCCGGTGCGAGTAAGCCCGTGGCCAGTGAGTTGGCAGGCGGAGATTTTTTTGCGTGCTGAGGTAGCCGCGCCCAAGGGCATTTACTGGAGCCGGGTCGCGCAGGACGGCTTGACGCACTACATCATGGCTGGGCAGCAACCGGTTGAAGATTGGCAAGCCTGGTTACAGCAGCATTTCACGTTGGCGGGCCTGACATTGCAAACGGCACAGCTGGCACAGCGGGGTCTGCATCTGATTGGCTGGCGGCAAGGCGAGGTGCAATTGGCGTTTTATGCCCGCCAGCATGCACCCGCGCTCGATCGACCGGCGATCCTTACTGCGTTTAAACAGGCACCCGCCAGCGGACCGCAACGGCTGGCGCTGCTGGCAGGGCGTGGAGCCGCCGATCAACCTGCGGCGGGTGCGACGGTTTGTAGCTGCTTTGGCGTAGGGGAAAATCGCATCATTGCGGCGATCCAGTCAGGGTGTCATAGCGCGAAGGCGTTGGGAGCCAGCCTGCAATGCGGCACCCATTGCGGTTCTTGTCTGCCAGAACTGAAAAAACTGATTCAACAGCATGCGTCCCAACGGGTAGCTTAGCGGAGGTGTCGATATGAACGTGATTGATAAACTGCTGTGTGCCGGGGACAGGCAACAGCCGGTACGTGGCGGTGAGGTATGGCTGGTGGGGGCCGGACCAGGGGATGCCGAGCTGCTGACCTTGAAAGCGCTGCGGGTGATCCGCCAGGCGGATGTGGTGGTGTTCGATCGCCTGGTTTCCCCGGCGGTAATGGCATTGCTGCCGCTGGAGACGTTGCGAATCGACGTGGGTAAATCCATGGGGTGCCACACCCTGTCGCAAGTGGAGATCGAACACCTGCTGGTGGAACTGGCGCAGGCGGGTAATCGGGTGGTGCGGTTGAAAGGAGGGGACCCCTTTATTTTTGGCCGTGGCGGGGAAGAAATGGTGCAATTACAGCGCCATGGCGTGCCGTGTCATGTGGTACCGGGTATTACCGCTGCCAGCGGATGTGCGGCGGCGAGCGGTATTCCGCTGACCCATCGCGACTACGCGCAATCGGTGCGTTTTGTCACTGGACATTGCCGCAGCGGTGAAGTGGATCTGGATTGGCAAAGCCTTGTTACCGCAGGCCAGACGCTGGTGTTTTATATGGGGCTGACCCTGAGTGAAACCATTGCGGCACAGCTGATACGCCATGGCATGGCGGGACAGACCCCCTTGGCTATCATTGAGCGCGGTACGCAACCGCAACAGCGAGTATTAATCGGTACTTTGTCCTCACTACCGGCGTTGATCGTCAATCAGCGGCCTATGTCACCCAGCCTGCTGGTGATTGGTGAGGTGGTCAGTCTGCACCGCCCTGTGACGGTCAACGCTGTGCGGCCCCAAAAGGCGCGGGCCTTTAGCCCTCTATTGGCCGAAGCGGCCGATAATGCCCGCACCGCCCTTGGCGTGGCCCTGTAGTTTTTCCAGTAGCTGTTCACGGGTTAATCCGGGGCCAAGTGCATGCGGGGGGAGATCGGTGGCGATCAGCACAAACGTGTAGTGATGCAGCCCAGAGCCAGCGGGCGGGCATGGGCCATGATAAACCGCGGTACCCGGTGAGTTTTTGCCACCGACAAAGCCTTTGCCTTGGGTGAGATCGCCTTCAGCGAATCCGTTGATGCTGGCAGGGATGCCATAGGCGACTAAATGGCTGACGCCCAGACCGGCTTTGCCTTCTGGATCGGACAGCAACAAGGCGAAGCTTTTGGTGCCTACGGGTGGGTTGGCCCAGCTTAGCGGTGGAGAAACGTTATCGCCGGTACAGCTGGCGTTGCCAGGGGTGGCGCCGGCATATTTCTGCGCCAGCATACCGTTATCCTGAAACGCCGGTGAGCTGAGGGTAAAGGTGCTGGCGGCTTGCGCCGCAAAGGGTAACGAACCCGTAAATATCACGCTGAGCGCGAGTGCGGATAAACCACGACCGATCATACAGCCTCCTGTGTTTGCTTAAATAAAGCATAGTGGCGCAGAGGCTTGCCCGCTATAACAGCCGGATCAACAGTCGGCTATAACAGTGGCCAAAGGGGAGAGCCTGTCTGCCATTGGGGTGAAATAAGCTGAAATTAAGGAATTTCCCTTGATGAAGGTCACGATGCCCATGTCGGCCATCGATAATAGAATCCACCAACCTGAAATGGCCAGATAAAGGCCAAATGGCAGCGGGGAATGCCCGTCGGTTTTGCGCAATAAACAGGCCAAAACCGTGGTGCACAGAGCGGCGGCGGCCGCGACGGTGACCAGCACCGGTAACGCAGCCCATCCCGTCCAGGCACCCAATGCCGCCAGCAGTTTAAAATCGCCTTGGCCGATGCCGTCAGTTTTACGTTTGCATCTATAGGCCGCATTGAGCAGCCACAGCGACAGGTAACCGGCGATTGCGCCCGTGACCGCCTCACTCAGCGAGGTAAAGTAACCCTGCTGGTTAACCCACAATCCGGCCCACAGTAACGGTTGTGTCAAGCGATCGGGCAGTAAGCGGTATTGCCAGTCGATGAACGCCAGTGCGAGCAAGAGGGCGGCCGCCGACAGTAAGAAGAACCCTTGTGGTAGCGCGATACTGAAAGGCAGTGCCGCCATGCCGGCACCCAGGGCGATCCACCAGACCCACCGTATTTTCGGGGGGGATGGCGGTGGCGTAAGCCCCTGTGACAGTAAATCAATCAGCCGTATTGCTGCCGCGGCCGGAAGGAGCATCGCCAGGATAAACAAGCTGCGATACCAGAGCTCGAACGGTGGCCCACTAAACATAAAATGTCCCTGCTGAACTGAACGTAGTGTTCAAAATAGCGGCAAAACCCGGTGGGAAGGGAGTGAATGATTTGCCGTTTTTCAGTCTTGCGAGGTGGGCCGCAACGTGTTGCACTTGGCAGCGCAAACGCGCTGAGGTTTTAAATTAATATTGGTAATCAGTGTTTTGATATGATTTTGTATTTTGGTGTGCGTTTTTTTTAGGCAAAATTGAGAGTGAAATAAAGTGAATTTTACCCTTTGGGTTGGGGGGATGAAAGCCGTAGCCCGAAGACGGCAACTTCTTCTTGCCGAGTGGTGCTTTGTGTGACGGTGTCACAATGCCAAATGAGGTTTATCCGATTGTTTCTCATCAGAAACCGATTAGACTTTGGGTTTTACGATGCACTTTGGTGTCCCGGCACCCGGCAGAGAAACGCCCTCTGTTCAGCCAGTGTGTGATCCTTGGGGTGTCTGTTGCCTGGAGTGGCTGCAGCAAAAAAAGGTTTATGCGCCAAGCCTTCTGGATGAGGCGGCGGCGACTGCGTAATGACAGACGTTATACAAAAAGCACGTTGTACAATGAGAGAAGCCGTTCATGTCCTCTCCCGCCTTGCTGGTTGTTCACCGGCCGCGTGGTTGTTGGGGGCGTTTGCCTGTGCGTTACCCGCCTATGCCGAGTCCCCGCCAGCGCCAGACACCGTGACCCCACAACCCACCGCGGACGATAGTCTTCCTGAGCTGGGCAGCAACACGTCGAATGATGCCGAACGCGAGAAAGAGTGGGCCACCATGGCCAAGCAGTTGGGGGAACGTAATCTTAATAACGTTTCGGGCCAGCAGGTGCGTGCCCGTGCCGAAAACTATGCCGTGGGCCAAGCCAGTGATGTATTGCAACAACAGGCTCAGGAATTGCTCTCTCCACTGGGGACCGCAAAACTGTCGTTGGCCATGTCCGATCGCGGGGATTTTGCCGGCAGCAGCGGGCAGCTGTTCAGCCCGCTTTATGATGTCAACGGCCTGCTGACCTACAGCCAGATAGGTTTGCTGCAGCAAACGGGCGGTTCGCTCGGCAATCTTGGCGTTGGGCAGCGCTGGGTCGCTGGCGATTGGTTACTCGGGTATAACACGGTGCTCGACAGCGATTTCGAACGTCATCACAACCGCGCCAGCTTGGGAGCGGAGGCCTGGGGCGATTTCCTGCGTTTCTCAGCAAACTATTACTACCCGTTATCAGCCCTGGCGCAACAGGCCGATAACGCGGAGTTTCTTAGCCGGCCGGCGAAGGGCTATGACATTACTACGCAAGGCTACCTGCCATTTTATCGCCAGATTGGTGGCTCGCTCAGCTATGAGCAGTATTGGGGAGAGAATGTCGATCTGTTTGGCAGCGGTAAAAAGCAAAATGACCCGCGGGCTATGCAGTTGGGGGTAAATTACACCCCGGTTCCCTTGGTCACGGTGAAAGCGTTGCATAAGATGGGTGAGGGTGGCGTGAGTCAGGATCAGGTCGAGTTGGCGCTAAGTTATCGGCTCGGCGTGCCCTTGGTGAAACAGATATCGCCAGAATATGTTGCGCAGGCCAAGTCGTTACGCGGCAGCCGTTATGACAACATCGAGCGCAAAAATGTGCCGGTGATGGCGTTCCGCCAGCGCAAAACGCTACAGGTGTTCCTGGCGACACCCCCCTGGCAACTGAATCCGGGGGAAACGCTGCCGTTGGTCTTGGAAATTAAAACCACCAACAAGATCACCCACGTCAGCTGGCAGGGAGACACCCAGGCCTTGAGCTTGACGCCGTCACAAAACAGTAACGATCCGCATGGATGGAGCCTGATTGTGCCGCAATGGGATGACGCACCGGGTGCCAGCAACAGTTACCGTTTATCGGTTACGCTGGAGGATGACAAGCACCAGTTGGTAACCTCAAACTGGATCCAACTGCAGGTGACAACGCCTTTGACGCTGTCTGCCGGTAACAAGGAAGGTCTGCCACCGGCAAAAATACTGCAAACGCCGGCTATCCCGGCAGAGACTGGGCCGTTATACGGCGATAACTAACCGTTCTTGCCCTGTAATACCCATACTGCGGCCTCAACGCGCGACTTCAGCTTCATTTTTTTTAAGAGGTGCTTAACGTGCACCTTGACGGTGCTCTCAGTGATGGTCAATTTGCGTGCGATCATTTTATTCGGCAGGCCTTGAGCGATCAGCTTAAGAATGTCGCGTTCGCGCGGCGTGAGTTGCTGGATATCGCGCTCGGCGCTGGGGCGGTTCTCACGCAGGCTGGCGGCCAGAATGGGCGTTAAGGCTTCGCTGAGTACCATTTGACCGGTCGCCGCCTGATGCAAAGCTTTCAGCAACTCTTCCGGTTCCATGTCTTTAAGCAGATAGCCATCGGCGCCGCGTTTTAGCGCGCTGACGACATCATCTTCATGATTCGAGACGCTAAACACGACAATGCGTCCGGAGAGTGCGGTCATTCGCAAACGATCCAGCGTTTCCAACCCGTTGATACCCGGCATGTTGAGGTCAAGCAGGATCAGATCAGGATCGTGCTCTTCGGCCAGTGTGACGCCTTGTTCACCATTACCGGCCTCGGCGATCACCTGCAGGCGCGGATCCATGCCGATGAGCTGTTTTACGCCGTTACGCAGCATTGGGTGGTCGTCAATCAGTAAAATGGTGGCGGCAGTTTCAGTTGTCATGTTTTCTCCCATGAGAGCCGATTGGGATCGGCTCTTAGTCGATGGCGTGGTTGTCCGGTTTGAATACCACCCGGACTTCAGTGCCGCCGCCGTTGCAGGGCAGTATTTCGCAGCGGCCGTGCAGGCTTTTGGCGCGATCGCGCATAATTATCAGGCCGTAATGATCAGGGCGGGCGGTATTTTCCGGCAGCCCACGACCGTTATCACTGACACTCAGGGTCACTTCCCCTCGTTGATTGATGACCTGAATGTTCACCCGGCTAGCCTGGGCATGTTTGTGGATGTTACTTAAGGCTTCGCGGGCAATCTGCAACAGGTGGATGGCCTGATACGCAGGCACTGTACGTGGCGTTAATTGATAATCGAGGTTGATGGTGATGCCGAGCCGTTGGCTAAATTCCTGAACCGTCGACTGCAATGCCGCCAGCAGCCCCGGCTCGGTTAACCGTAGACGGAACGTGGTCAGCAATTCGCGCAGTTGCCGATAGGCAATGTTCAGTTCTTCGCGCATTTGCTGAACCAGCGCCAAATTCGCCGGTGAGAGCTCGGCCCCTTGCATTTGCAGGCAACTGGTTTGCATCTTCAAACATGACAGCGACTGGGCAATGGAATCATGCAGTTCGCGCGCTATCGCTGCGCGTTCCTCCATCAGCATGAGCTGTTGTTGATGGTCAACCTGGCGCTCAATAGCCAGCACGCTGGTCAACTGCTCAACCAGGGTGTTGATCAACTGCTGGTGGTCGTCGTTCAGCGGCTGCTGTGACGTATGTTGCGCGATAATGACGCCGTAATCTCCCAGCTTGTCGCTCAGGCTCCAGCTCAGTAAAGGGAGATCGGCGTGCTGTGGGCTGTCATCGCTGAGACAAGCGCTACATACCGGGTTGTTGCAGTATTCCGGTCGAAGCGGCTGGTTGCCGCTCAATTGGACAAACTGTTCTTGGCTGTTGTTTTCGTACAATCGCACCTGAATGGCACGTAATGGCGTCAGGGCTTGCAGCTTATTGAGGATGGGCGTCAGTCGGCTGCACAGCGGTTCATTGGCGTGTAATTGGCGGCTGGCACAATACAAAAAACTCAACACCTGATTTTTTTGCTGCAGGTCGGCGGTTTTTTCCGCAACGCGTTGTTCTAGCCCGTTATACATTGTGGCCAATTCGTCGGACATGGTGTTCAACGCGCCGCCCAGCGAGGCCATTTCATCCTGATGGCCGCGTTGAGCAAAGCGTCGACTAAAATCGCCACGGCCTGCTGACAGCGCCATCTCCACCAGTTGGCGCCACGGGTGCAGCAGGCGACGGCGCAGATAGCAAATGGTGCCGACCAAAAGCAGCAATGTCAGTACGATAAACACCGCCTGCACCAGGGTGACTGTCAACAGCCGGCGTTCGGTGTGATGGTCGATATCGGAAACCAGCGTATCCAGCAGTGACACGAAATGCGCAACCTGGGCGGCAGCCTCTGCTGGCCGCTGGGCATTGCGCAGCTGTGGCAACAGCGTTAATTGCCAGTAATTGTGCAGTGCCTGAAATTGTTCGGTCAGTTGCTCTTGTTGTACCGAACGCTGCAAATCAGGGCTGTTTGCGTCCTGATCCAGTTCGCGAATCAGCGCTTCGCTGTGGGCATTCAAAGGCACTTGTGCCAACAGACGGTAACTTTGCATACGTAAGGAACCGGCTTTATTGATGGCGTGCGCATTGCCTTGAATGCTTTGCGACATCCAGGCAGAAATGCTCATGCCAGCAACGCCCAATATGCCCAGAAGCAGCATTAATATAGCTACCTGGTTAACGATGGAAAGCGGAGCTAACAGGCGTTTCATAGGTTTTGGATCCCCGGCGGTAACGCAATGCAACAACTGGAAACCTGAGTGCAGGAGCAGGTGATGCCAGTGAATAGAGTAACGATTCAGCATTATTTTTCATTATCCCCGCGCATAACCCCATACCTCTAACGAAGTACCCCCTAGTTTCCTGGCTGGGCTGCGGATGCATCAGGATGACATCGGGTATTTTTTAATCTTTTGATTTGTATTGTTTTTGCGGGAAAGCGCCCCTTACTCATAAAGGGCTGGTGGGGATTTTCCGCGCGTTTGCTACCTGCATCCGGGTTGATTTACATCAACTTTGCCGGGGGGATCGCCGCCTAGGGTGGGCGGAATTATCACCCTGTGTCTGAGGTTTTTATGTCGCAATCTGCAACGTCATTATCAAAAAAAACAGGCGCGGTTATTCAGGACTGGCAGCCTGAGGATGCCGCATTCTGGCAACAGCGCGGTCAACGCGTTGCCAACCGCAACCTGTGGATTTCCATTCCCTGCCTACTGTTGGCTTTCTGCGTTTGGATGTTGTTCAGCGCGGTGGCGGTTAATCTGAACAAAGTCGGTTTCAATTTCACTACCGATCAGCTGTTTTTACTCACCGCGTTACCTTCTGTGTCGGGTGCTATTCTGCGTGTGCCTTATTCGTTTGTTATCCCGCTGTTCGGTGGGCGCCGTTGGACGGCGATCAGCACCTGTTTTCTGTTGATACCCTGCCTGTGGCTGGGGTTTGCCGTGCAAGACGCCACCACCCCTTATGGCGTGTTTGTCATCATCGCGTTGTTGTGCGGTTTTGCTGGCGCCAACTTTGCTTCCAGCATGGCCAACATCAGCTTCTTTTTCCCTAAAGCACGGCAAGGGGGCGCCCTGGGGCTCAATGGCGGTTTGGGCAATTTAGGCGTTAGCGTGATGCAGCTGGTCGCCCCACTGGTGATCTCCGTGGCCATATTCGGCGTATTTGGCGGTACTGGCCAAACACAACCGGACGGCAGTCAGCTGTGGTTGGAAAATGCGGCCTGGATTTGGGTACCGTTCTTGTTGATAGGTACATTGTTCGCATGGTTTGGCATGAACGATCTGGCGGCCTCCAAAGCGTCGCTGCGTCAGCAGTTACCGGTGCTTAAACGCGGTCATCTGTGGGTGTTGAGCCTGTTGTATCTGGCAACCTTCGGGTCCTTTATCGGTTTTTCCGCCGGCTTCGCCATGCTGTCTAAAACACAATTCCCGGACGTTGTGATTCTGCATTATGCTTTCTTCGGTCCCTTCCTTGGTGCTTTAGCTCGTCCTGTGGGCGGGGCGCTGTCCGATCGCTTTGGCGGCATTCGCGTCACGCTGATTAACTTCATATTGATGGCGGTGTTTGCCGCATTGCTGTTCCTGACCTTACCGGGTGCCGGTGATAGCGGTTCATTTATGGCTTTTTACGGCGTATTCATGTTGTTGTTCCTGACAGCCGGTTTGGGCAGCGGCTCGACTTTCCAGATGATTGCCGTGATCTTTCGGAAAATCACCGTCGAACGGGTTAAAGCTAGCGGCGGCAGCGACGAGAGTGCACAGCGTGAGGCGGTCACCGATTCTGCGGCGGCGCTGGGGTTTATCTCGGCAATAGGCGCCGCTGGCGGCTTCTTTATTCCGCAGGCATTCGGTACTTCGCTCGCGCTGACGGGCTCACCAGCAGGGGCGATGAAAGTCTTCCTGGTATTCTATGTGCTCTGTGTTGTGATCACTTGGGTGGTCTACGGTCGTAAAAAGTAATCACACGTTCGGATAATGTTGGCCACGTAGGTTTTTTTAGCGAGTTCAACGCTCTTTTCGGTCGATAAGCGCGCGAAGCACCATGAGGCTCATGCGCCTCGACCGAGCAAGGGGCCGTAAGCGCGGCCCCTTGCAACCCGCGCTCT
>NZ_JBXWLA010000017.1:0-153279 GCF_058191755.1 Serratia sp. CoH_122_TC_1
GTACGTGGGCCTGAACGGCGCTATCGTGGGCATGACCACCTTTGGTGAGTCGGCGCCGGCAGAACAGCTGTTCAAAGCGTTCGGCTTCACCGTGGAAAACGTGGTGGCCAAGGCGCAGGCACTGCTGAAATAAGCCCTGCCCTGTCGCGTGATCCTAAGCCCGGCACATTGCCGGGCTTTTTCTTGGCGTTGTATTTTGAACAACAGTGATGGAGCTGATACGAGCTCGGGGTTCATCGCCCTTGAAGACGCTGAACGCAGGAACAAAACCTCTGACCTTTATCGACCGAAAGCTTCACTAGCGCTATAAAAAACGCGCGCTGACAAACATGACGGCGATGCTGATTTTTTTAATCCATGATTCGGTGAATTTGCAGGTACTGCAACAACATAATGGTCTTGCCGTCTTTAATCCGCCCATCGGCAATCATCGCCACCGCGTCGGTGAACGGCAACTCCACCACTTCAATATCTTCGTCTTCGATACCGCCACCGGACGTGTTGCGTTCGTTGTCATGGTATTCAGCAATAAAGAAATGCACGATCTCCGTCACGCCGCCCGGGGACATATAGGCTTCGAAAATCTTCTTCACGTCGCCAACCTGAAAACCGGTTTCCTCCACGGCTTCACGGCGCGCACATTGCTCCGGCGAGTCAGCATCCAGCAAGCCTGCACAGGCTTCCAGCAGCATGCCGCTCTCGTTACCGTTCACGTAGGTCGGCATACGGAACTGATTCGTCAGCACTACGGTACCCTTGGCACGGTTGTACAACAAAATGGTTGCGCCATTGCCACGATCGTAAACTTCACGCATCTGCTGAACGGAACCGCCATCCTTACGCTTCAAATCAAAAGTATATTTGTGCAGCACATACCAGTTATCTGATAACAGCTCTTTCTTCACATTCTCAATTTTCGCGGACATGAACCCTTCTTCTTTTCCGTTAGCTGAAACGCAAAAATGATACCGCGATTAAGCCCCGCAGTGACAACGGATTTGCAACAAAAAACCCCGCGGCTCATGCAGAGCGACGGGGTTTTTACGGCTACCTGCGTTAGAACCCGTTAGGGACGTCGCGCATATCCGGCAGCTTGTGGGCGATGCCTTTGTGACAATCGATACAGGTTTTCCCCTCGGTGATCGCTTTGTCGTGCATCTTTGCCGCTACCGTTTTTTGCGCGGTGAAGTCCATAAATTCAAAATTATGGCAGTTACGGCATTCTTGCGAATCGTTGGCCTTCATTCGCGCCCATTCGTTACTCGCCATCGCCAACCGATGCTGGTCAAATTTCTGTGGCGTGTCGATCAAGCCGAATGCCTTGGCATACAACTCCTTGCTGGCTTTCAGCTTGCGCAGCATTTTGGGCGCCCACTCATGCGGCACGTGACAATCCGGGCAGGTCGCACGCACACCGCTGCGGTTGTTGTAATGCACCGTCCCCATGTACTCCTCATAGACGTTTTCCCGCATTTCATGACAGCCGATGCAAAACTGCTCGGTATTCGCCGCTTCCATACCGGTATTAAAACCACCCCAGAAGATAATCCCGGCGCCAAAACCCAACAGCAGCAGCGTACCCAGCGCCAGGCGGCTTGGTCTGCGCCACCAGCGCCATAGCCGCAGTAACAACCCGGGCTTTTTTTCAGTCGTCGTATGTTTGCGTTCGCTCATATCTTCCCCGCTTAATGCCCAAAGCCCGGCATGGGTTGGAAATCATTGCCGACAATAGGCGCCGCGTCGGTTTGCGGTACGTGACACTGCAAGCAGAAATAGCGACGCGGCGCGACGTCACTCAATACTTTGCCGTCTCGATCCATAAAGTGCGTCGGGCTGATACGCGGGGCACCGGTAGTGCGGTAATGTTCTACTCCGTGGCACTGCAGGCAACGGTTGGTATTCTTGCTGATCTGATACCCCTCCACGCTATGCGGGATCATCGGCGGCTGATTGACATAGTTCAGTGCCATCCGTTCCTGCTGTTTCGGCATTGAAATTGGCCCACCCACGGTGGCGGACACTTCCGGTGACTGACTGAGATCGACATCACCGGCGGCAAACGCCAGGCCGGCGAACGCCAGCGACAATAGGGTCACCCACAGGGTAAGCGTCTTTTTCACAACAGGGCTTTTCATTTTTATTTGGCTCCTGGGTAATAAAATAGGGTCGTCATCACGCCTTCTCCAACTTCACCGCGCATTTCTTGAAATCGACTTCTTTCGAGAGCGGATCGGTGGCATCCAGCGTCAGGTTGTTCACCAACTGCGCAGCGTCAAAAAACGGCATATAGACCAGCCCCTTCGGTGGACGGTTACGGCCACGGGTTTCAACTGTGCTGATCAGTTCGCCACGGCGTGACTTCACCTTGACCTTGTCTCCCCGACGCAAATTGCGGCTTTTTGCATCCAGGGGATGAATGAACAGTACCGCCTGCGGGAAAGCACGGTGCAGTTCGGGGACCCGTCGCGTCATTGAGCCGGTATGCCAATGCTCCAACACACGCCCCGTGGATAACCACAGATCGTATTCGCTATCCGGGCTCTCTGCCGCCGGTTCAAATGGCAGCGCAAAGATCACGGCCTTGCCGTCCGGTTTACCGTAGAAACGCACCGCGTCTCCGGTTTTCACGTAAGGATCGGTGCCTTCGCGGTAGCGCCACAGCGTCTCTTTGCCCTCCACCACGGGCCAACGCAGGCCGCGCGCCTGATGGTAACTGTCGAACGGCGCCAGATCATGGCCGTGACCACGGCCAAAACCGGCATACTCTTCAAACAACCCTTTTTGCAGGTAAAAACCGACGTCACGCGCTTCATCGTTTAACTGGTCTGCCGGAATTTCCGTTAACGGGTATTTATTGACCTCGCCGTTAGCGAACAGCACGTCATACAGCGTTTTACCGCGATACTCCGGTTTCTGTGCCAGCAGGTCGGCTGGCCACACGTCCTCCACCGTAAAACGCTTGGAGAACTCCACCAGCTGCCACAGATCGGATTTGGCCTCACCCGGCGCTTTCACCTGCTGGCGCCAGAACTGGGTGCGGCGCTCCGCATTGCCGTAAGCCCCCTCTTTCTCTACCCACATGGCTGTCGGCAGGATCAAATCGGCAGCCAATGCGCTGACGGTTGGATAAGGATCGGATACCACCACAAAGTTACGGGCATCACGCCAGCCCGGCATCCTGTCTTGATTGATGTTGGGGCCTGCCTGCATGTTGTTATTACACATCACCCAGTAAGCATTCAGCTTGCCGTCTTTCAGTGCACGGTCCTGTGCCACCGCATGCAAACCGACTTTTGCCGGAATGGTGCCCGCCGGCAGTTGCCATTTCTGTTCAGCTGTCTGACGGTGCTTTTCGTTAGTGACCACCATGTCGGCCGGTAAGCGGTGAGCAAACGTGCCCACTTCACGCGCGGTGCCGCAGGCAGAGGGTTGGCCGGTCAGTGAGAACGGGCCACAGCCCGGTTTGGAAATCTTGCCGGTTAGCAGGTGCAGGTTGTAGCACAGGTTATTAGCCCATACGCCACGGGTATGCTGATTGAAGCCCATGGTCCAGTAAGACACGACCTTGATGTTGGGATCGGCATACAGCTTCGCCAACGCTTCCAGTTGGTCTTCCGGTACGCCGCTCATTTTCGCTGTTTTTTCCAGCGTGTAGTCCGCTACGAACGTTTTATACTCTTCGAAGCTCATCGGTTCTGAAGCATCGCTGCCCGGGTTTTTCGCCGCCTTTTCCAGTGGGTCCGTCGGACGCAGGCCGTAGCCGATATCCGTCGCCCCACGGCGGAAATTGACGTGCCGATTCAGGAAGTCCTGATCCACTGCGTTGTTTTGAATAATGTAATTGGCGATGTAATTCATGATCGCCAAATCGGTCTGCGGCGTGAACACCATGCCGTTATCCGCCAGCTCAAAGCTGCGATGCTCAAAGGTAGACAACACCGACACGTTGACGTGTTCGTTGCTCAGACGGCGATCGGTGATGCGTGACCACAGGATCGGGTGCATCTCCGCCATGTTGGAGCCCCACAACACGAAGGCGTCAGCCTGCTCGATATCGTCGTAGCAGCCCATAGGTTCATCCATGCCGAAGGTGCGCATAAAGCCGACCACCGCTGACGCCATACAGTGACGTGCGTTCGGATCCAGGTTATTGGAACGCAGCCCGGCTTTGAACAATTTGGCTGCGGCATAGCCTTCCCATACTGTCCACTGACCGGAGCCGAACATGCCGACCGCCTCAGGCCCTTTCTCTTTCAATGCCTGCTTGAACTTATCGGCCATGACGTCGAAAGCCTGCTGCCAGCTGACAGGGGTGAACTCGCCTTCTTTATGATATTGACCGTCTTTCATGCGCAGCAGCGGCTGAGTTAAACGGTCTTTGCCGTACATGATTTTTGGCAGGAAATAGCCCTTGATACAGCTCAGCCCACGGTTGACCGCTGCGTCGGGATCCCCTTGTGAGGCAACAATGCGACCATTTTGGGTCCCGACCAGCACACCGCAGCCGGTACCGCAAAAACGACAGGGCGCCTTGTCCCATTTAATGGCGTCAGCACTGCTTGCTACCGCCTGTGCTACCGTGGGAATAGTCAATCCGGCAGCTGCCGCAGCCGCGACTGCAGCATTGGCTTTCATGAAGTCTCGACGACTGAGTTTCATGGCGTTACCTCACCTTGAGTGTCCTGCTGGTGATAAACCAGCGATACCGCCAGCACGCCGTCCAGATTGCGTACCGACTCAATTTTTTCCAGCAGCGCATGTGAACAGGCGGCCTGCATGATGACCACCAATTTGCCGTGCTCCTGATCCTGCGCCGGGATTTCCGTGTCCGTTATTGCCAGTAAGGCCGACGTCAGACGTGGGATTTTTTCCGGTCGAGCCTGCACCACCAGCCCGCTGACGTGCCATTCGTTATTCATCATTATTTTCGCTCCGGGTTAAGGTGACAGCGCCGGCCGGGCAGCCGGCAACACAAGCCCCGCAACCGTTACAGGCCGCCACATCCAGCATCGGTCGCGCCATCTCGCCCAGACGAGGTCGAAACGCTATGGCTTGGGGTTCACAGCTATCCTGGCAACTGCGGCATTCCACGCCCTGTTGCGCCAGGCAAGCGCTAGCGAACACCGCATGTTGCTGCCAGGGCGTTTCCGTTAATGGGCGAAATAACGGCTCCGTGCACGCCTGCGCGCAAAGCCCGCAAAACGTACATTCTGCACGCTGGAAATTCACTTCAGGAAAGCCGCCGCTACCGACGATAAGGACGCCCGTTTCACAGTGTTGAACACAGGCCTGACAACGGGTACAACCCGCAATAAAAAGGGATTCTTGCCGCGACCACGGGGGGCGAATCGCAGCGGTTGGCTGACGCCATTGTCCACCAAGCAGTTTGCGTCGTGACAATACGGTCATGCTGTTTTTCCTCGACATTGCAAACACGCCACCGCGTGTAAATATCCCCGTCATCTTTCAAGCTGCAGGGTATAGAACCTGTTTTTTGTATTGTTATTGTTGCCGTTGCCAAGGAACGTTCAGTTGCCGCCATGACGTGAAAAATGACAGACATAAACCTTGAGAAAGACGGGGGTAAGATAAAAGGAGCGCGGGGGGTATATAATCACCCTAAAGGGGTAAATGCGGGGGGAGTTTGCGCCAGATCAATCTATTACAGGGTGCTCTGCGTTTTTAGCCACACTATTCCCAATTAGTCGCTATTTACTTGATTATATAACGTCTATTGATGGGTGACATGACAGGCAACTTAATGCGAGACACGCGCATTTTAGTTGCAAAAGTTATAATTTTGCTTTCGAATGAAACTCCACAATGTCCATCGCACGCGAGAAAAGGATGCATGATTGCTTGTTAAACGTTCAGTGACCAGCAGCCTGGCCAAGGCGCTGTTTTGCATTGTCATTTTGTCCGTGCTCTCCACTGGCTTGGCGTTGACTACCGTCGCTGACAGCCTGCGTGACGCCGAAGCGGTCAACATTGCCGGCTCACTGCGTATGCAAAGCTACCGACTGGCGTACGACCTTACCCAACAGGCCCCGGAACAGAATCAGCATCTGCGGCAATACCAAGAGTCTCTGCAAGCCCCGGTATTGCAAAAGTTGGATCGTTTTTACGTGCCTGCGGATGTCCGTGAAAAATACCAGTCTCTGCAACACGCCTGGCAACCGCTTGCGCAGCAGATCCAGGCTGACCAAGCGGCAGACTATCAGGCCAACATCGCCGGCTATGTGAATCAGATTGACCATTTTGTGCTGGCGCTACAGCGTTATTCCGAACTGAAACTGACCATCGTGGCCGCTATCAGCGTGGTGGGGTATATCGCTATCATTGGTTTGGTGCTGTTTTGTATCCGCTTTATGCGACGCCAGGTCGTTACACCGCTTAAGCACCTGGTGGAAGCCAGCCAGCGCGTACAACAACGGGATTTTAATTACCCGCCGCTGGACACTGAACTGCCCAATGAACTCGGGGTACTCTCGCAATCCTTTACCGCCATGTCTGGCGATCTGGCCAAGCTGTATCGATCGCTCGAGCATAAAGTGCAGGAGAAAACCCAGCGCCTGCAGCAAGCGAACAAAACGCTGGAGGTGCTGTACAACTGTTCGCAAGCGCTGAGCGTACGGCAAATAGATCAGCAGGCCTTTGAGCAAATCCTGCACATCGTGCGTCAAAGTGAACAGCTGCACTGCATCAAGCTAAAAGTGGCGGACAACCTCAGTGAATGGCAACTGCATAGCGGCTCACCCTCAACGACGCTGGACTGGCAAACGCTGATCATCACCCAGGGCGACAAGCCGTTGGGCGAACTGAGTTGGCAACATCAGGATCATCCCCCTCACCCGCATTTGATGCAGAGTGTCGCCAACATGCTGAGCCGCGGAGTGTATTTTAACCGCGCGCAGAAACAGCACATGCAGTTTTTGTTGATGGAAGAACGTGCCACTATCGCCCGCGAGTTGCACGATTCTCTCGCGCAAGCCCTGTCGTTTTTGCGTATTCAACTCACGCTGCTCAAACGAACGTTGGCGGGCACCGCCCCGGATGCCCATGAGATTATCAATGACTTCGATCAGGCGCTGGCTGACGCCTATCGCCAATTGCGCGAGCTGCTGACCACCTTCCGCCTGAACATTCAGGAAGCCGATTTAAATACCGCACTGGACCAGTTACTGGCGCCATTAAAGGTTCTTACCGACGCGCGGATTCAGTTACACTGTCGGCTTTCTTCCCAGGCGCTGAATGCCCAACAGCAAGTGCATGCGTTGCAAATTGTACGCGAAGCGGTACTCAACGCGATCAAACATGCCGATGCACGGGAGATCGTGATTCGCTGTGGCGTGACGGCCGAGGGTGACAACAGGATTAGCATTGCAGACGACGGTTGCGGTATCGCCAGCCTGAGTGAACCAGAAGGTCACTATGGCCTGACCATCATGAGCGAGCGCGCTGCGCGACTGGGAGGAACGCTGCGCATCCAGCGAGGTGAGCCAGAGGGCACGGAAGTCCAGCTGACATTCCCGCCATAAAATCAGGACTGTTCACCCTTCGTTACGGTTTAGCGAAGTCTAACGGTCATTTAAGGATGTTTGTGGCGCCAATTACCACTACTTTATAAGAGGCTGTCCCACTGTGAAGCGTGCTGCACGGCACGTTTGAGTGGCTTTACTCGCTACAGGGAGCATATTTCATGGTGATGAAGAATTACCGAGTGATGATCGTCGACGACCACCCACTGATGCGCCGGGGCATCAAACAGCTGCTGGGGCTGGATCCGCTGTTTACGGTAGTCGCCGAAGCCAGCAACGGCAACGAAGCCATTACGTTTGCGTTGCAACAAACACCGGATGTGATCCTGCTGGATCTGAACATGAAAGGGTTGTCCGGCCTGGACACGCTGAAAGCACTGCGCAATGAGAGTGTAGATGCACGCATCATCGTGCTGACGGTTTCCGACTCACGCAACGATGTTTATGCGCTGATCGACGCCGGTGCCGACGGCTATCTGCTGAAAGACAGTGAACCAGAACAGTTGCTGGAACACATTCGCGCCGCAGCGGAAGGCCAAAATGTGATTAGCGACGCGGTGGCCGATTATCTGTTGTCCCGCAGCGAACAGCACGATCCCTTTGCCGAACTGACAGAACGCGAGCTGGACGTATTACAAGAAGTCGCACGCGGGATGTCCAATAAGCAGGTGGCTGCACAATTGCACATTTCTGAAGAGACGGTGAAGGTGCATATCCGCAACATGCTGCGCAAACTGGATGTGCGTTCACGCGTGGCGGCGACAGTGATGTATCTGGAGCACAAGAGTCAATAAGACGTCCCCGGCACGCCGGGGAACCTTTATTCGATGGCGGCAAGCAGCGCCTGATGATGCTGGTGAACCCAGCCCTTGTTGATCGGCCCCCAGTTTTCCAACTGGTAAAAACCGTCATTGTTACGTACACCCTGCTGAACAAATTGCAATTCGACCCCCAAGCCTGGCAAGGCTTTCAACACGTCTTGCAGGGTACGGCGCGGCCACCCCGTCAACTCCATCAGACGTGGGACGTTTGGCCGTTCGCTGTGGCTGATCAACCAGCACAGATAAAGACGACGGGCAAATACCGGGTTAATTTCCATGCCAAGCTCCTGCTTAAATATGAGTCCTGATTATTTTTCGGGCACACTGTTCGGCCAGGCCCTTGATAGTCATAAAATTGTCTTAATGACCGTTTTAACAACAATAGCGCTGTCCTTGCAGGTTTCTACTACCGTTATTTACATTATCTCCTTTTTTTCTCCACGCTTTACTCCCCCTTCCCGAGTAAAGTGCATAAGCGCCGGAATCCTTCCCAGCCGCTGAGAAACGCAACGCCGATGCGTCTT
This sequence comes from Serratia sp. CoH_122_TC_1, assembly GCF_058191755.1. Lineage (NCBI taxonomy): Bacteria > Pseudomonadati > Pseudomonadota > Gammaproteobacteria > Enterobacterales > Yersiniaceae > Serratia > Serratia sp. CoH_122_TC_1. The sequence continues at coordinate 8,884 of NZ_JBXWLA010000017.1, forward strand.
AAAGATAGAACAAGTCATAACGAGGTTCGCGCTGCATGGCTAATTTTTTTATTGATCGCCCGATTTTCGCCTGGGTTCTGGCAATTATTCTTTGCCTGACGGGCGTTTTGGCGATTTTTTCATTACCTGTGGAACAGTATCCGAACCTCGCGCCGCCGAACGTTCGCATTAGCGCCACTTACCCTGGTGCCTCTGCGCAAACGCTGGAAAACACCGTCACCCAGATCATTGAACAAAATATGACCGGCCTGGACAACATGATGTATATGTCGTCGCAGAGTACCAATACCGGGCAGGCCACCGTGACACTGACCTTTGAAGCCGGCACCGATCCCAACGAAGCGATGCAACAGGTGCAAAACCAGCTGCAGGCGGCCATTAAGCGCCTGCCGCAAGCCGTACAAACCCAAGGCGTGACGGTATCAAAATCCGGCGACACCACGTTGATGATGGTGGCCTTCGTTTCTACCGACGGCAGCATGGACAAACAGGACATTGCCGATTACATCGTCTCCAACCTGCAGGACCCGCTAAGCCGCATCAACGGCGTGGGCAGCATGGACGTTTACGGTTCGCAATACGCCATGCGTATCTGGCTCGATCCGAACAAGCTCAACAGCTATCAGCTCACCACCCAGGACGTCGTCACGGCGATTCAGTCCCAGAATGCGCAGGTGGCGGTCGGTCAGTTAGGGGGCACACCGTCCGTCGATAAGCAGGCGCTTAACGCCACAATTAATGCACAGTCCCAGTTACAGACACCGGAACAGTTCCGCAAAATCACCCTGAGGGTCAATCAGGACGGTTCGGTGGTCACACTCGGTGATGTGTCCACCATCGAACTCGGTGGCGAAAACTACAACTTCCTCAGCCGCTATAACGGTCTGCAGGCTGCCGGTATGAACATCAAGCTGGCCTCCGGCGCCAACGAACTGCAAACCGACCAGTTGGTGAAAGACAAAATCGCCGAGCTGTCGCAGTATTTCCCGCACGGGCTGGAGGCCAAAGTCGCCTATGAAACCACCCCGTTCGTGAAAGCCTCGATCAAGGATGTGGTGAAAACGCTGCTGGAAGCCATTTTGCTGGTGTTCCTGGTCATGTACCTGTTCCTGCAAAATTTCCGGGCCACGCTGATCCCGACTATCGCGGTCCCCGTGGTGCTCATGGGCACCTTCGCCATTCTTTCCGCCTGTGGATTCAGTATCAATACCCTGACCATGTTCGCCATGGTGCTGGCGATCGGGCTGTTGGTGGATGATGCCATCGTGGTGGTGGAAAACGTCGAACGCGTGATGAGCGAAGAGGGCCTGCCCCCCCGTGAAGCCACACGAAAATCCATGGGGCAAATTCAGAGCGCCTTGGTCGGCATCGCGATGGTACTGTCGGCGGTGTTTATCCCGATGGCATTCTTCGGCGGCACGACGGGCGCAATTTATCGCCAGTTCTCGATCACCATCGTTTCCGCCATGGTGTTATCTGTGCTGGTGGCGATGATTCTGACCCCTGCCCTGTGCGCCACACTGCTCAAACCTATCGCCAAAGGCCACCATCATGGCAAACGCGGGTTTTTCGGTTGGTTCAACCGGATGTTCAACCGCAATGCCGCACGCTACGAGCGTGGCGTGGCGCGCGTGTTGCACTTTAGCGTGCGCTATATGGCAATTTACCTGCTGCTGCTCGGCGGCATGGCGTTTCTGTTTATCAAGCTGCCAACCTCGTTCCTCCCGCAAGAGGACCGCGGCGTGTTTACCGTGCAGGTACAGTTACCGCCAGGCTCCACATTGCAGCAAACCACCAAGGTGGTGGAAAAGGTTGAACAATACTTCCTGACCCAAGAAAAAGAGGACGTGCTGTCGGTCTTCTCCACCATTGGTGCGGGGCCAGGCGGTAATGGGCAGAACGTGGCACGTATGTTTATTCGTTTGAAAGACTGGGATCTGCGCACCTCGGGGGCCAATAGCTCTTTCGACATCATCAATCGCGCCACCAAAGCCTTTAACAAGATTAATGAGGCGCGAGTGATCGCCAGCAGCCCACCGGCAATCACCGGTCTGGGTAACTCCTCCGGTTTCGATATGGAACTCGAAGATCACGCCGGGCTGGGCCACACCAAACTGATGGCGGCACGTGACCAGCTGTTGCAACTGGCCAGCGCCAACCCGCTGCTGTCCCGAGTCCGCCACAATGGCCTGGACGACAGCCCACAGCTGCAAATCGATATTGACCAACGCAAGGCACAGACACTGGGCGTTTCCATCGATGACATCAATAACACCCTGTCAACGGCCTGGGGCTCAACCTATGTGAACGACTTCGTCGACCGTGGGCGGGTGAAAAAAGTCTATGTGCAGGCCGCGGCCCCGTTCCGTATGCTGCCTGGCGATATTGATAAATGGTTCGTTCGCAACAAATCAGGTGGCATGGTGCCGTTCTCGGCCTTCGCCACGTCCCATTGGGAATATGGTTCTCCGCGCCTGGAACGCTATAACGGCAGCTCTGCATTGGAGATTGTTGGCGAGGCGGCAGAAGGTGTCAGCAGCGGTACTGCAATGGCCGAAATGGAAAAACTTGTCAGCCAGTTGCCGACCGGCTTCGGCCTGGAGTGGACCGCTATGTCCTATCAGGAACGTCTGTCCGGTTCACAAGCACCCGCACTGTACGCGATTTCCCTGCTGGTGGTATTCCTCTGCCTGGCAGCGCTGTATGAGAGTTGGTCAATCCCATTCTCGGTGATGCTGGTGGTACCGCTCGGGGTGATTGGTGCCGTCGCGGCCACCTGGCTGCGCGGGCTGGAGAATGACGTTTACTTCCAGGTGGGGATGCTCACCATTATTGGGCTCTCGGCGAAAAACGCCATTTTGATCGTCGAATTCGCCAATGAGTTGAACCATAAAGGCCAGGATTTGATGTCGGCCACGCTGGAGGCCTCACGCATGCGTCTGAGGCCGATTTTGATGACTTCGCTGGCCTTTATCTTCGGCGTACTGCCAATGACCATCAGCAGCGGCGCAGGTTCTGGCAGCCAACATGCGGTAGGTACCGGGGTCATGGGTGGCATGATTTCCGCGACCCTGCTGGCGATCTTCTTCGTGCCCTTGTTCTTTGTGTTGGTGCGCCGCCGCTTCCCCGGCAAGCACGCGATAGCCGCCAAAACGCAAGACCAAGGGGAATAACAGGCATAAAAAAGCAGCGTCGGGAAACCGATGCTGCTTTATCTCGAACGTGTATTCCGTTCCCAAGGTGCTTCAATGTCTGACAAATAAACCAACCTTGTTATCAACCTCACCGCAGTGTCAGTTACCTAACATCTCATCGATGAAGTCTTTCCAGTTTCCCAACTCACGATCAACCATAATAATTTACAACCTCAATTAATAGACGAAGCGGATTCTACGCCTGTTTTTTGAGCAAGTGAAGAGGTTCGGGAACGATGCCGCCCGCGAAAACCGGGGGTAGTGCACATTTTCGTACTTATCCGATCGCTGGCGAATCTTGGCTATTCCCTTCCGGTATCAATCCGTCAATCCCACTGCATAAAAGATCTAAACCGACAGCATCTGGGCACGCCGGCTTGGGTTTAATACCCTGGCGCTTAGCCTTGCCAATCCAAAAAGCATCACCCCATTAGCCATTGTTGGCTGTACTTTTATTTACAGTCTTTCACAGGTTACTGGCATACAAAGTAGGAAACCCTCTCACATCACATCTCAACAAAAATCATCGCATTACAAAAAAGTGTCGAACAATAATGTGATAGTCAGAAATAAATCCCATTTTTTTCAATGAGTAACAAACTCACTCTTACATCACTCAACAAATGATATTGATATTAATTATCAATATCATTAGCATTCGCGCATCCTAAGTTAATGTAAAGGAATGTATATGAAGATGCACCTATCCACTTCAGGTAAAGGTTTCTCCCTCAGCGCACTGGCTTCCGCTGTGCTGCTGCTGTCTTGTTCAACGCTGGCCGCTGACCTTCCCGAGAGCCAATTCCAAACCCAGCCTATCGGGCATGGCCTGTATGAACTGGCTTTTGATGGCACCAGCAACACCCTGTTTGCCGCCTCTACGCCCTCCTTCGCCAAAGAAAAAAACGGCGGTATTGTCTTTAAAGTCAATCCGTCCACGCTGGCAACCGACGCCAATATCGCCACCCAGCGTCGCGCCTTCGCCACCGCCCTCGATGAGCAACGCCACCTGTTGTACATCGGTAACACCGTCGACGGCTCGGTCACGGTTATCGATACCCGGAGTGGCAAAGAACTCGCCACCATTGAGCTCAGCGAAAGTATGAAAGAAGACCAATTCACACCGACACGCGAAATGGTGCTGGATAAGAAAAATCAGCGATTGTATGTCTCCGGCACGTCACAGAAAGGCGTGCTGTGGATCATCGATACCGCCAAGCGGGAAAAAATTGCGACGCTGAGCAACATGGGTGAATACCCAACCGGCATTGCGCTGGATACTGAACGCGGCCATCTCTATTGCGTCAACGGCAGCGGCGAACTGATTACGCTGGATACCACCAGCCATAAGATCCTTAAACGCGTCGTGGTTGAACCGAGTAAAAAACACTTCTTCCTCAACATCGGCCTCGATACTAAAACGGGGCGCGCCTTCATCACCGATCCAGACCTGCCAAACGTGCTGGTTGTTGATATCGACAGCGGCAAAATCCTGCACCAGATTGACGTGATCAACGCGCTGGCGGTGTTATTTAACCCGATACGCAGCGAGCTTTACATCACCCACCGCGAAGCCAAACGCATCAGCATCGTCGACAGCAACAGCTACCGGGTGAAAAACAGCATCACGACCCGCGCATTGCCTAACAGCCTGGCGCTCTCTTCCGACGGCCAGCAGTTGTTCGCCAGCATCAAGCAGTCCAAGGAAGAGATGGAGAAAAAGCAGGATTACCTGCTCAAGATTAACCTCGGCGGACTGTGAGGCAGGAAATGGCTAGTTTTATGATTCGCCTTTCCGGTGGTGCATTGCTGTGCCTACCGGTCATGATTGCACAGGCCGCAGGCAACGAGCAGACTTCCCGGCCGCAGAAAGAAGAAACCCTGGAGGTGGTGGCTTCGCCGTTTAGCGATGACGGCAGTACCGAAAATACCGGTTCCTATACCACCCAACAAATGAGCACCGCAACCGGCCTGCCGCTAAGCATCAAGGATACGCCACAGTCGGTTTCGGTCATCACTCGTCAACAGATTGATGATATCAATGCGTATTCGCTAAAGGATATTCTGCGCTGGTCAACGGGCGTCAGTGAAAGCAATTACGATAGCGAACGCTCCTCGTTCAATTACCGCGGTTTTAGCGTCGATAACTATCAATATGACGGTGTTCCCACCTTCTTTGATTCCGGTTATTCCGGCGGTGAATCTGAAATTGATTCGATCACGCTGGATCACGTCGAAATCGTCAGAGGTGCCGCCGGTTTGTTAAACGGTGTCGGTAATCCGGGTGCCGCCATCAATTTGGTCAGAAAGAAAGCCTCCAGCCTTTCTCCTTTTGCCCGCGCCGAGCTTTCTGCCGGCTCTTGGGATCACTACCGCACGACGATAGATGCCGGTACACCGCTCAATGATGAAGGTACCGTCAGGGTACGCGTCGCTGCCGCTGCCGACCGCAGCCATTCTTATATGGAACGGCATCAGGAACGCAAGGGGGTGATTTACGGCACGCTAGAAGCCGATCTGACCAGCGAAACATTGCTGCGACTGGGTGCGGATTATCAGCAAAACCGGCCTAAAGCCTCAACCTGGGGCGGTGCCTTGCCAACCGGCTGGTTCAGCGACGGTAGCGAAATCAACTGGGATCGTCACTACAGTGGGGCATCTGACTGGTCAAGTTGGGATACCACACTGAGTACTCAGTTCGCCACGTTGGAACACCAGTTCGACAACAACTGGAAAGGCGTAGCGAACTACACCCACAGTCGCCAGGCCTTCGATGCCAAAATGGCAATGAGTCTCGGCGGGCTGATCGCTCCCGATACCTGGGCGGTAAAACCCTCAAGCCCGTATGCCGGGCGCTATGAAGGCTACCGCGATCAGCATGCGATAGACATGAAGCTGAACGGTGACTTCACCCTGTTGGGCCGTAACCACACCTTTGTGGTAGGCAGTTCCTCAGCCTGGCAACACAGCTACAGCACCTATCGCAGCGCCAGCACCTCCCGGCTATTTAGCGGCAGCCTGCGTGATTGGAACGGCGGTCTGGGTGAACCCGAGTGGTCGGACAAAATGCCGCAAATGGATTACCGGACGCGCCAAATCGGGATTTATAGCAGTGCTGACTTCTCCGTTACGGAACGCTTGGATCTGGTACTCGGTGCCCGCTTCAACAGCTTCAAAAACACCACCACCACCACGGCAAACAAAGTGACGCCATTCGCTGGCACGGTGTATAAGCTGACCGATCAGGTATCTGCCTATGCCAGCTACACCAATATATTTAAGGATCAGACCTATCTCGACAGCAGCGGCCATTACCTGGCCCCGATTGAAGGGGTAAATAAGGAAGTGGGCATCAAAGCCGCATTGCTCAATGACCGACTCAATCTGTCGCTGTCGGCCTTCCGCATCACGCAGGACAACCTGGGCGTGCAGGATGAAGACACGAGTAATCTGGATTGGTTACAGCAGACCTATCATGAGAGCCAGGGGGCGACCAGCAAAGGGTTCGAGTTCGAACTGAACGGTGAACTGGCGCAAGGCTGGAATGCACAGCTAGGCATTACGCACTTCACGCTGAAAGACAAAGATAACGTTAATCTCAACACCGAGCAGCCGCGCACCCACATCAACCTGTTCACCACCTACCAACTGACTGGCGCCTTACGCGACCTGACTCTGGGCGGGGGCGCACGCTGGCAGAGTCGCATTTATGCCAACGTTGACGGGGCCAAAAACGGCGAAATGGTCCAGCGTAAAGCCGAGCAAGGATCTTATGTTCTGGTCGATGCGATGGCACGTTACAAACTGACGCCACAAACCTCGGTGCAACTTAACCTGAACAACGTTTTCGATCAGAAATATTACTCGCAGGCTAATTTCTACAGCACCCGTAACTATGGCGATCCGCGCAACGTCATGCTGACGCTAAAACACGAGTTCTGATCGTCTTTCTCCATAAACGGCCCCGGATAACGGGGCCGATTTTATGCCAACGCCTATATTCCTTGTGTGATGAATTCTTCCGTAGTAGCGTGCCAAAGGTATCAAAAAACCCCCACGTCTCTGAGGCCATGTCATGTCCCCTACGCTGACCATCGAACAATTGAAAGAATTGGGCCGTTACCAAGAAGCCACCGAACTTGCGAAACAACAACTTTTGCAAAAGCCGGAAGAAGCCACCCTGCACTACCAACTGGCATGTCTGTATGACGTACAAGGGCTTGAGCAGCAGGCCATTCCTTGTTATCTCTCGGCGCTGGCGCACGGGTTGCCGCCAAAGCAACGGCAAGAAGCCTGGCTTGGCCTGGGCAGCACCTATCGCGCGCTTGGGCTGTATCAGCAATCGCTGACGACCTTCGACGACGGACTCGCCGAATTCCCGCAGGCGAAAGAATTGACCCTGTTCCGCGCCATGACGCTGTACAACCTGGGTGAAACCAAACAGGCTGTAGCAGACCTGTTGCTGTTGCTGGCGGAAACGTCTTCATACAGCGATATCAGCAGTTACCAACGGGCAATCCGCCAATATGCCGCCGATCTGGATCGAATTGGCTAAGCGAGGTCGATATGGAGATAGTCACCGACCCAAACCGTTATGGCGTCGACTGGCAGCAGTTAGCTGAACTCTTGCACGCTGCGGGATTGGGCCAACGAGACCCGCAAGTCCTGCAACGGGTTTATCAGCACAGCCAATTTTGCTATTGGGGCTACTACGATGGCAGGTTGGTCGCCACCGCACATGCGATAAGTGATATGACCTCCGTTGCCTATCTGGCCGATGTGGCTCTCCATCCTGACGTTCAGGGACGGGGATGGGGGCGGCTATTGATGGATCGGGTGATGCAGGATTTGGCACCGCTCGGAAAGGTGTTTATCTACTCGGTGCCCGACAAACTGGATTTCTACAAAAAATACCACTTCCGTGAGCTGACCACCGGCATGGTTTATGCCGACAGCGCGTCATTGGAACGCCTGCAACAGAATGGCTACCTGCGTTGAACTAACCTTAAGGGAACAACTCAATGAACATTGAGAACCGTCTGCTTCCGCAAGAGTGTGCGGATATGAACGATATTCGCGCAGAAATAGATATGATGGATGAAAACATCATCACGCTGATCGCCAAACGTTTCGACTACGTAAAGGCAGCGGCAAAATTCAAGACCAGTCCCGATGCGGTGCGCGCCAAAGAGCGCTTTGACGCCATGCTGTTGCAAAGACGCGTCTGGGCCGAAGAACAAGGTTTGAGCCCGGAAGTGATAGAAAAACTGTATCGCGATCTCGTCACTTACTTTATCGACGAAGAGATGAAGCATTGGTCCAAGGACCAGGACAAAAAGTGAATGCAACGGGGTTTTCTCCCTCATCGACCACGAATGGCCGATGGTGAAAAAAAGTCTGGGTTATCAATTGCGGCAGCTCAGACCATAGCCTTGACCGGAAAAACTACAGCGCCTTCATCATAAAGATACGGTGGGTGCCCGCCGGCAGGCAGGGCACTTCACCAAAGCGCGTCCAGCCATTCAGCTCATAAAATTTCGGTGCCTGGAAACTGAGGGTGTATAACACCGCAGAAACACATCCCCTGCTCCGCCCTTCCCGTTCAAAACGACGCAGCAGTTCGCTGCCCAGCCCCGAACCTCTCAGCGATTTTGGCAGATAAAACAGATCTAAAAACAGCATGCCCAGTGATGAACGTCCGGTGATCCCACCCAACACTGCTCCGCTCACGGAATCTCTCACCACCACGGCCAGCGGGCGTCGGTCGTTGCTACCCGTGATCTCATCGTTGTACTGATTCAAACCCTCAGCGATCAGCGCGTGTATTTCATCAATCGCGCTTTCGGTGATGTCGATACGATATTTATCCATGCTTTTCTTCTTGTGCAGGCAGACTGGGTACCACATTGAGATTAGCAAATAATCCGCCGCGGTAAATTCGGCCGGTGTTTTTTCAGCTTTTCCTCGCCTTTCAGACCATTGGACGGTGGAACTCCCCGCCATTTTTCGGCATTCTGGTCGCTGGCTTTCATTTCACCGCCACCGGCGGTTTACCACCGGCCACACGCGCCGGTGTTGGGTTGCAGAGAAGGTTCTTACTCCATGACGTTAACCATGTACGGCATCAAAAATTGTGACACCATCAAAAAAGCGCGCCGCTGGCTGGAAGAACAGGGTGTGGCTTATCAATTTCACGACTACCGCGCAGACGGGCTGGACGAACAGCAGCTGCGTGGTTTTGTCGATATTTTGGGCTGGGAGCCGCTGCTGAATACCCGCGGCACCACCTGGCGCAAACTGGACGAAGCGCAGCGTAACGCCTGCGACAATCCCGATGCAGCCATCGCGCTGATGCTGTCCCAACCGGCCATCATCAAGCGTCCGTTGCTGATCGACAGCAAAGGTCATGCTCTGCTCGGCTTCAACGCCGAGGGTTATCAGCAATTTATTTCCGAGGTGGCAGCATGATTTGCCCGGTGATCGAACTGGCCCAACAGCTGATCAAACGCCCTTCTCTCAGCCCACATGACGAAGGCTGCCAGGCGCTAATGATTGAACGTCTCGAAGCCATCGGTTTTACCGTTGAGCCCATGCCTTTCGGCGACACCCTGAATTTCTGGGCCTGGCGCGGCGAGGGGCAAACCCTGGCGTTTGCCGGCCACACTGACGTGGTGCCGACCGGCGACGAAAAACGCTGGGACAACCCGCCATTTGAACCGACCATCCGCGACGGTATGCTGTATGGCCGCGGCGCGGCGGACATGAAAGGTTCACTAGCGGCCATGGTAGTTGCAGCCGAACGCTTTGTCGCGGCTAACCCGCACCATCAGGGGCGTCTGGCATTCCTGATCACCTCTGATGAAGAGGCCAGCGCTACGCACGGCACGGTGAAAGTGGTAGAAGCCCTGATGGCACGCAACGAGCGTCTTGATTACTGCCTGGTTGGCGAGCCGTCCAGCACCGAACGCGTCGGCGACGTGGTGAAAAACGGCCGCCGCGGCTCAATCACTGCTAACCTGCACATTCACGGCATTCAGGGCCACGTCGCCTACCCGCACCTGGCGGATAACCCAGTACATCGTGCCATGCCGGCGCTTAATGAACTGGTGGCCATTGAGTGGGACCACGGCAATGAATTCTTCCCGCCAACCAGTATGCAGATCGCCAACGTGCAGGCCGGCACGGGCAGCAACAACGTGATCCCGGGCGAGATGTTCGTCCAGTTCAACTTCCGTTTCAGCACTGAATCGACTGATGCCACGATCAAACAACGCGTAGAAGAGTTGCTCGAACGCCATCAGCTGAACTACAGCATCGAATGGCGTCTGTCGGGTCACCCTTTCCTGACCGCGCGCGGGGCGTTGGTAGACGCGGTGGTGAATGCCGTCGAACACTATTCCGAACTGACACCGCAATTGCTGACCACTGGCGGAACCTCCGACGGCCGCTTTATCGCCCAAATGGGCGCGCAGGTAGTTGAGTTGGGGCCAGTCAATGCGACTATCCATAAAGTTAACGAATGTGTACACGCGGCTGACCTACAATTACTGAGTCGCATGTATCAACGCATCATGGAGCAATTAGTCGCATGATCACGCCAGAAATGCTGACTGGGCGCTCGACTGACCACCTGGCGCCGCTTAGCGGTCACCACCGCCTGCAACCCGCAGCGGTCGCGGCGTTCCTTGCCATGCAACAGGCGGCGCTCGAAGCCGGGTTTAGTCTACAGCCCGCCAGCACATTTCGTGATTTTGAACGGCAACAGGCGATCTGGAATGGCAAATTCTGCGGGGAGCGGCCAGTATTAGATAAGGACAGTCGGCCTATCGACATCACGCCGCTGTCCGCGGCAGAACGTTGCGAGGCGATCTTACGCTGGTCGGCTTTACCGGGCGCCAGCCGCCATCACTGGGGCAGCGATCTGGACGTTTACGATCCCTCTCTGTTGCCCGCTGGGCAGAAGTTGCAACTGGAACCCTGGGAATACGAACAAGGCGGCTACTTTTATCCACTCAACCAGTGGATGACGGATCATATGGCCGAATTTGGCTTTTACCGTCCGTTCACCGAAGAGGGTGACGGCGTGGCGGTGGAGCCTTGGCATTTGAGCTACCGCCCACTGGCGCGCGAGGCTGAACATTTGCTGACGCCAGCACTGTTGCTGGCAGCCTGGAAAGATAAGGACGTTGCCGGTGCAGCATGGCTTGAAGAGCATCTGCCATCGATATTTTCGCGTTTTATACGCACTGAAGGAAAGGAGTAAATATGGAATGGTTAGCTGACTATTGGTGGATAATCTTGCTGATTCTCGTCGGGATGATCATCAGTGGGATCAAAGAGCTACGTCGCGTTGACGTCAAACGCTATCTGGCCGATAAGCCGGAACTCCCCCCTCACCGCGATAACAACGCCGAGTGGGATGATGAAGACGATTGGCCGAAGAAAAAATGATATCAGGGCGCGTAATGCGCCCTGACGTTTACTTGAAGGCGATTAAATCGCCCCGCTTACCAAACAAAGCCTCTTCCCAGTAACGTTGTGGCACGTAATAGTGCAGTCGTTCGAGGGCGCTATTCATCATCGCCTGATTAATGGCATGCCCAACGTCATCCACGACATCCAACGTGACGTCGACGCCCTTGGCCTGCAGCCGTTCTGCCGCCTCCCTGGCGTGCTGCACTGCAATTACCGCATCTTGTTCACCGTGGATCAAATGCACCACGCTCTCACCCAATGCCTGCTCCGGCAAGCTGGCAAAACGCCCACTGAAAGCCACCACGCGGCCAGCAAGTTTGGGTTCTACCTTCAAGGCTTCCAGCGCCATGATTGATCCTTGAGAAAAACCTATCAGCGCGGTGCCCGCATCATTCACGCCACTGTGTTTCTGCCAGTAACGTACGGTTTCGACAAACTGCGGCATGACGTCTGCGATGCGCTCGGCGCGGTTATCTTCCGTCACACCCTGTACCGAAAACCACTGGCGACCACTGCCGTTCCCGAAGGGGAAAGGGCCGCCGATGCTCACCACCAACGCCTGCGGAAAATCCTTGGCGAAGTAACTGCCAATCTCACCCATCGCGACCGGGGTGTCGCCGACACCGTGAAACAGCAGGATCAGCTGCGCAGCCGGGGTTGCCGGGCTTTGGACAACGAAATGCTCATGTTTCATCGGTGACTCCTTCATTCATCAGATTCTGCCCAGTACCCAGTGTCCGGGTTTCTGCCAGCTACTATACGCCGCTGAGGAATCAGGAAAATCGGGTTTTATTGAGTAACATCTTCAATTTATTCCAACGATTGAGACCAGTCGTGCCAACGCAGGCAGTGCTGTGCATCAAGCTGTTCGAGGGCCAAACCCGCCTCTTGCCGCCAACGACGCAACAAGGCTTTCTGTCCGCTGCAACCCAGCTGTACCACGCAGGCTATTGGCGTTGCTTGTTGCTGCAAATGCAGACGCAAAGCGGGCAGCGGTAAGGTGCTGGCTAACAATAAACGCTGTAGCGCGCCCAGACTGGCCTCGAGTGGCCGGTGGGCGAAAGCAAACCCGGCCAGCTCGCGCCAGTCGTCCTCACCCAGTTGTGTATCGCCATCATCACCGGTGATCTCCAGTTGCAGATTGATACGTGGCTGCAACCAGCGCCAATCACGTGCAAGATGCTTATGGGCCGCATGTTGCAGCGCTTCACCCTGTTCGGTTAACGGCAGGATCGCCATGGCGGTGTAGCAACCGCTGCTGGCCTCGGTTTTGCTACCGATGCGTACCAGCTCAAAACCACAGGATTGCCAAAATCGCCACAGCGGCTCGGTGTAACCAAAACTGACCGAAAGGTAATCCAGCCCCTGCGCTTGCTGGCGTTGCTCCGCTATCATGCGGCGAGCAATGCCCTGCTGGCGTAATGCAGGTAACACCGCAATGCGGGTAATACGCCGTGAACGCAACGTCGGCGCCCACCACTGCCCGCCATGCGCCGCCAGCGATTGTGCCACCAGATTGCCGCGTGGCCGCCGTCGCCCCGCCCAGACGTCATGAGCCAGCTCGGCGCTCAATCCGCCTTCCTCTACCAGCCACAGTGCACCGACGACGTTGTCCTCCACCTGCGCCATGGCGAAATGCATGCCGGGGGCATCCATCAGCCGCCGTAAATCGAGCGGCGAGGTGCGATAGTGGGCACTGCTCAATAAGGCATAAAAACGTGCCAGCCGTTGGGGCTCGGCACACAACCCGCGTTGTTCGGTACTGCTGATACTGACCGCCTCACCTGAGGCCTGCCAGGGGGATTGCTCGGTGAACAGTAACGCGTTATCTATTACGCGCTCCAACGCATCACCGCGAGCCCAACGCATCGGCTGTTCCAACCCCAATGGCTGAAACGCAGGAAGCCCAGCACAAAACTTCAGTAAAAAACCACGGCCGGTGCCTTCATAACCCTGAACCGTGGTGGTCAGCAAAACGCGGGGGAAATGGCTCACCAGGCGTTGCAATAACGGTCCGGGGATCGCCGCCGCTTCATCCACCAGCAGCCAACCTACGTCGCTGACGTCATGTTCACGGCAATGGGCCAGCAGCGCGTCCGGCGCCCAAAATTGAGCACGGCCCTGCGCCCATTCACTGGCGACTTCGGTGGCAGCACGGCTCGGCCCGGTAATCCAACAGGTGAGTGGCGTATTCGCCACCAGCATGCCCGCCACCGTTGATTTACCGCGCCCACGTGCCGCCGTCAGTACCCAAATGCCTGATTCGGCGCCCAACAATTGCGTCAGCAACCTTTGTTGTTCCGTGGTAGGGCGACCATTCGGGGCATGCCAGTCCGGGCGTGACGGCAAGGGCGCCAGAGCCAGCGCCTCTTCCTGTCGCCAGACCGTTACCTCAGTGTCTGACACCAAGTGCTGTTGCAGATGATGAATAAAGTTTGGGGTCGTGATCGGTTGTGGGCAATCGCTCCAGCGCAGGCTGTCATGATCCGGCTGCTGATGCCACTGTCGCCAGGATGGCGTCAATAACAGTAACCAGCTGCCGGCACGTAACGTACCGGCTAATGCTGCCAGCGCTTCAACATCCAAACCGGCTGTTGCGTCAAAGGTCGCGTGCAACCGCTCTTGGCCCAACAGCGTTTTCACCGCGCTACTCGCCAACGCCTGCACGCCCGCGGGCGGGTTTTCCCCCACCCACGGCCAGTCACCCGGTAGCATCGCTGCCAGGTGTTGCGCCTGCTGGCGGCACCATTGCGGTTCGCCACTGAGCACCAGCAGGCGCCTGATGCCCTGCTGCTGCATACGTTGCTGCATTGCCTGTAACAAGGCGGTGTCCCTTATTTACGACGGTGCCACGTCCACAGGTGGGACATAGCCTGATACTCAGACTTAAAAAAATGCCGGAGTCAGGCTCCGGCATAGCATGTTAACGTGATGCGAAGGTGTTGCAGGTGTTAGGATCGCCGCTGTCAAAACCCTGCTTAAACCAGGTATAACGCTGCTGTGAGGTACCGTGGGTAAAACTGTCCGGTACAACACGTCCTTGCCCCTGCTGCTGCAAACGATCATCGCCAATCGCCTGTGCGGCGTTCAACGCTGACTGCAAATCACCCTCTTCCAACATCTGTTGCTTCTCGGCATATTTGCCCCAGACACCGGCAAAACAGTCCGCCTGCAGTTCCATCTTCACCGACAGGCGATTTACTTCCGCCTGGCTGGCGCCCTGCTGCATCTGACGTACTTTCGCTTCAATGCCCAGCAGGTTTTGTACATGGTGGCCGACTTCATGCGCCACCACATAGGCCTGCGCAAAGTCACCGCCGGCACCCAGTTTAGTTTTCATATCCTGATAGAACGACAAATCGATATACACGGTTTTGTCACCCGGGCAATAAAACGGCCCCATTGCCGCCTGGCCCGTACCACAACTGGTGCGCGTTACACCGCGATACATGACCAGTTTAGGCGGCTGGTAGGTTTTCCCCATACGTTGGAAAACGTCTTTCCAGTTATCTTCGGTAGAGGCCAGCACCACCGAGGTAAACTTGGCCAGCTCATCGTCTTTTGGACTGATGCTAGCACTCTGTTGTTGAGTTTGCGGGCTCACGTCACCGCCATTGAGCAACGGCGAAAGATCGACACCGTAATAACCGGCCACCAGCACCACCACTAAAATGACGATACCGCCTTTGCCGCGAGGCACACGGAAACCGCCACCACCGCCACCCAGACCTGAAGACTGCCCGCGACGATCCTCAACATTGTCACTTTCCCGACGCCCTTGCCAACGCATAAGTAAACTCCAGATTAGGTTTTTGTCATGTTACGTTGATCATTATAAATGCTCAGCGGCAGGGGAAATGTAGAATTTTTCTGGAAATGCAGGCAAAACGGCGCAGACGACGAGAAAATGAAGGGAATGACGGGGCCAGATGACCCCGTTTGCAGCGAAAACCCTTAGTCGAGTTTGACGCCAATGCGGCGAGCCACTTCTTCGTAGGCTTCGATCAAACCACCCAGGCTCTGACGGAAGCGGTCTTTGTCCATCTTGTCCAGGGTGTTCTTGTCCCACAGGCGGCTGCCGTCTGGCGAGAACTCATCGCCCAGCACGACTTCACCGTTGAACAGACCGAACTCCAGTTTGAAGTCGACCAGGATCAGACCCGCATCGTCAAACAGCTTGCTCAGCACGTCGTTTGCCTTGTAGCTCAGCTCACGCATGCGTGCCAGGTGCTCTTTGTTCACCCAACCGAAGGTTTCACAATAGGATTCATTGACCATTGGATCGTGCATCGCATCGTTTTTCAGGAACAGGTCGAACAGGGGCGGATTCAACACCAGGCCTTCTTCAATGCCCAGACGCTTCACCAAAGAACCGGCGGCACGGTTACGGATCACACACTCTACCGGCACCATGTCCAACTTTTTCACCAGCACTTCATTGTCTGACAGCAGGCGTTCCATCTGCGTCGGGATGCCAGCTTCTTCCAGTTTGCTCATGATGAAATGGTTGAACTTGTTGTTCACCATGCCTTTGCGATCGAACTGCTCAATACGCTGACCATCCAGTGCTGACGTATCGTTGCGGAATTCCAACACCAGCAGGTCGGGGTTTTCGGTGGTGTAGACGGTTTTTGCCTTTCCGCGATACAGCTCAGCTATTTTTTGCATCTCACTTACTCCAAAAAAATTTTTAAAAACGCTTCAACACACAGGCGTGATATACCCAAAATAATTGGAGTTACAGCAAGGCGGCAAGGGCAGGAGTCCCCGGGAGCTTACTCAAGTAAGTGATCGGGGTGAGTGCACGCAGCCAACACAGCTGTAGCTTCAAGAATGATGGGTATATTGTGCCAAATCTGCGACGCAAACGATACCGTAACCATCAAACAAAAAGGGGCCGAAGCCCCTTTTCCGTTATTTAACGCTGGTTTTACTGAATGCTGCCTGGAATGCCGCAACCAACCCGTCGTTTTGTGACTGGGTCAACGGCTTACCTTTAGGATCGATAAATTGCAGGCTGGTGCGGTTGTTCAAGTCCCCCACCTGCAGTTTGTAATCGCCTTCTTTCAGTTCAGGGTCCTTGGCACCCAACGCATCCCAATCGCTGCCGCTCAGGGATTTGTAGGTCACAGCGACGGTGCCCTGCGGACGGCTGCGGTCACCCACTTTCATCCCCAGTTTTTCCAACGCTGCCGGCAGGCGATCCCACACCACAGTGTACGGGCCACGCACAACCAACATTGGCAGGCCGGTATCATCTGCCGCGCTCTGCACGTCCAGCGCGCCGAAACGATTAGCAGACTGGCTGCTTGCCAGGTTGTCTTGTTTGTCCAGGCCTTCAACGATGGTATTCATCATCATACCGTTGTAGCGCTGAACTTCAGACGGGTCGGTAACCTGATCGGTTTTGCCCTGCTGCTGCAGACCCACGGTTTTAACCACCAGCGCCTGCTGATAACCCTGCTGCTGCACGCTGATCTGGTAGCGGCCTTCGTACTGGTTGTCTTCATCCAGACGGTTCCACTTCACCCAGTCGGTAGTCAGAGTCTGACCGGCGTCTTGGCGTGAGGCTATCGCGATATTTTTCGCCTGCAGCATGCTGACAACGCGTGACCACAGGTTCTGGTTTTGCGGGCTGTTCTCAAGCAGCAGCGTACCGCTGTCGCCAGCATATTGCGCGCGTGAACCGCTCAGCAATGCCAGAGGCTGTACCGGCGGACGAATATCCAGTTGCTTGCCGATCCCGCCTTTCAGTGTGGTAGCCGGAACATCGTAGTTACCGCTTTGCACCGGCAGGATCATACCCGCGGGGGCGTTCAGTGCCTTCAGCGGTGAAGCGTCAAGATACGCTTCATCGCCGCTGACCTGGCGCTTGTAGCGCTGGTCGCTGCTACAGGCCGCCAACATCATAACCAGCGAGATGCCAACGACTTTTGCTACCCTCGACTTTTGCAATGAATAAACCATCAAATTTCCCTTAGAGTTACAGCAAACCGGCGCTTTTCAGTGCGCGTTCCACTACCGGACGGGCAGCGTCGGTCAACGGCGTCATAGGCAGACGCAGCGTATCGGTTGCCATCAATCCCAATGCCTTGCAGGCCCATTTCACCGGAATTGGGTTTGCTTCTACAAACAAATCCTGATGCAACGGCATCAAGCGCTGATTTAAGCGGCGTGCTTGGGCAAAATCGCCCTGCGCTGCCAGCGCGCAAAGTTGCGCCATTTCACGCGCCGCCACGTTGGCCGTCACGGAAATCACCCCTTTGCCGCCCAGTTGCATGAAATCCAGACCGCTGGCGTCATCGCCGCTCAGCAAAATGAAATCTTCATCATCAACCAGCACTTGGATCTGACTTACACGACTTAAGTTCCCTGTTGCCTCTTTAACAGCAACAATATTCTTAATTTTTGCTAAACGCGCAATCACCGGCGGCAGCATGTCACACCCGGTGCGCGAAGGCACGTTATAGAGGATTTGCGGCAGTGCGGTGCTTTCGGCAATCGCCTTGAAGTGCTGATACAGCCCTTCCTGAGTCGGCTTGTTGTAGTACGGCGTGACCGTCAGGCAACCCGCGACACCCGTATTTTCGAAACGCTGCGTCAGAGAAATGGCTTCAGCGGTGGCGTTGGCCCCCGTGCCGGCAATCACCGGAATACGGCCTGCGGCCAGCTCCAGCGTCTGCAATACCACGTCGACATGCTCGTCATGGGCAAGCGTTGCGGACTCACCGGTAGTCCCTACGGAAACGATAGCCGCAGTTCCACTGGCTACATGATAATCAATCAATTTTTTTAGGCTCGCGCGATCGACAGCACCTGTGTCATCCATCGGCGTAACCAGTGCAACAATACTTCCCGTAAACATTGGCCGTCCCCTCCACAAACAAGTCACTCATGGTACTTTTGCTGCCTATCCAAAAGCAAGCAAACAACGGTGTTGTAAGCGCTTGGCAGGCGGTTTTTTTTATGTTTACCATGGTAACCCCATTGAGCACGACAGGAAGCTCCATTTTGCCTAAGCCAGATGAACACTATCTCGTGATTACCGCGCTCGGCGCCGATCGCCCCGGAATCGTCAATGCCATCACTCGTCACGTCAGCAGTTGCGGATGCAATATCGAAGATAGCCGTCTGGCCATGTTGGGTGAAGAATTCACGTTCATCATGCTGCTTTCAGGCAGTTGGAACGCCATTACCCTGATCGAGTCCACCCTGCCGCAAAAAGGCGCAGAACTGGACCTGCTCATTGTAATGAAACGGACCAACTCACACGAAAGGCCGCCGATGCCGGCCACCGTATGGGTACAGGTTGAAGTACAGGACTCCCCACACCTCATCGAGCGTTTTACCGATCTGTTCGACTCCAGCCAGATGAACATTGCCGAGTTGGTGTCCCGCACCCAGCCGGCGGAAGGTGGACTGCCGCCGCAGCTGTATATCCAGATCACGGCACACAGTCCCGGCAATCAAGATGCATCAAATATTGAGCAAGCCTTTCATCGCCTATGTACAGAACTGAAAGCACAAGGCAGTATTAGCGTTGTTAACTATCCACAGCATGATGAGAAAGATGGAGAGTAGTTATGAGCCCATTGAAAGCCGGTGACACAGCGCCGAACTTTAGTTTGCCTGACCAGGACGGTGAGGAAATTAACTTAGCCGACTTCCAAGGACAGCGAGTGCTTGTTTATTTTTATCCCAAGGCGATGACGCCAGGCTGTACCGTACAGGCCTGCGGTTTGCGGGATAACATGGATGACTTGAAAAAAGCCGGTGTCGAAGTGCTTGGCATCAGCACGGATAAACCAGAAAAGCTGTCGCGTTTTGCCGAGAAAGAGTTGTTAAACTTCACCTTGTTATCCGATGAGGATCACCAGGTAGCAGAGCAGTTCGGCGTTTGGGGCGAGAAAACCTTCATGGGGAAAACCTATGATGGCATTCACCGCATCAGCTTCTTGCTCGACGCCAAGGGTAAGGTTGAAAAAGTGTTTGATGATTTCAAGACCACCAATCATCACGATATTGTTCTGAGCTACCTGCAGCAATAATTCTCACGAAGCGCAGCGGCCTGCTGCGCTTCGTTATTTCCCTTCCCGCTTATTCTATTCTTGTTCCGTTTCTACACGCAATTCGTCCGGCCAGGCGTGAATGACGGCCTTCACCAACGTCGCCAACGGGATAGCGAAGAACACACCCCAAAAGCCCCACAACCCACCGAAAATGATCACCGACAGAATGATCACTAACGGGTGCAGATTGACCGCCTCGGAGAACAGTATTGGCACCAACAGGTTACCGTCCAGCCCCTGCACCACAAGATAAGCGACGATCAGCGTCCAGAAATCAGCGCCGATGCCCCATTGGAACATGGCCACCACCACCACGGGAATGGTCACCAGCACTGCACCGATATAGGGGATCAGGACAGAGAACCCCACTAATACCGCCAGCAGCAGCGAATAACGCATGTCCAAAATCACGAACACCAGGTAAGTCGCGACGCCGACAATCACCATCTCCAGCACTTTGCCGCGAATATAATTGGTGATCTGCTGATTCATTTCGAGCCACACCTGCCCGGCCAGCCCGCGATTGCGCGGTAAGACACGCCGCACGGCGTTGAGCATCTGCTCTTTGTCCTTCAGCAGGAAGAACATCATCATCGGTACCAGGATCAGGTAAATTGCCAGCGTAAGCAGCCCCACCAGCGAAGCCAGCGAGAATTTCACGACAGACTCGCCCATACCCGACAGCCGTCCGCGCAGGTTCTCCGCCATCATATCGATGATGCCGGCATCCACCAGCGCCGGATAACGCTTCGGCAACGTCGCGGCAAAGTTATAGAACTGATTGAGCATCCCCGGCAAATCCGTCATCAGGTTGATCCCCTGCTGCCAGGCCGTGGGGGCGACGACAAACACCAACAGCATCGCGATACCGGCAAACATGATCATGACCATGCTCGCCGCCCAGTTACGCGAACACCCAATGCGCTGAAGCCGCGCGGTCGGCCACTCCAACAAATAGGCCAACACGATGGCCACCAACAGCGGGGTCAAAATGCCATGCAAAAAATAGAGAATGAGGAACCCGGCGACCAGGATCACCAACAGCGCAATGGCTTGTGGATCGGTAAAGCGGCGACGGTACCATTGTAATAACATCTCCAGCATCAGAGAGTGCTCCTAGAGGTTTGACTGGCAGGCATTGCGGTTCCTGTGGTGGGGATTTTCTCAATCTATCGACAAACCCCAGCATAAAATGGGGGTTCAAGCGTATGGTTGTACCATGCCGGCCATTTACCATCCAGCATGACCTGCTTTCTTCTGCAAACAGGTATCTGGGCATTCGTGATGACCCGCCCCAATGAAACGTCCCGTAGTTCACACAATATCCCACAGGCATTGGTAAAGAAGATGGAAAATAGCCATTCTGTATGGCAACCCCATTATGTCTGATCCAGGAGAATTTATGTCAGTATCTGCTCGTAACCAGTTATCCGGAATCGTATCCGCAGTTGCCAAAGGCGCCGTCAACGATGAAGTGGAAATCACCCTGCCGGGCGGGGAGAAGCTGGTCGCCATTGTGACTGTCCAAAGCCAGCAATCTCTTGGCCTGGTGACAGGTAAGGAAGCTGTGGCGCTGATCAAGGCGCCTTGGGTCATTTTAGCGTCAGAGGATTGCGGGCTGCGTTTTTCAGCGCGCAATCAATTTGCCGGTACCGTCAACGCCCTAGAACAAGGCGCCGTCAACAGTACGGTGCACATCAAAACTGACGCGGGTTTCACGCTGACATCGGTAATCACCAATGAAAGTCTGCAGGACATGGCGTTGGAAAACGGCTCACGGTTAATCGCGTTGATCAAAGCCTCTTCCGTGCTGCTTGCTGTCAAAGCATAACCGTAGACACCCGTTCAAGCCCGCTGGTACTCAGCCAGGCCTGACGGGCATTTTTCATTCAGTATCGGTAAGCTCAGTGCACGTAGAATTGCCATCAATACCCTACCTTTCTCTGTAGCTACAATGAATGGCAATTGGCTACCACCGGGTAACCCAGCCCCTCAGCGTGACGTTAGCTGATGAAAGACAGTGAACATGATGAGATGAGCACGCGGTTGGGCGCCCGTCGAACGCAAGCACAACGCATAGGCGAAACCGCCATGGACGGCGTTTTCAGGCAAGACAGGCAGGGACGCCTGTCGTAGCCTGCCGTGATGAAGTGAGAGCCGTTGGCGCAGCCAACCGTCTGAGTGGATTTGTTGATGACGGCACCTTCGCATTATTTCAACGCCTGCTCGGCGAACAGCCCAATAGCGATGAGTACCATGGCAGCGCCAGAAAAACGGCTGACAACCCGCGCGGCCTGCGGACGCGCCTGCAATATCGATTGCGAGCCAAAACCCACCAGCAAATAAACTAACCCACAACTGACCAAGTGCAACAAACCCAGCGCGAGGATCTGCATGGGAATTGACCATACGGCATGGGGATCGGTGAACTGCGGCAGCAGAGCCAGAAATAGCAGAAAAACCTTGGGGTTCATGCCACTCACGCAAACCCCTTTACCCGCCCAACGCACCCATGAACCCGAGCTTTGTTTCTCACTGCTGCCGGGCACAGACGGGTGAACCAGCATATTAACGCCAATCCACAGCAGGTAAGCCGCCCCCAAGATAGTGAGCCCCGTCAGAATGAGCGGGTTGCCAGCCACCAGCACACCCACACCCGCCGCCACAATCAAAATGGCCAGCAAGTGTCCAAACAGCAATCCCGCCACGGCAGGCACCACCACCCGGCCACGTATCCCTGCCGATATGACATAGGCCCAGTCCACGCCCGGCGTGATAACAAACAAAATCGAGACGGCCCAAAATGCAGCGAAAATGGCAAGCGTCATGGTTGCGCGCTCCCTTGCCCTGTCATGCGTATTTTCACCTGTTCTTCCTCATTCTGCGGACGTACGCATCACGTAAAAATCGCTCAGTCCGGGCCGTTTAATTATTGGAAAGAATATCTGCAAGGCGTTAAAATGTGTTGCCAATTACTTGCTTGAAAATGGTTAATTTGGGGAGATTTTTCCAAATGGATAAGATAGATCGCAAGATTCTTGCTGAACTACAGGCGGATGGGCGTCAATCTGTTACGGAGCTGGCAGAACGGATCGGGCTTAGCGTTTCCCCCTGCCATCGCCGGGTACGCGCACTGGAAGAGTCTGGCGTGATCCGCGGCTACCGCGCTCAACTTGATCCGGGCAGCCTGGGTTTTAACTTTTCCGCGCTGGTTTTCGTCACCATGCGGGAAGGTGACCGTCATGCTGTCGCGGCCTTTGAGGACGCAATGGTAGATATCCCTCAGGTGGTACAGGCACAAAGGCTGTTCGGTGATCCTGACTACCTGCTGCATGTTATTTCCCGAGATCTGCCGGCTTTTCAGCAATTATATGACGAAAAACTTTCCGCCCTGCCCGGCGTTCAACGCCTCAGTTCTACTTTGGTGATGAAAACCGTCGTGCCTGAGCGCTCTTTTCTGCCGTTGTAGATTTACATCAAAATTAAGAGGAAACAGTTATGAGCAGTGGTTTTGAAGACTCCAAAGCCTTGTACATCGGCATTTGTACCGTGGTCGGCGATGCCTTCCTGGCGTTAGCCAATCAAGAACATGAAACCCAAAAAGCGGACGTGATTAATGAGCTAAAAATAGCCATTACCCGGGAAGGCCGTGATGTCAGTCTGGATGAAGCGCGAGAATTGGCGGTTGAGTGGCTGGAGCGATAGCTCGCCGTACGTTGTGACGAGGCACGTTTAACAACCGCGTAGTCTGCATTACCAGGGCAACTGTTTCACTGCAGGCAGGCCTCTATCGGCTCACCCGGTCACCCTGGTCATAAAAAAGGGGAGCATTTCGCCCCCACAGGCAATTTAAGGCACAATCACAAAGTCCGGATTGGCAATGGCAAACAACGCATCGCGATCCAATGCCGGCGGATAGATCCACTGGGTGTTGATTTCCTGTTTGATCTTTTTGCCCTCTTCACGCGTGAAGCGTACCTGACGGTCCCAGCCTTCGGTGTAGAGTGCGCCCCAAGGGCCAAGATCGAGGCAGGTCACGTACTTTGGTTGGCTATAAGGGTGTGCAAGTAACCCCACCAACTCCGCAGCGGCATTGTGCCCGGCAACACGGCCCAGGCTCATCGCATGCTGGCAGGTCATAAGGTTATGATTGCCCAGTTCGTCGGTCGCTGCCTTGACGGTGTCCCCGGTAACAAAAACCCCCTCAACAGCAGGCGCATGCAGGAATGCATCGCCGAGAATACGCCCGGCACTGTCTCGTTCTCCTGGGATTTGTGCAACCAATGGGTGCGCCCGTACGCCAGCGGCCAATATCACCGTGTTGGTTGCGATGCGCTCACCGGTCGACAGCGTTACGCTGCCTGCATCGATCGCCGTAACACGGGTTCCTGCCCGCGGCTCAACGCCACATTCGTCCAAGGCTTGTCGGATCACGCGGGCGGGTTCAGCCCCCATTCCAGCACCCACTTCTTCCGCGGTATCAACAATCACGACGCGGATATTGGCTTCATTGCCCAGAATGGCACGCAGGCGCATCGGCATTTCTGCTGCGCTTTCCAGCCCGGTGAGCCCACCCCCCACCACCACCACGGTGTTACGCGCCGGGGTTTCCGGTTGTTCTTTCAACGCCTTTAAATGGGCGTCCAACCGCTGCGCGCTTTCCAGCGTATCGACATTGAATCCATACTCGGCAAAACCGGCAACCGGGGGAATAAACAACTGGCTCCCGGTCGCCAGCACCAAACGATCATAAACCAGTGGGTGTTTGTGTCCTTCAGCACTCACTACCTGCAATGTTCTGTTTTCGCTGTCGATCTGCTCAACCAACCCGGCAAAATGGCGGACGCCAATTGCCGCAAGCTGCGCCGAGATGTCCGGACTCATATTTTCCAACACCGCTTCATACAATCTCGGGCGGATGGTGAGATTCGGGGTCGGCGAAACCATCGTCACTTCGACAGCCCCTTCTTTACCCGCAAGCGACACCGCCCGCATGGCGGAAACGGCGGCCCAAAATCCAGCGAAACCAGAACCGGCGATCACTATTTTCTGCGTCATGGAATGACTCCTTCATACACGTTTATCGGGTTGTTGAATCGCCCGAATTATTTTCCAGGCGAGTTGGGCCGTTCCGCCGCCTGTCAACAGGGTGCAGAAGGGCTACCGCCTGTGGCACACAGGCGGGGAAAAAAAGAAGTAGAGGAAATACTGAGACGTTATTGAGGCTTTGCGCGGGCGGGCTTGCCGCTACGCGTCGTGCGTTCACTCATGCGTTCGTCAATCCAGATGTCGATCTCGCCAAAGAACCCCTCTGGTGCCTTGCGCCCGAAGCGAGCGGCAACGGCCCCCAACGTTTGCACTGCCAGCGCATCACGCATGGCCTTTTCGGCCTGCAGCATCACCGCATGGATGGCACACTTGCCGGAAACCGCCCAGTCTGGCGGGCTGTCGTCAAACACCGCACAACGGCCACGCACCTCCTGGCAGTCAAACAGCGGCTTGTGCCCTTCAATCGCGTCAATGATCTCCAGAAAAGTGATGTCATCCGCAGGACGAGCCAGTCGATAACCGCCGCGCACGCCTTCACTTGCGGCGACAATCCCTGCCTTCTCCAGCTTAGGGAAGATTTTGGCGAGAAAACTGGGTGAAATCCCCTGCAGTTCTGCAAGATCGCGGCTGCTGAGTGCGCGCTGATTTTCACCGACCAGCCAAAGTAAACAATGGATGCCGTATTCAACGCTGGTAGTTATGTATGCCATGTGGGTTTGAGCTGCACGTATGAATTCAATAACGCAGACTATATTAGTCCACGTTTTTCTTGTCAATTAAAACACGGACAAAGTTAGTCTTTGTTTTTATCAGACCGACTGAACGACGCAAGTTCAAGATCACACCAGAGAGATTCAGAAATGAAAAATAAAGCATTTCTGCTCGATTATTGCCGTACAGACGTTTCCTTGTCGCTTTCGGCTGACTATGATGTTATCTGCCAACAGGCCGCCATAACCCAGGCATTTTTGTGAGCTAACCCGCTTTCGTGCTGATTGTTCTGGTAAGCCCGGTAGGTAAGAAGAACTCTTAGGTAATGCTGACGTCTTAGAAATGACTCTTTAAGGGAAAGGCCTGACTATGACCACCCGGTTGACCAAAACAGCGATTGCAGTACTGTTGCTTGGCACACTCAACGCCACAGCGATGGCGCCGGTGCAGGCGGAAACCCAGGATCAACTGCCTGATATGGGCACTTCTGCGGGCGGTACCCTGAGCATTGGCCAAGAAATGGCGATGGGTGATTTTTACGTTCGTCAGCTTCGTGCCAGCGCACCGCTGATCAATGACCCACTGCTGACCCAATATATCAACCAGTTGGGCAACCGACTGGTGGGGAGTGCCTATTCAGTGCGTACGCCCTTCCATTTCTATCTGGTACGCAACGACGAAATCAACGCCTTCGCCTTCTTTGGCGGCAACGTGGTGTTGCACTCTGCCCTGTTCCGCGAAACCGATAACGAAAGCCAGTTGGCGTCAGTCTTGGCGCATGAAATCTCACACGTCACCCAGCGTCACCTGGCGCGAGCCATGGAAGATCAACAACGCAACGCCCCGCTGACGTGGGTCGGTGCGCTTGGCTCTATCTTGCTGGCCATGGCCAACCCGACCATGGGGATGGCGGCGCTGAGCGGCACCTTGGCCGGCACGCAGCAAGGTATGATCAGCTTTACCCAATCAAATGAGCAAGAAGCTGACCGCATCGGCATTCAGGTGCTGCAACGTGCCGGTTTTGATCCGGAAGCCATGCCCGACTTCCTGCAAAAACTGTCTGACCAGTCGCGTTACGCCTCAAAACCGCCGGAAATGCTGCTAACTCACCCCTTGCCCGACAGCCGCCTGTCCGACGCGCGCAACCGTGCCAACCAAATGCCTAAGCACCTGGTACAGTCCACGCAGGACTACCTGATGGCCAAGGTCCGTTCACTGGGCATGTACAGTTCAGAGGGTTATGGCCTGCGCGAAGAGTTGCTCGATACTTACAGCAAAGGCAACGTGCGCGAACAGATGGCCGCCAAATATGGCCGCGCTATCCTGTTTTATGAGGCGAAAAAGTATGATGATGCCCGTAACATTATTCAGCCACTGCTGGCACAAGACCCGAAAAACGTCTGGCTGCTCGATCTGATGACCGACATTGATCTTGGGCAGAAGCGTGCGCCACAGGCCATTGCGCGCCTGCAAGCCGCCAATGCTGCCCAGAGCAATAACCCGGTGCTGCAGCTCAACCTGGCGAACGCCTATGTTGAAGGCAACCAACCGGCACAGGCGTCAAAAATTCTTAACCGCTATACCTTCGCCCACCCGGACGATCCCAATGCCTGGGATCTGCTTGCTCAGGCCAGCGCCGCACAAGGTCTGCGCGATGAAGAGCTTTCTGCCCGCGCCGAAAGCCTGGCGCTGACCGGCCGTCTCGATCAGGCCATCGGCCTGCTCAGCAACGCCAGTTCGTTGCAAAAACTCGGCAGCCTGAAACAGGCGCGTTATGATGCGCGCATCGACCAATTGCGCCAGTTGCAAGAGCGTTTCCGCCAGTACCAGCGCAGCTGATTTTGAAAAGGATGAGTTCAATGAAAAACGTCACGATTTACCACAATCCACGCTGCTCTAAGAGCCGTGAAACCCTGGCACTGCTGGAACAACAGGGCATAACGCCTGACGTGGTACTATATTTGGAGACACCGCCATCGGTAGCCCAACTAAAAAAACTGCTGAAAGAGCTGGGTTTCACCTCGGCTCGCGAGCTGATGCGTAAAAAAGAAGAGTTGTACAAGGAATTGAAGCTGGCAGATGAAAGCCTGAGCGAAGACCAGCTGTTAGCCGCTATGGTAGCGAACCCAAAGCTGATCGAACGTCCTATCGTGGTCAAGGGCAGTAAAGCGCGTATCGGCCGGCCACCGGAGCACGTGCTGGACATTCTCTAAGCAGGATAATGGGCACTGACGTGTGGTGCCCTATTTAGCCCCATTGGCCGGTTAAAGCCCCAGGATCTCTTTCACAAACGGGATGGTCAACTTACGCTGTGCGGTGATCGACGCGTGATCGAGCTGATCCAATGTCATAAACAGTGTCCGCATTTCGCGATCCAACCGTTTCAGCAGAAAACGGCCGACGTCCTCCGGCAGTTCAAAACCGCGCAGTTTGCCACGCAATTGCAGAGCCAGCAGTTTCTCTTCATCCGACAGCGGCTGTAACTTGTAGATCTGACCCCAGTCCAACCGTGAAGCCAAATCAGGCAGATGGAGATTCAATTGCCGTGGCGGGCGATCGCCCGTGATAAACAGACGCGTGCGTCCGGTTTCCAGAATGCGGTTATAGAGGTTGAAGATGGCCATTTCCCACTCTTCATCGCCCGCGATACATTCGATATTATCGATGCACACCAAAGCCAGCTGCTCCATGCCATCCAAGACTTCTGGCACGAAATAAGCTCGCTTATCCAGCGGCACATAACCCACGGCTTCACCGCGTTGTGAAAGCTCCGCACAGGCTGCATGTAACAGGTGGCTACGCCCACCACCCTCGCGTGACCAGAAATAGATATAGCTGCCATGTTCCTGACGAACGGCGGACTGGATCGCGGCTAATAGGGATGGGTTCTCCCCCGGATAAAAACTGGCAAAAGTTTCATCATCGGGAAGATAAAGTGGCAGTGAAAGCTGTGCCGGCGTATTCAGAAAAGCACCTCAACCAAAACTGGCAGGAAAACGCGGTAAGTCTACCACAGAAAACAGGCTCTGTTGAATCGGCAGGATTTTATGCCGTAATAGTGAACAACGGCTCCGATAAAGCCCCGCGGACAGCTCGCCTGGACAGGCAGAATTTGTACTTTATCCAAGAGTTATCCTAGTATAGTGGGGCAAAATGCAATCGCCGTTAATAAGATTTCTACAAGGATATGGACAATGAAAGTATGGAATAAAGTGCTTTTGGCCTCAATCATTGGGCTATTGCTTGCCGGCTGTGATGATTCATCCAAAGTCGACGCCAATCTTGAAAAAGCCAAAGACAGCGCAGAGCAGATGAAAGACGCCGCACAGAAAAAAGCGGACGATCTGACCGACAAAGCCGCTGCGGTGGCCAAGGACATCAAGAAAGAGGCCGCCACGCAAGCCGATCAGCTTAAAGACAAGGCCTCTGCGATTAAAGATGATGCCGCCAAGCAGGCAGATGCCATCACCAACGATGCGAAAGCCAAGGCTGACGCACTCAAGGAAGATGCCAGCAAACAAAGCCAGCAGTTGGTCGATCAGGCTAAAACCATCAAGAACGATGCCATTAATGGTGCCAACGATTTGACCGAGCAGGCCAAAGCGAAAACCGAAGCCATTAAAAACAGCGCTGAAAATAAAGCTGAAGAATTAAAAGGTGATGTCGACTCTGCGGAAAAAACGCAGCCGGCTACCCAGCAATAACGCCTGATATCACAAAGAAGGAGCGGTAAATGGGGATTATTTCCTGGATTATCTTCGGCCTCATCGCTGGCATTTTAGCCAAGTGGATTATGCCGGGCAAAGACGGCGGCGGTTTTATTCTGACCGTCGTATTGGGGATCGTCGGCGCTGTGGTGGGGGGCTATATCAGCACCTTCTTCGGCTACGGCAAGGTTGACGGTTTTAACTTCGGCAGCTTCGTGGTCGCCGTCATTGGCGCCATCGTCGTGCTATTTGTTTACCGCAAAATCCGCAGCTAATGTCTTGCGTATTAACAAAACGGGCAGCCTATTGGCTGCCCGTTTTCTATTATGGCATCCGTTCAGCCGGCGCGTCCGGCGCGTCGATCACGTCCTCTTCCTTACGGTACAGGCTGATGACCTTGAACAACAAGCTGAGACCAATGCCGACAATGGTCGCCAGCGCCATGCCTTTCAACTCAGCGGCACCAATATGCACCTTGGCACCGCTGACGCCGATGATCAGAATCACCGAGGTCAGGATCAGGTTCTGCGCCTTGTTGTAATCCACTTTGGATTCAATCAGCACACGAATACCTGATGCACCAATCACGCCGTACAGCAGCAGGGAAACCCCACCCATCACCGGCACAGGTACAGCCTGAATGGCTGCCGCCAACTTGCCGACGCAGGACAGCAAAATGGCCAGAACCGCCGCACCGCCGATCACCCAGGTGCTATAAACCTTGGTGATGGCCATCACGCCGATATTCTCACCGTAGGTGGTGTTTGGCGTTGAACCGAAGAAGCCGGAGATTACCGTCGAGATGCCATTGGCAAACATTGAACGGTGCAGGCCAGGATCGCGGATCAAATCTTTCTTCACGATATTGGCCGTCACAACCAAGTGGCCAACGTGCTCAGCAATCACCACCAACGCCGCCGGCAGGATGGTAAAGATAGCAAACCACTCAAAACGCGGCGTATAGAACGTGGGCAGTGCGAACCAATGCGCCTCGCGGATCGGAGTCAAATCGACCACGCCCATGAAGAACGACAGCGCATACCCGACCAGCACGCCAATCAGGATGGGGATAATCGCCAGAAAACCGCGGAACAGCACGGACCCCAGGATTGTCACGCCAAGCGTCACCAAAGAAATGGTTATCGTGGTCGTGTCTGCGCTGACGCCATCGGCCGGCAGCAAACCTGCCATATTGGCCGCCACACCCGCCAGCTCCAACCCGATAACGGCAACAATCGCCCCCATCGCCGCTGGCGGGAAAATGACATCCAGCCAGCCGGTCCCGGCTTTTTTAACGATCAGCGCCACCAGGCAAAACAACACCCCGCACATGATGAAACCGCCCAGTGCGACCTCGTAGCCTAGCGGCAACAGCAGCAACACGGGGGAAATAAACGCGAAGCTGGAACCGAGATACGCCGGGATCTTGCCCTTACAGATAAACAGATACAGCAGCGTGCCGACGCCGTTAAACAACAGCACCGTCGCCGGGTTGATTTTGAACAGGATCGGCACCAACACGGTCGCACCAAACATGGCGAACAGATGTTGGAAACTGAGCGGAATAGTTTGCAGTAGCGGCGGGCGTTCGCTTACGCCTATCACACGACGGGTCATGGATGTTTTTCCTCTGCTATCCCCGTCATACTTGCCGCTGCCTCTGCGTTGGCTACGCTCAATCACCCGAATCACTTACCTAAGTAAGCTCATCGGGATTCTGTCGCTTGCCGCCTTGGTGCAACATCAATTATTTGGGGGATAGATATATTTTATGCAAAAAAAACCGACTGATTAAAGTCGGCTTATTTTTTTATTTAGTACCAAATATCTTGTCGCCCGCATCACCCAGGCCCGGCACGATGTACCCCTTCTCGTTCAGGCACTGATCGATGGAGGCCGTGTACAGCTCAACATCCGGGTGCGCTTTCTCCAGCGCGGCAATACCTTCAGGTGCAGCAACCAATACCAGCACCTTGATGCTGTTGCAGCCGGCTTTCTTCAGCAGATCGATAGTCGCGATCATCGAACCACCGGTCGCCAGCATAGGGTCGACAACCAGCGCCAAACGCTCTTCAATATTGGAAACCAGCTTTTGGAAATACGGTACCGGCTCCAGTGTTTCCTCGTCACGGTAAACACCCACCACGCTGATACGCGCACTTGGGACGTTTTCCAACACCCCTTCCATCATACCCAGACCGGCACGCAGGATAGGCACAACGGTAATTTTTTTCCCTTTAATCTGATCTATTTCAACCGGGCCACACCAGCCATCGATGGTCACCTTCTCCGTTTCCAGATCGGCGGTTGCTTCATAGGTCAGCAAACTACCGACTTCCGAAGCCAACTCACGGAAGCGTTTGGTGCTGATGTCATTTTCACGCATCAGGCCAAGCTTGTGTTTCACCAGCGGGTGTTTCACCTCAACGATCTTCATCATTTTTCTCCTATTAAGGTGGTTGACGGCCAAAAAAATCGCCGGATTATACCTCCTTTTGCCGACAGCGCCACCCACAATAGCCCGATCGGGATCAACAAAAGATTGAATAACAGTATAGATGACGAAAAAGCAGAGCTGCCTCACAAGCCACTCGCAAACGTTTGCCTGCGCTGTTAGAATTGCCGCGCCTTATTCCGGAATCAAAGCCGGAAGCACAGTTTTCAAATCGCAAACCGTCGTGGGGATCGCGCAGTGACCGACAAAACCTCTCTCAGCTATAAAGACGCAGGTGTCGATATCGATGCTGGCAATGCATTGGTAGACCGCATCAAAGGTGTAGTTAAACAGACCCGCCGCCCGGAAGTCATGGGTGGACTGGGCGGTTTTGGCGCCCTGTGTGCGTTGCCGCAGAAATACCGCGAGCCAATACTGGTTTCCGGTACCGACGGCGTAGGCACCAAGCTGCGTCTGGCGATGGACCTGAAACGACACGACACCATCGGCATCGATCTGGTCGCAATGTGTGTGAACGACCTGGTAGTACAGGGCGCCGAGCCGCTGTTCTTCCTGGATTATTTTGCCACCGGTAAACTGGACGTGGACACCGCGGCCAGCGTGATCACCGGCATCGCCGAAGGCTGTAAGCAGTCTGGCTGTGCGCTGGTGGGGGGTGAAACCGCCGAAATGCCGGGTATGTACCACGGTGAAGATTACGACGTGGCCGGCTTCTGCGTTGGCGTAGTCGAAAAATCCGAGATTATCGACGGCAGCAAAGTGCAGTCCGGCGATGCCTTGATCGCCCTGGGCGCTTCCGGCCCGCACTCCAATGGCTACTCGCTGGTGCGCAAAATCCTGGAAGTCAGCAACACCGACCCAAGCACCACAGATCTGGACGGCAAACCGCTGGCTGACCATCTGCTGGCACCGACCAAGATTTATGTGAAATCCGTGCTGGAACTGATCGAGAAAATCGACGTGCACGCTATCGCCCACCTGACCGGCGGCGGTTTCTGGGAAAACATCCCACGCGTGCTGCCAGAAGGCATGCAGGCCGTGATCGACGAATCCAGCTGGCAATGGCCGGCAGTATTTAACTGGTTGCAGCAAACCGGCAATGTCAGCCGTCACGAAATGTACCGCACCTTTAACTGTGGCGTGGGTATGGTGATTGCACTGCCAGAAGCGTCCGTTGAATCTGCTATCGCTTTGTTGACCGCAGCCGGTGAAAAAGCCTGGAAGATAGGTACACTGACCGCTTCTTCTGACGAACAACAAGTGGTCATCAACTGATGAAAAAGATCGTGGTGTTGGTCTCTGGCCAGGGGAGCAATCTCCAGGTACTGATTGACGCCTGCCAACAGGGCCGGATTGCCGCCGACATCGTGGCGGTATTCAGCAATCGGGCGCAGGCTTACGGCCTGCAACGTGCAGAGGCGGCAGGTATTGCCGCCCATGCGCTGGATGCCAAAGCCTTTGCCGACCGTGCAGCGTTCGACGCCGCATTGGCAGAGGCTATCGACCAATACCAGCCCGATCTGGTGGTGCTGGCCGGTTATATGCGCATCCTCAGCCCAGCGTTCGTGCAGCACTATGCCGGGCGTATGCTGAACATCCACCCTTCTCTGCTGCCTAAATACCCGGGATTGCATACCCACCGGCAAGCCATAGATAACGGTGACAGCGAACACGGCACCTCAGTGCATTTCGTGACCGAACAGCTCGACGGCGGCCCGGTAATCCTGCAAGCCAAAGTGCCCATCTTCCCCGGTGACGAGGAAGATGAGGTGGTTGAGCGGGTGCAAGCTCAGGAACACACTATTTATCCGCTGGTGGTAAATTGGTTTGTTGAGGGCCGCTTGGCAATGCGCGATAACGCCGCTTGGCTGGATGGCGAACGCCTGCCTGAACAGGGCCATGCCGCCGATTAAAACGGCGCAGTCTGAACATTGCCTAAACGGTGCCCATGCGGCACCGTTTTTTTTCGCCGGCATTCATTCTCTGACGTTATACTTTGCACAATTTCACGACATAGAGGAACCCCCATGTCCAGCACTACCAACGTCAAACTACGCCCACTGGAACGGGATGATTTGGCGTTCGTCCACCAGATGGACAACAATGCCAGCGTGATGCGCTATTGGTTTGAAGAACCTTACGAAGCCTTTGTCGAGCTTTCCGATCTCTACGACAAACACATCCACGATCAGAGCGAACGCCGCTTTATCATCGCCCACGAAGGCGCCAAGGTCGGGCTGGTGGAACTGGTGGAGATCGATCACATCCACCGCCGCGCGGAATTCCAGATCATTATTGATCCGACTCATCAGGGCAAAGGCTACGCTACGATCGCCGCCAAACTGGCGATGGAGTACGGTTTCTCGGTACTGAACCTGTACAAGCTGTACCTGATCGTCGACAAAGAAAACCCGAAGGCGATCCACATCTACAGTAAGCTGGGCTTTGAAGTCGAAGGCGAGCTGATTGACGAATTCTTCGTTAACGGCGAATACCGGACCGTGCTGCGCATGTGCATCTTCCAGCCGCAGTACCTGGCAAAGTTCAAAACACCCGCCAGCGATAAACCTCTGGTGAAGTGAGAGCCGTTGGCGTAGCCAACCGTCTGAGTGGGCAAAGGCGCGGGATTGCAAGGGACCCCGCCCTGGGTCCCTTGCTCGGTCGAGGCGCATAAGCCTCATGGTGCTTTGTGCGTTTATCGACCGAAAAGAACATTGAACTCGCTAAAAAAACACCTTAAGTGACCAGCATTACGTGAAAGCGGTTTTTTTAGATAATGGCGTATAGATTCTATTTCACTGTCAGAGAGGAATGATACGCCCTCAACCATAACGCCCAGTAATATAATCCTCGGTACGCCGCTGACGCGGTGAGGTGAAGATGTCGTCGGTGTCGTTATATTCCACCAGCCGGCCCTGATGAATAAACGCCGTATAGTCGGATACCCGTGCCGCCTGCTGCATGTTGTGTGTCACCAACACCACGCTGTACTGCTGTTTCAGCGCGGAAATCAGCTCTTCGATTGTCAGGGTCGAGATCGGATCCAGCGCCGACGTGGGCTCATCGAGCAGCAACACCTCAGGTTCAATCGCTATCGCCCGTGCAATCACCAATCTCTGCTGCTGGCCGCTAGAAAGACGAAATGCGTTCTCACGCAGTCGGTCTTTCACCTCATGCCACAGCGCCGCTGCACGCAACGAACGCTCAACCGCCTCATCCAGGATCCGTCGGTCACGCACACCTTGCAGACGCAAGCCGTAAACCACATTTTCATAAATCGACTTCGGGAACGGGTTCGGCCGCTGAAACACCATACCCACTCGGCGCCTTAACGCCGCAACGTCGATTTGCGATCCATAAATACCCTGGCCATTAAGCTGTACGTCGCCCTCAATGCGGCAATTATCCACCAAATCATTCATACGATTGAAGCAGCGTAACAGCGTTGATTTACCGCAACCCGACGGGCCAATCAGCGCCGTCACCCGGTGTTTGGGAATACGCAGAGAAATATCATGCAGCACCTGCTTTTCACCATAAAACAGGTTGAGATCCTTTACCGCCAACGCGGTATGTTCATCATCAAGATGCTGGACATCCAGCCGGGGCAAACTGCCTGGCGTCATCAAACCCATTACGCACTCCCCAAGAATAACGTCATTATTACTGCGACCATGCTCTGTACCGCTCCCTTAGCGAGTGTCGGATGCCCATCGCCGCCAAATTCAACCCTACCACAATCACCACCAGCAGGAAGGCGGTGGCAAACACCAAAGGACGGGCCGCTTCCACGCTTGGGCTCTGGAAAGCCATATCGTAAATTTGGAAACTCAGATGCATAAACTTCCGCTCCAGGTGCAGATACGGGAAAATGTCATCCACCGGTAGCACAGGGACGGATTTCACTACGCCAACCAGCATCAGCGGTGCCGTCTCTCCGGCTGCGCGCGCCACCGCCAGGATCAACCCCGTCATCATTGCTGGCGCAGCCATTGGCAAAACAATGCGCCACAGCGTTTCCGCCCGGCTGGCTCCCAGCGCCAACGAGCCCTGACGCAGTGAGGCTGGAATACGCGACAGCCCCTCTTCAGTGGCAACAATCACCACCGGCAACGTCAGCAACGCCAAGGTCAACGCCGCCCACAATACGCCCGGCGTACCAAAGGTTGGGTTAGGCAGCGATTCCGGGAAGAACAGCTGATCTAGGCTGCCGCCAATCATATAAACAAAGAAACCAAGGCCAAATACGCCGTAAACGATCGACGGCACACCGGCCAGATTAACGACCGCGATGCGTATCAGACGCGTCAGCACGTTATTACCCGCGTACTCGTGCAAGTAGACGGCGGCGATCACACCAAACGGCATCACCACAATCGACATCAGAATCACCATCAGCACCGTGCCAAAAATAGCCGGGAATACGCCCCCTTCGGTATTGGCTTCACGCGGGCTATCGCTAAGGAACTTCTTCACCTGCTCACCCCAATGCACCAGCTTTTGCGTGGTGTTCATCGCATTGGGATACCAGGCATCACGCACCTGACTAAGCGCAATGGTGTGAGTCTGGCCGTGCATATCACGCAACAACAACGCATCACGGTGGCGATCGCGGTTCAATCCGTCCAACCGGTCAGACAGCACGCGATACTGGCGTTGTAACTCCAGTCTTTCAGCATTGATGGAAGCCTGAGCACGCGCGCTCAACTGTTCGCCGTGCTGCAAGCTTTTCTCGCGCAGGCGCAACGCGTCAAACCGTTGGTTGATGCGCGCCATATCGCGGAACTGAATATCATGTGCCTGGCGTGAAAGCGCAGCAATTTGCGGCAAACGCTGTAACAGCGCTTGGCTGAGGTTACGCCCGGTCAAGGGTTGACCGTCCTGTAGCATACCGGCCAAATAGCCATAGGCTGTGCCGTTGCTGTTGCGCTCCAGCACCAGTAAATCGCGCGGCGTGCTTTGACGACGAATATCGCCAGCCAGCAGCGTGCGGAAATCCTGCCCTTCACTCTCGCGATTGCCTACCTTGATCAGATAACGTTCAAAGCTCGGCGCATTTCCTGGCGGTAATTCAACGCCAGACTCCTGCAATTGGCGGCGCGGAATGCTCTGTTGCTGGTACAACTCACCGATCATCGTCACCGGTCCGGCAGCGCTTTGGTTGAGTTCAAATTGGTAGACAGGGCTGGGCCAGAAATAACGCATACCCTGCCCAGCCAGCAGCAGCAGAATACCGATCAACGCTAACAGACTGACGGCGACCGAACCGGCGGTCAGCCAGATCCACGGTGAACCGCTCTTCGCCCAACGTCTCATGGCGCCTCCTGGTTCAAGGTATAACGTTCACGCAAACGCAGACGAATGGCTTCCGCCAGCGTGTTGAAGACAAAGGTGAAAATGAAGAGCACCAGCGCAGTCAGGAACAGTACGCGATAATGGCTGCTACCGGCAACGGCCTCTGGCATCTCAATGGCGATATTGGCGGCCAAAGCGCGCAAGCCCTGGAACAGGCTGCCGTCGATAACCGGTGTATTTCCGGTCGCCATCAGCACAATCATGGTTTCGCCTACCGCCCGGCCAAAGCCAATCATCAGCGCCGAGAAAATACCGGCGCTGGCAGAAGGTAAAACCACTCGCATCACGGTTTGCCATTGCGTTGCCCCCAAGGCCAACGATCCCTGGCTCAAGGTTGCCGGCACGCTGAACAAGGCATCCTCAGCCAGAGAGAAGATAATCGGCACCAGCGCAAAGCCCATCGCCACGCCGACCACCAGCGTATTACGCTGGTCATAATCATCACCCAGCCAAAAATGCAGCGGTTCGCCGAACAGTTTCACCTCCAGCCAAGGCCCAAGGGTGAACGCCAACCAAACGGTGAGGGCTATCAGCGGTAATAGGATCAGCAGGTCAACCCCCGGCGGCAGACGACGCGATGCCAAGCGGTTCACCAGCGCCCCGCTCGCCAGAACGACCCCGGCCAGCAACAGCGGCAACGACAAGACCGCCAGTAAATAGTGTTCGATCACCGGGGCCAGCCAAATACCGGCCACCAGCCCGATCACTACCGTCGGTAAGGCGCCCATGACCTCAATCGCCGGTTTGATCACCCGCCGCAACCCGGCGGACATGAAATAGGCCGTATAAATTGCCCCGGCCAACGCCAGTGGAATGGCAAACAGCATGGCGTAGGCCGCGGCTTTGAATGTACCGAAAATGACCGGAATCAGGCTGAACTTGGCCTGGTAGCTGTCCTCGCCAGAGGTTGACTGCCAAACGTAAGCCGGTTCGGGGTAATTCTCGTACCACACCTTGTGCCACAGTGAGCGCCAGGTGACATCGGGATAAGGGTTATCGATCGCATAGTGTTGCCAGCCCTGTGCCGTTTCCAACAGCAGGCCATCACCGCGTGGGGCGAATGCCATCTGCTGTACCCCAGCGGCGAGTCTGCCATTCAGCAATGGCTGTGGTTGGATACTGGAAAATAACGAGAAGCCACCGTCGGGCCTCAGCGTAGCAAACACCCGGCGATACG
Organism: Serratia sp. CoH_122_TC_1; assembly: GCF_058191755.1. Taxonomy (NCBI): domain Bacteria; kingdom Pseudomonadati; phylum Pseudomonadota; class Gammaproteobacteria; order Enterobacterales; family Yersiniaceae; genus Serratia; species Serratia sp. CoH_122_TC_1. Next base: position 47,076 of record NZ_JBXWLA010000017.1, read on the forward strand.
GTTCAGCCACCAGTAAATCCTGTGGTTCGGACTGATGGTCGAAATGTTGAACTGGCGTCAACTGCCAGCGCTGATCTTTTTCAACATCAAACCATTCACGCATAACGCCATTGGCCGCTTCAATCAATAACGCACTGCCGCCGGGCAACGCCGTCAGTTGATAAGGGGGATGATCGCCGAGAATACGGCTCTCTTTTAGCTGTAACTGGGTATCGTTTATTTGATAGCGGGCCAGCCGATTACCTGCCAGCAGGTACAGTTGACGGCCGTCCGGCGTTAATACCAACTGCTGCACCGCGCTATTAAGCGGGTGTTCACTCAGTTGTGGGGGTTGATCGTGGCTAAAACGGCCAAACACCAAACGGCGATCGGCGGTGATCCCAGCCAGCAAATACTGCCCATGCCGCGCCTGGGACAGTGTCAACAAGGCCAACGGCTGCCCCTGTTTGTCCAGCGTTAACGGCCGTTGTCCAAGCGGGAATAACCACTGCGGTAACGACGTACCTGCAGCGGCAAAATCCGCGCTGGCGACAATAAATCGACCGTCGGCCTGCGCCAAAGCAAACAAATCACGCTCGCCAGCCGCCTGGGTCAACAGCACCGGTTTGCTCAGCAACGGTTGTTGCGTCAACGGCGCACCCGCTTTAGTACCTTCTTGGGACGCTAAGCGGTAAAACTGCCCCGCCCCCTGGTCGTCAATGCGATAACCGATGCGCTGCTGCACATCCATACCCAGCGCCAACGCCGGTGCAGCTGCACTGAACGGCAACGGCTTTGCCTGGCCCATCGCCGCCGGTTTAAACAACGGGAGCACCGCAAACAGCAGGTAAACGAAGATCAGCATCAACGTCATCAGCACCAGCAACCCGCTGACGGTGACCGCCGCCTGCACGCTACGGTCGATGCGCGCTCGCAGGCGATCCCGGGGATGTTGGTTTACCGTAGTCTGTGCCATGTCTCTCGCTATCGCTGATATAAGCAGGCTTGCGCCATAGAATAACCGGGCATCTTATGTCAGTTTTATGACGTTTGCATGACAAAGTTACCCAGAGCACTCATCGAATTTTACGCTGCAATACTCATCATTCATCACATATGTTGCTGAAAAATGATGGCAATACCGATCACATACATAAATATAAAGCACAATAATCACAACTTTATGCTACGCAAACAGCCCCTTCCGCGCTGATGCCACAGTAAATATTTTTACGTATTAAAATGCCTCACGCCAACGTAATGGATATGTTGGACTTTCCTGTCAATCTCTCGCAATAATGATGCAAGATAGTAGGCTGTGTCCCGCAATGGGTCATGGCGCCGTCGCAGTCCCAAAGCCCGCAGTCAAGGCCTGGGGGCTGGGTATAGCGAACCTAGGTTCAAGCCCGACCACGCAGCGCTCGGGCTTTAGGGACGCGACCTGAAGCGGCATCCGGGCTAGGTCCCGGATCCTTTTCTAAAATTGAACTGGAGTGGCAATGGGTCAGGAAAAGCTCTACATCGAAAAAGAATTAAGCTGGTTATCCTTTAATGAACGCGTGTTGCAGGAAGCCGCAGATAAGAGCAATCCCCTGATTGAGCGCATGCGTTTTCTGGGCATTTACTCCAATAACCTTGATGAATTCTATAAAGTCCGTTTTGCCGATCTCAAACGACGCATTCTGATCAGCGAAGAACAGGGTTCTGGCGGCACCTCTCGCCATTTGCTGAAAAAGATCCAGGCCAAGGTATTAAAAACCGATCAAGAGTTCGACAGCCTCTATAACGATTTACTGCTGGAAATGGCGCGTAATCAAATCTTCCTGATCAACGAACGCCAGGTGTCAGAGAACCAGCAGATTTGGCTGCGACAATACTTCAAACAGCATCTGCGCCAACACATCACGCCTATCCTGATCAACCACGAAACCAATCTGGTGCAGTTCCTGAAAGACGATTACACCTATTTGGCCGTTGAGATCATCCGCGGTACGCGCATCGATTACGCGCTGCTGGAGATCCCGTCCGACAAGGTGCCGCGCTTCGTCAACCTGCCACCGGAAGCTCCGCGTCGCCGCAAACCGATGATCCTGTTGGATAACATCCTGCGTTATTGCCTCGACGATATCTTTAAGGGCTTCTTCGACTACGATGCGCTCAATGCCTATTCCATGAAAATGACCCGTGACGCGGAATACGATCTGGTCACAGAAATGGAATCCAGCCTGCTGGAACTGATGTCTTCCAGCCTGAAGCAGCGTCTAACCGCCGAACCGGTGCGTTTTGTTTATCAGCGTGATATGCCAAATGAAATGGTGGAACTGCTACGCGGTAAACTTGGCATCTCCAACTACGATTCGGTGATTGCCGGCGGCCGCTATCACAATTTCAAAGATTTTATCGGCTTCCCTAACGTCGGTAAGGCCAACCTGGTCAACAAACCGCTGCCTCGCCTGCGCCATATTTGGTTCGATAAGTTCCGCAACGGCTTTGACGCCATCCGCGAACAAGACGTGTTGCTTTACTACCCATACCACACTTTTGAGCATGTGCTGGAACTGCTGCGCCAGGCGTCCTTCGACCCCAGCGTGCTGGCGATCAAAATCAATATTTATCGCGTAGCAAAAGACTCCCGCATCATCGAGTCGATGATCCACGCAGCCCACAACGGCAAGAAAGTCACGGTGGTGGTTGAGCTACAGGCGCGCTTTGATGAAGAGGCCAACATCCACTGGGCTAAGCGTCTCACGGAAGCTGGCGTGCACGTTATCTTCTCGGCGCCGGGGCTGAAAATCCACGCCAAGTTGTTCCTGATCTCGCGCCGTGAAGGCGATGAGATTGTGCGCTATGCTCATATCGGGACCGGTAACTTTAACGAGAAAACCGCGCGTATTTATACCGACTATTCGTTGCTGACCGCCGACTCACGCATCACCAATGAGGTGCGTCGCGTGTTCAACTTTATCGAAAACCCATATCGACCGGTCACGTTCGACAACCTGATGGTGTCGCCGCAGAACTCGCGCTTGAAGCTGTATGAGTTGATCGACCAGGAAATTGCCAACGCTCAGGCGGGGCATCCGGCTGGCATTATGCTGAAAATCAACAATCTGGTGGATAAAGGGTTGGTAGATCGGTTATATACCGCCTCCGGCGCCGGTGTAAAAATCCGCCTGTTGGTGCGAGGGATGTGTTCTTTGATTCCCAACCTGCCGGGGATCAGTGACAATATTCAGATAATCAGCATCGTCGACCGTTATCTGGAACACGATCGGGTTTACGTTTTCGAAAACAAAGGTGACAAACTGGTTTATCTGTCTTCCGCAGACTGGATGACCCGTAACATAGATTACCGCATCGAAGTCGCGGTCTCGCTGCTGGATCCAACGCTGAAACAACGGGTTCTGGATATTCTTGAAATCCTGTTCAGCGACACGGTCAAGGCGCGTTACCTCGATAAAGAACTGAGCAACCAGTACGTACCGCGCGGCAATCGCCGTAAAGTCCGTTCTCAGGTTGCCATTTATGAGTATTTAAAAGCTCTGGAACAACCAGGACAGTAGGCCAGCAACTATGCCGCTAAAAAGCACAGCAACGAACAAACCGCAGGAAATCGCTGCCATCGATCTCGGGTCGAACAGTTTCCACATGGTGATTGCCCGCGTCGTCAACGGCGCCTTACAGGTATTAGGCCGTTTAAAGCAGCGGGTACACCTCGCCGATGGATTGGACAGCAACAATGTGCTCAGTGAAGAGGCAATAGAACGTGGCCTGGCCTGTCTGGCGCTGTTTGCCGAACGGCTTCAGGGCTTCCCGGCGGATAACGTTACGATCGTCGGTACCCATACATTACGCCAGGCCGTAAACGCAGAGGTCTTCCTCAAGCGCGCGGCCAAAGTCATCCCTTACCCCATTGAAATCATCGCCGGGCAGGAAGAAGCACGTCTGATCTTTATGGGCGTGGAACATACCCAGCCGGAAAAAGGCCGCAAGTTGGTGATCGATATCGGCGGCGGTTCCACCGAGCTGGTGATCGGCGAAGACTTTGAGCCCCTGCTGGCAGAAAGCCGCCGCATGGGTTGCGTCAGTTTCGCCCAGCAGTTTTTCCCTGGCGGGGAAATCAGCAAAAACAACTTTAAACGTGCACGCCTCGCAGCAGCGCAGAAACTGGAAACCCTGGCCTGGCAATACCGCATTCAGGGCTGGCAGTATGCGCTAGGCGCGTCCGGCACCATCAAAGCGGCACACGAAGTGCTGGTGGAAATGGGTGAAAAAGACGGTCTGATTACGCTTGAAAGGCTGGAGATGTTAGCGGAACAGGTGCTGCAGTTTAAAAACTTCAGTGCACTGAGCCTGCCGGGGCTGTCAGAAGACCGTCAGTCGGTATTTGTTCCAGGTTTGGCTATCCTGTGTGGCGTATTCGATGCGCTGGCAATCCGCGATCTGCGTCTTTCCGACGGTGCTCTGCGTGAAGGCGTCCTGTACGAGATGGAAGGCCGTTTCCGCCATCAAGATATTCGCAGCCGCACCGCCAAGAGCCTGGCCGATCACTACAATATCGACCGTGAACAAGCCAAGCGGGTGCTGGAAACCACGGAACTGTTGTACGCACAGTGGATGGCGCAAAACACCAAGCTGGCGAACCCGCAGTTGGAAGCCCTGTTGAAGTGGGCCGCCATGCTGCATGAAGTAGGCTTAAGCATCAATCACAGTGGGATGCACCGCCACTCGGCCTATATTCTGCAAAACACCAACTTGCCTGGCTTTAACCAAGAGCAGCAGTTGTTGCTGGCTGCATTGGTCCGCTTCCACCGTAAAGGCATTAAGCTGGAAGAACTGCCACGCCTGAACCTGTTCAAGAAAAAACATTACCTGCCGCTGATCCAACTGTTGCGTCTGAGTACCCTGCTCAACAATCAACGTCAGTCGACCACTACCCCAGAAACGTTGCGTCTGAGCACTGACGACAACCACTGGACACTGCGTTTCCCTGCGGGCTACCTGGCGCAAAACAGTCTGGTGCAACTGGACTTTGAACGTGAACAGGCCTACTGGAACGACGTCGTGGGTTGGAAACTGATTTGCGAAGAAGAAGGCTCTCAGGACGAGCAGCGCTCAGCCTAAAGCTATCGCCCCCGCTTGGGGGCGATAATCAAGGTTGTGCCGGCAGCAGTGCCGTGAGCGGCTGAGGTTCACTGATAAAATAGCCCTGCATATAATCCACGCCAGCGCCCTTGAGCGCCGCCCACTGTTCCGCGCTTTCAACATACTCCGCCACAATGACCAATCGCTTCATCCGTGCGACCTTGCAAATCGACATGATTACCTGGAAATCCACCGGATTGGTCAGCATATCGCGAACAAAACTCCCGTCTATTTTCAGCATATCCACCGGCAGTATCTTGAGCCGATCGTAGCTGGCATAGCCCGTGCCAAAATCATCTAACGCTATACGGCACCCCATTTCACGTAATACCTGTAAATTGGTACCGGCGTAGTCGGTATCCTGCAGCAAATGCGACTCAGTCACTTCCAGTGTCAGTTGATAGGGTTCAATCCGGTACTGCTTCAGCAAATTCTGCACGTCATGGCACAGCATGGGCCTGCACAGCGAAGAGGGGGACACATTGATCGCAAAGCGTACGCTGGGCAGTTCGGTACGGTGCTTGTCCATAAATTTTAACGTATTGCGCAGTACCCACATGTCCAGCCGATAGGACAGACCGAACTCATGCACCACCGGTAAAAAGTCGTTCGGTGAGATGATCGCCCCCTGATCATCACGCATACGTAACAGAATCTCGTGGTACCTATCGCCGCGCAGACCCAGGATCGGCTGCGCCATCAGGATAAACCCATCACTATCCAGCGAACTCTGCACCCCATGCAGCAACGCCACCTTGCGTTTGATTTCGTCCTGTATCAAATGACCACCATTGTGTGCGCTCTCCGGCTTGCCACTGGTCAGCGAGACTTCGGCCAACGAGCTGAGTTCCCCCAGCAGAAGATACAGATGCTCAAAATCGGCAATCACACTGCAGTACCCGAGTCCCAACGGCGGATGGATTGGCAACCCATTCCAAACCAATCGGAATTTTTCCAACCCGCGGTAAATCTCAGCGACCTTTTCTTCACTGTTACTGCCGTCCACTCGCAACAACAGGTCATAGCCCGGCAAATGGTAAACCCCCTCGCCCGGCGCCAAGATTTGGTGTAAAAGCGCGGCCAACTGCTGCTTAAAACGAATGCGCAACTGCATGCCGTAATTACGGCTTAACAAGTCCAACTCACTCACGCGCAGAAAGCACAACGTCGAAGGCGGTGATTGGGCCAGATCCCGTTTAAGGGCGCGCAGATTGGGCAATCCAATCACCGGGTCCTGCAGCGCGGCGTTTTGCGCCCTGGCATGACTCAACCGTTGGCGAGTATTGAGCGCAGACATCAAGAAAATGCATAAGGTAAACACCACCATCATCGAAGAAATAACGGCAAGGTTATGCAACAGGTTTTCGTGCTGGGCATAGTCGGGATGATGGGAAAGCAACACCAAAAGCGTGGACGACCAAATGATGCAATTGAATTGGTAGCCAAAACGCATTGCGCCATACAGCATCACCGGCAGCAGTAATATCAGACCGTAGCCCCCCAACAACAGAGGATTGGCATCTTTTGCATGATAAGACAGCAATATGACCATTGCGCACAGGATCAAAAACCACAGCGCCAGCTCTTTTTTATCGACGTCTGGAGCCATTTCACGGCCAACGCGCCGCCAAAGTCTTAACATGAACCCGGGCTTTTTCAGCAGGCGCAACATAAAGTAGAACAGTGGCACCGCGGAAAGGCACCCTAATAACAACGCCTGGAAATTAACCAACGCGAGCAGATAGCCATTATCACCCGGCATCATTCCCAGCTCGTCAGGCAATTGTTTTAACCCCACCAACAGCTTCAATCCGAGAATAAACAGCAGCGCCGGCAACACGATCAGCCAGACAAGCCTTGCCTTGACCAACCTGGGCACGCCGGGGGCCGCACACCAGCGACGCTGGGTTTGGTTGCGATACCCCAGCCAACATAGGCTTAGACATAACAGGTATAACGCCGTGAGCAGCACGCCGCTTTCCAGGCCAAGTCGGCAGCCGTAACGCAGTAAAATGGCAAGAGCAATTCCCGGCAACGCCCGCCAGTCATAAACCATCAACAACGCAATACAGGCTGCCAGCGGCAGGTAGAGCAGATAAACCTTGCTCTCGGGTAACATGATGCGGGGGGAGAGCCAACCGGCGAACGGGATCAACAACAAGCTCCAGATCAGGGGGTATCCCCACCAGCGCTCACGCAAATGTTTCCAAAATGTCGGTTCAACCATAAAAATAATGAGTCCTTCAGAGCGCAATTCCATTCACGCGTTCAGGTGGTAAGGCAGGTTCCTTTTCATACCTCTATCCATTCATGAGGCAAACTGAAAGTACCATATGCGACAGGGGAACGGGGGGGAATTTTATGCACGAGGGCCGTCTCAGGCTTGACGCCGATCAACCAAGGAGGAAAAGTTGGGTAAAAATATGTCAGCCATTTTTTGTCATCTCTTAACATGCTGATCCCACAGATAAACTCAAACCCAAGCTAAACACCGGTCAAATACTCTGTTTGGGTCGCCGGAAATAAATAGACAATATTTGTCACCAATCGCTAGAATCCCATTTACACTTTATCGGCTTTCATTACTCGCTCTCAGTACGGTAAAAGCACGGCCTATTACGCTCATATGAGCCGTTGGCTCCACACAGCCGCTACAGTGGCTACCGTTTGAAAGGCAGCGGGTATAACACAGGAAACCGGCATGCCGGGTGATATATGCGTAAAAAAACTACCGGACAAATGACGAAAATAGTGCTGTTTATCAGCTTTATCATTTTAGTCGGCCGTCTGCTGTATGCCGCCGTCGTTGCGGTGCCCCATCATCAGGAAAAAAAGCTCGCCCCCTATCAAGAGACCACCGAGGTAGAGGGAGAAAACCAGGACACTCCCCCCTGAACCGACAGACCCAACACCTCCTGCAGAGCAATCGAATAGTTAAGCAGCCTGCCGTCGGACCGCATTTCGGCATGCCAGGCCCCTTACTTATTCCTTGGCATCTGTGCCCATTTCATAAAAATGACGCCTGCATTCACTATGCTCTATCTTGTGTAGAGATCGCCCGTAAGGATCACTGAGTGCCAGTAAGGAATACCATGTCCGCCGCAACGCATAATGTTAAAAAAGTCGCTGAGCATCGTCAGCGCATTCTTTCCCTGTTGTTAAACAACAAAGACCTGATAGACGGTATTCTCGGCAGACCAGGGGATGAAAACGCCCTCAGTAAAAGTGAACTGCTAAACCAGACCGCCGAAATTACCGGGCTGCTGGACGACATGCATGCCGCTGACCTGGCCGACTTACTGGAAGCGTTACCGCAGGACGAACGCCTGGCGCTGTGGCGTTTGGTTGGCAATGCCAAACGCGGCCAAACACTGGTGGAAGTGGCCGAACCGGTGTGGGACAGCCTGATCGAAGAGATGAGCGATAAAGACCTGCTCAAGGCGATCAAAACGCTGGATGTCGACGAACAGGCTTATCTGGCTCAATATCTGCCGCGTAACCTGATGGGCCGCCTGCTGACCTCGCTGGAGCCGGATCAGCGTGCGCAGGTGCGCGAGATGATCCACTACGGCAAAGACACCGTCGGCTGGATGATGGATTTTGAACTGGTCACTGTGCGCCCTGACGTTACCCTCGGGGCCGTGCATCGTTTCTTGCGGCTGCGCAAAACCATCCCGGACGCTACCGATAAACTCTTTGTCACGGACCGTAAAAATACGCTGCTCGGTGAACTGCCGCTGACCGCGGTGCTGCTCAACGATCCTGAAACGCCGGTACACGCAGTCATGGACAACGATCCCACCCGTTTTCTGCCGGAAGACAAAGCGGAGGCTGCAGCCAGCGCGTTTGAACGTTATGACCTGATCAGTGCCCCGGTTGTCGATGCCAAGGGCAAACTGATGGGCCGCCTGACGATTGAAGAGATCGTCGACGTCGTCAATGAAGAAAGCGACAGCAACCTTCGCCGTATGGGGGGGTTGAGCCCGGAAGAAGATGTATTTGCCCCTGTCAGCAAAGCGGTGAAAACTCGCTGGGCTTGGTTGGCAATCAATCTGTGCACCGCGTTTATCGCGTCACGTGTCATCGGCCTGTTTGAACACACCATTTCGCAGTTGGTGGCATTGGCGGCGTTGATGCCCATCGTTGCGGGTATCGGCGGCAATACCGGTAACCAAACCATTACCATGATTGTCCGCGCACTTGCGCTACACCAGATCGAAGTTGGCAATATTTCTCGCCTGATGCTCAGGGAGCTTGGCGTCGCCATCATTAACGGCGTCGTATGGGGCGGCATTATGGGGATAGTCACCTGGCTGCTCTATGGCGACTGGGCTATGGGTGGCGTCATGACGTTAGCCATGATCCTCAACCTATTGGTGGCGGCGCTGATGGGGGTGGTGATCCCAATGACCATGCTAAAAATGGGCCGAGATCCCGCTGTCGGTTCCAGCGTACTGATCACGGCATTAACCGATACCGGCGGCTTCTTTATCTTCCTCGGTCTGGCCACGTTGTTCCTGCTCTGACGCTGTCGAGCCGGCGGCAACGCCGGCTTTTGCGCTCGCTCACTAAAGCCGTTTGATTCAGTATGTTTTCTTGCTGTGCTGTACTACCCTTTGGCAATAAACTTCTCATCCCATCCGCGTCATGACGTAGTTCAGTGACAGATGCCAGCGTTAAGGTTGTCTATGGATATCAGCGCACCGAATCATCTCACTACGCGCAAAAGCGTGCTGTTGACGCAGACTTTGCTGGCAGCCGTAGCCGTTTTTATGTTGGCCTTGTTGTGTCTGACGTTGTCGAACGAATCCAGCCATTTTACGCCGCTGTGGTTCCCTACGGCTGCCATCATTACCCTGTTGTATCGCCATTCGCCGCGCCAATGGGGATTACCCTTGCTGGCCTGTGGGCTGGGTATCATAAGCGCCAGCGTTATCCTGTACGGATTTAGCTGGGTGCCGGTAAAGCTTGCACTGATCAACCTGCTGGAAGCCTCCGTCAGTACCCTGCTGCTGCGCCGTATGCTGTTGTCTGACGATCCCCTGAATAATCTGGCCAGTTGGCTAAAGTTCGTGGTCTGTGCGGTCATTTTCACCCCGCTATTTAGCGCCTTGCTGGCCGCCTGGTGGGCCCCTGCCCCGGAGCAATCCTTCTGGCAGCCCTTCAATACCTGGTTTATTTCGGAAGCCATTGGCGTCCTGTCACTGGCACCGATTGGATTGGTCTATCGCCGGCGCATGCTGGAGCAGTTAAACCTGTTCTCCTTGCTGCTGACGCTCATGATGGCGCTGATTTTTTGCTATCTCGCGCTGACCTATCTGCCTTTCCCGTTTACCTTTGTCATTCTTCCTCTGCTGTGGGCGGCGATCGCACTGCCACGCCTGGAAGCCTTTGTGACCTGCTTTTGTACCACATTGATGATCACCGTGATGATTTCACTTGGGCTGCTGCATTTTAATGTTCCCGCCGAACCGCTCAGTGACATCGAAATCTACTTACCGATTCTGTTGATTTTGATCCCCGCACACGCCATGGCGATGGTCATGCACGCCTTCCGGGTAGAAAAACAGCATATCGTCGAGAGCGAAGCCCGCTTTCGTAATGCGCTGGAATACTCCGCTATCGGTATGGCGCTGGTCTCTCCGCAAGGGAAATGGCTACAGGTCAATCAAGCACTGTGCAACCTGCTGGGCTACACCCCGGAAGCTCTGCGGCGCTTGACGTTTCAGGAGATCACTCACCCGGATGATTTGAATGCCGACCTGCTGCAGTTACAGGATCTGCTCGAAGGCCATATCAGCAGCTACACCCTGGAAAAACGCTATATTCGCAGCGATGGCGAACACGTCTGGGCTCTGCTGGCCGTCTCAATGGTGCGCGATGCCGAAGGCCTACCGCTGTATTTTATTTCTCAGGTGGAAGACATCAGCGAACTGAAACGCACCGCCGCAGAGAATCATCGGTTGGTTGAGCGCATCACGCTGGCCAATCAGGTGGGGGGGATTGGCGTTTGGGAATGGGTCATGGACGGTGAGGAACACACCTGGGACAAGCGCATGTTTGAACTCTATGACCTCAGTCCAGAGCAGACGCCTACGCTTTCACTGTGGCGCACCCTCCTGCTGCCGGAAGATCGCGAGCGAACCGACCGTGAAATGGCCTCTTTGCTGGACCAACCGCGTCCTTTTATCCTCGAATTCCGGCTGCTTTCCCGCCAAGGGAAAATCCGCCATATCCGCGGCCAGGGCAACGTCATTCTGGATGCACAAGGCCGCCCGCTGCGCATGATCGGCACGAACATTGATATGACGGAAGTCCGCAATCTGACCGAAGCGCTGCACCAAGAGAAAGAACGTCTGCACATCACGCTGGATGCCATTGGCGAAGGGGTGATTTCAACTGACGATGCCATGCATATCACCTTCATGAATCCGGTGGCCGAACAGATGTGCGGCTGGCCGCTGAGTCTGGCTGTTGGCATGCCGATTGCGGGAGTCGTACGCATGACTAACGGCAAAGATGGCATGGAAGTGGAAAACCCGGTCCAGTGCTGCCTTCAGGAAAATCGTCAGCTTTCGGCGGATTATGCCCTGGTGCTGCACAGTCGCGACGGCCGTCACTTTGATATTCAACAATCGGTATCGCCGCTGAAAACCCTCGGGGGTGGCGTGATGGGGGCTGTGATGGTGTTGCAAGATGTCACGGCTTCACGCGAGTTGATGCGTAAGCTGAGTTACAGCGCCGCCCATGACGCCCTCACCAGCCTGCCCAATCGCACCAGTTTTGAGAAGCGCCTGAAAGCCGCCATCCTGGGCTCCGGTGAAAAACAGCGGCAGCATGCGCTGGTGTTCCTCGATCTCGATCGTTTCAAGGCCGTCAATGACAGCGCCGGGCATGCGGCAGGCGATGCATTGCTGAGGGATATTGCCCAACTGATGCAACGCCACGTGCGTGACAGCGACTGCCTGGCAAGGCTCGGGGGGGATGAGTTTGGGCTAATCCTGTTTGATTGTGCCAGCGAGCAGGCAAAATCCCTGATGCAGCAGCTGGTTAACAACATCAGCCAGCACCCGTTCTATTGGGAAGGAAAGGTTTATCACGTAGGTGCCAGCGCTGGCATCACCCGTATAGAGAGCGGCAGTGGTAAAAGCGGCGAGCTGTTGGCGCAGGCGGACATTGCCTGTTATACCGCCAAACATCGCGGCCGCGGGCAGGTCTATCTGTATGAGGCACGGCAAAAACAGATGCTGGAACGCCAGCATGAGCTGCTGACGAGACAGGAAGTGATGAGCATTATTGCCGACGGGCAGTTGATGCTCAGTGTTAAGGCCGTGGCACCGCCGAAAACCCCACTGGCAGTGTGTTTCTATCAGTTAAAACTGCAGGTCATGCCGCTGGATCCACGCCCGTTGAACGGAGAGGCGTTTCTCGCTGCGGCACAGCTTTATGGCCTGCTGCCGGACGTCGATGACTGGGTCAGCCGGCAGGTTCTCGAGCGCCACGCCGCAGAGATCGGGGCGAAAGGCCTGACAATCGCGCTCCCACTCTCGACAGACAGCCTGCTCGACGCCGGGTTCCGACAACACCTGATCACCCGGTTAAATACCTCTCCATTACAACCACAGGCTTTGCTGCTGGTGGTCGATGAGGCGGCGGTGCTGGAACACGATGACATTTGCAGGCCGTTTATCCACCAATTACAACGGCTGGGCTGCAAGCTGATCGTCAGCGGCTTCGGCCACAGCCTCAACGCCTTCGACGAACTGCATGGTCGTCGGATTGACTATATCCGCATTGATGAGCGCTTTATCACCCAGGTTCACTGCAACCAGATGGATGAACTGATGGTTTCCATGCTTAACGGTGCAGCCCACCGTGTACATGCCCAGACACTGGCAGGCCCAGCACACCAGCAGATAACCTTGCATACGTTGCAGGCTCTGGGCGTCGACCTGGCAGACGGTGACGCCGTGGCGCGGGAACAACCCCTTACCGAGCTGCTCAGCGGCGGTTATTTCGGCATAAGGTAACCGCCTCAGCGCAGCGCTCTCCTGTGTTCTTTTGCGTTGCGGCATCCTGTGCCGCACGCCCCCAGCACGTTTTTGCTTAGCCAATCAGATGTTAGTGGTATAACTAACGGGTGAAAGTTAATCCTTCGTACAATCACTTTGATACGGAAATCAGCACGCCCGTTAATTTCCAGGAACCATCTTTGCACGTAATTGCTCAGGGATAATGGCTATGAAAAACGAGTGGTTTGCCGCCAGGGAGCTGACAGGCATAGCAGGACTGCCCTCTTCACCACAGGGAATCAATTTGATGGCGCGGCGCGAAGGTTGGATCAGCCGCCGCCGTAAAGGCATCCAGGGGAAAGCGGTGGAATACCATATCAACAGCCTGCCTATTGGCCCGCGCAAGCTGTTGATGTTGCAGGAAGAACCCGCAGAATATCAAGTTGAACGCCAAGAGCCACTGGCAGTATGGGTGCAGTATTACTATCACCTGAGCGAAACCGAACGCGAGAAGGTGCTGGCATTCCTGATGCGTGAAGGGATAGAAAGCCTACTGGCTCGTATCGACAACGAAGGATAACGCCACCGCGCTAATTGTCGACATCCGCCAGCGGTACCCATGCGTCGTTATGCCACAAATGGAGCGTGGCGTAAGAACGCCACGGCCGCCAGCGTTCGGCATATTTTTCAATTTGGCGCGGCGTCAGGTCAGGGAAGCGTTGCTTGATCAAATAATCCCCCGCCAAAAACACGTCTGGCCAGGACCAGGCACGCATCGCGATATAACTGGCCGTCCAACTGCCAATCCCCGGCAAGGCGGTCAGCGCCTTAATACCTTGCTCAATATCCAACACGTTATCCAACTGGAGCCGCCCTTCGGTTACCGCACGCGCAATCGCAATGATTGCCGCTGCGCGTTTCAACTGCACCCCCAGCGGACGCAACGCCTCAGGGTGTAACTGCGCGACCTGCTCAGCATTGGGGAACAGATGTGTAATGCCGCCATAGGGTTGTTCCAGCGGCGTCCCCCACTGCTCAGCCATCCGCTCGGCAAAAGTCGCGGCCATCTTGACGCTCACCAACTGCCCCAAGACGGCACGGACCGCCTGTTCAAAACTGTTCACGCAACCGGGCAGCCGCAACCCTGGCGCATCGGCAGCCAATGCGCCCAAGGCATGGGCAATCAAATCCGGTGCGGCGTCCAGATCAAACAGTTGACGGATCCGGCGCAGCACTTCCGTGGTCACCCGGCTTAATGAGGCTGCAATCTCTACTCGTACCCGGTTGCGCGTTTCATCCGGCTGGACGCTCACCCAGCCGCAATACTCGACGCCCCCTTGGGTAATGGCTATCGCTCGCAGATACTGCTGCCCCTCAACCCGTTCGACACCGCTCACCGCACGCGCATGCAAAAAACCCAACATGCGCTGCCAGTCATAGGGCGGTCGGTAGCCCAGATGAAACACCAGCCCGCTGGCAACGGTGGGCGCATTGCGGTCGCTGCTGCTGCGCAGCGCCGATGGAATAAGCCGGTAGCGTGCCTTGAACAGCTCATTAAAACGCCGCAGGCTGCCAAAACCGGCCGCAAATGCGACGTCACTCAATGGCATGTCGGTATCCGCCAGCAGGCGTTTGGCCTGCAACAACCGGTGCGACTGGGCGTAATCAATCGGCGATGCCCCAAACTGATCGGCGAAGATACGCCGCAAATGACGATCAGATATCCCCAGCCGCGCGGCCAGCTGCTCGCAACTGTGTTCTGACAGGTACCCTTGTTCAATCAACTGCACCGCCACCTGCGCATAGCGATTGCCAAGATCGATCAGCGCCAACCCCGGTGCCAGCTCCGGCCGGCATTTCAGACAGGGGCGGAACCCCGCCAGTTCCGCCGCCGCGGCGCTGGGGTAAAAAGTGCAGTTTTCGATTTTCGGCGTACGGGCACTGCACACCGGCCGACAATAAATGCCGGTCGAGGAAACACCGACGAAAAAGCGGCCGTCGAATTTGCGATCGCGCGCGCTCAGTGCGTCGTACAGCGCCTGTTGTTGGTTTTTCATGGCAACGCTCGGGGTCAGTTTTTTGTTCATTATGCGACTCGGCTGGTGCGCTGACGTGCGGAATTCGGACATTAAGTTAAGCATGCCATTCTGGTCGCCGCTAAATTTTTCGTCAGTTAAGCGCCCACACGTTGCCCAGGAGCCAAGTCTCGGGTAAAGTCGCCCCCCTTCATTGGCATGGGGATTGAGAAAAGACATGTTTATTGGATTCGATTACGGAACAGCCAACTGTTCTGTCGCAGTGATGCGTGATAACGGCCCCGAGCTACTGACGTTGGAAAACAACGAACCTTACCTGCCGTCGATGCTTTGTGCACCGACGCGTGAAGCCGTGAGCGAATGCTTGCACCGCCACTGGCAGGTACCGACCGGCAGCGAAGAGAATCAGCAACTGCTGCGCCGGGCCATTAGCTACAACCGCGAAGAAGACATTCCCGTCGGTAACGACAGCGTGCTATTTGGCCTGCAGGCACTGGCGCACTACGCCGAAGATCCGGAAGAGGTGTATTTTGTTCGCTCGCCGAAATCCTTCCTCGGTGCTAACGGCCTGAAGCCACAGCAGATTGCGCTGTTTGAAGATCTGGTTTGCGCCATGATGTTCCACATCAAACGTCAGGCGGAAAACGTGCTGCAAGACAGCATCAGCCAGGCGGTGATCGGTCGTCCGATCAACTTCCAGGGGATTGGGGGTGAAGACGCTAACCAGCAGGCGCAGGGTATTTTGCACCGTGCTGCCGAGCGCGCCGGTTTCAAGGACATTGAATTCCAGTTTGAACCTGTAGCGGCGGGACTGGACTTCGAAGCGACGCTGAACGAAGAGAAAACCGTGCTGGTGGTAGACATCGGTGGCGGTACGACCGACTGCTCGGTACTGCTGATGGGGCCACAATGGCGCGACCGTGCCGATCGCCAGCAAAGCCTGCTGGGGCACAGCGGGTGCCGTGTCGGCGGTAACGACCTGGACATCATGTTGGCGTTCAAACAGCTGATGCCGCTGTTCGGCATGGGTGGCGAAACCGGCAAGGGTATCGCGCTGCCCGCGCTGCCTTATTGGAACGCGGTCGCCACCAACGACGTGCCGGCACAAAACGACTTTTACAGCGTCGCCAACGGTCGCATGCTGCGTGATTTGATCCGTGATGCCGCCGAACCGGAAAAGGTCAAACGTTTGCTGAAAGTGCACCAGCAGCGTCTGAGCTACCGGTTGGTACGCGCGGCGGAAGAGAGTAAAATCGCCCTGTCGGCGCAGCAAAGCATCAGCGCGCCATTGGCGTTCGTCCAGCCTGACTTGGTGGAAACCATCAACCAGGATCAGCTTGCCGACGCTATTTCGCAACCCCTGTTACGTATTCAGGAACAGGTCAGTGCCGCTCTGGCGAGCAGCCAAACCGCACCACAGGTGATTTATCTCACCGGCGGTAGCGCGCGTTCACCCTTGCTGCGTGCCGCGCTGGAACAACAGTTGCCGGGCATCCCTATTGTCGGTGGCAACGACTTCGGCTCGGTAACTGCCGGGTTGGCGCGCTGGGCGCAAACGCTGTTCCGTTAATGGCCTGAGGGCGCGGTATATACCGCGCTCCAGACGGCAGACAAAACCGCAAAAAGGCTAAACAGGTAAGGGTCGAACCTGTTCGATCCGATTTAACCCATTGATTATGTGATAGGGCGTAGCATGCAGCGCCCCTACCATGAAACCAAGGAATGCTTGGTTACTGGAGGAAAGTCGATGTGTGAAATATTTCCCCTGGAAACTGACAGGCTGCGGTTGCGTGCCTGGCGTGACGATGATCTGCCCGCCTTCGCTGCCCTTAATGCCGATCCTCAGGTCATGCGTTATTTCCCCGCCCCGCTCAGTTCCGCGCAAAGTGACGCACTCGCCGACAAGATCCGCCTGTTCATGCAACAGCATGGTTGGGGCTTATGGGCACTGGAAGTGAAAGGCGGAGCACCTTTTATCGGCTTTGTTGGGTTGGCTATTCCTGCTGATGATCTCCCCTGTTCGCCCTGCGTAGAAATTGGCTGGCGGTTGGCTGCAGCACACTGGGGCAAAGGCTACGCCAGTGAAGCGGCCGAGACCGCATTGCACTATGCCTTCGAACACCTGAATCTGGCAGAAGTGGTGTCCTTTACCGCCGACGCTAACCAACCGTCGCGCCAGGTGATGGAACGCATCGGCATGACGTCCGAGGGTGAAAGCTTCCTTCATCCACGGCTACCCCAAGGCCATCCGCTGCAAAAACATGTACTGTATCGGCTGGGGCAACAATTATGGCGGGAGCAACAATGCTGATCGTTTTTTCCGGGCTGCCGGGCAGCGGCAAAACTACGCTGGCACGGGCGCTGGCAGGTGCATTATCGGCAATTCATCTGCGAATCGACACCCTGGAACAGGCAATCCGTGACAGCGGTGCCTTAGCCAGTGACGTAGGCCCATCAGGCTATTTTGCCGCCTATGGTGTCGCTGAGGATAACCTGCGTCTGGGCCACACCGTGATCGCCGATTCGGTTAACCCACTGCCTGTCACCCGTGAAGCCTGGCATCAGGTTGCGCTCCGGACTGGCAGAACCTGTATTGATATTGAAGTGTTCTGTTCAGACAGTGCGGAGCACCGCCGAAGGATCGAAACCCGAGGCGGCGACATTGCCGGGCTACGATTGCCCAACTGGCAGGATGTCAGTAACCACGATTACATCCCTTGGAACATGCCAGTGGCCTCTATTGATACCGCAGGATGTACAATTGAAGCCTGCCTGACGCAGCTGCTTCAGTTGATCGATACCGCCCGCGGTTAATCTCAATTACCAGGCGCTGGCTTCATTCAAGGTGCTGATATCATCCGCATCCAGCCGAAGCCGGGTGGCGCTAACCAGCTCATCCAACTGTTTTAAGGACGTGGCGCTGACGATAGGTGCAGTAATGCTGGGCCGCGCGATCAGCCAGGCCAGTGAAACCTGTGCCGGCGTGGTGTGGTGCTTCTTCGCCACCTGATCCAAGCCTGCCAGAATGCTAAAGCCCCGCGGATTAAGGTACTGCGCGATCACTCTGTCGCCACGCTGACTTTTGCCGATATCGTGTTCACTGCGGTATTTCCCCGTCAGAAAACCGCTGGCCAGCGAGAAGAAGTTAATCACGCCCAACCCATGACGCTGCGCAACGGCCTCCAATCCCTGCTCATAGCCCGCCCGCGCATACAGGTTATATTCCGGTTGCAGGGTTTCGTAACGCGCCAGCCCTTCCTGCTTACTGATATTGAGGGCTTCTTCCAGACGATCGGCCTGGTAGTTAGACGCCCCTATTGCCCGCACTTTGCCGGCCTTGATTAATGCATCAAACGCCGCCAACGTTTCCGCAAGCGGCGTATCCCGATCGTCATCATGGGACTGATACAGATCGATATAGTCGGTCTGCAGACGGCGCAGGGAATCCTCCACCGCTTGCTGAATATAACGTGGCGACAGCCCCTGTTTACCCTCGCCCATCGGTTTGCCTACTTTGGTGGCGATAATCACCTGGTCGCGCTTGCCGCTCTTTTTCAACCATTCGCCAATCGTGGTTTCCGATTCCCCACCCACATTGCCCGGCGCCCAGCTCGAATACACATCCGCGGTATCGATAAAATTGAGCTGATTTTCCACCAACGCATCTAACAGGCTGAATGAGGTTTCACGATCCGCCGTCCAGCCAAACACGTTACCGCCGAAGGTCAATGCTGGTACTTTGATGCCTGAACGGCCCAGTTCTTTATGACTCATTGCATGCTCCATGGAGTTAATGATTTGCAGGTTAATTATTAGCGTGAAGGCAGAAAGTTCGCTAAAACCTATTCGCTATAAGCCGGATGCCATCGCTTATAAACATAGCACGATCAAATCTACAACTTATTCGGACAATGCTGACGGTTCCTCCATATTTCCTTCATTTTTATGCCGTCTTTCCTCGCTAAACTAGTATTCTGTAAGGAGTGTATTTTTTTGGCAATGCGTGCCCACGCACCTGCCCTTTGGAGAGATTTTCGCCACCATGAATGCAAAAAACCCTCGTCGTTCACTGATACTGCGCCTGCTGGTGGTCATCATCGTGGCTATTGCCGCCGTATTGATTTGGCGTCACTTCAGCGCAGCGCAGCCAGCCGCAGAGACGGCGCCGAGTGCACGTCGCACCGGTGCGAATCCAGCGGGTGCAAGCCACGCAGGTGGCCGACGTGGTGGCTCTATATCACCGGTACAGGCCGCGACGGCTACCCAGCAGACCGTTCCCCGCTACCTGATCGGTCTGGGCACGGTCACTGCCGCCAATACTGTCACCGTAACCAGTCGGGTTGACGGACAATTGATGTCATTGCATTTCACCGAAGGGCAACAGGTAAAAGCCGGGGACTTGCTGGCCGTGATCGATCCTCGCCCTTACCAGGTTCTGTTAACTCAGGCACAAGGCCAATTGGCAAAAGATCAGGCCACGCTCGCTAACGCGCGACGCGATCTGGCACGCTACCAGCAGCTGGTCAAAACCAATCTGATTTCACGCCAAGAGCTGGATACCCAAGTGTCGTTGGTCCAGCAAACGGAAGGGGCCATTAAGGCAGACCAAGGCGCCGTCGACAGCGCGCAGCTGCAGTTGACGTACAGTAAGATCATTGCCCCTATCTCAGGGCGCGTCGGGTTGAAGCAGGTGGATATGGGGAATTACATCACCAGCGGCACCACTGCCATTGTAGTGATCACGCAAACCCATCCGATCGACGTGGTGTTCACCCTGCCGGAAGGCAATATCAGCGATATCGTCAAGGCGCAGAAGGCCGGCCCGGTGAGCGTGGATGCCTGGGGCCGCACCAATAAAGCCCTGTTGGCGCAGGGCAGCCTGCTCAGCCTTGATAACCAGATCGACACCACCACCGGTACGATTAAATTGAAAGCGCAATACGCCAACGAAGACGATGCGCTGTTCCCTAACCAGTTTGTGAATGCGCGCCTGAAAGTCGCAACATTGCAGGACGCGGTCGTGGTGCCTACCGCCGCCGTGCAAATGGGCAACGAAGGTAACTTCGTCTGGACCATGGATGCAGAAAATAAGGTCAGTAAGCATCTCGTGACCCTGGGTATTGAAGACAACCAAAATGTGGTTATCGCCAGCGGGCTCAACGCCGGACAACGGGTAGTGACCGACGGTATTGACCAATTGATTGAAGGCATGAAAGTGGAAGTGGTCACACCGCAGACCAAAACGGCTGACAGCAGTGCCAAACCGCATACCAAGCGGGAGAAATCCTGATGCAGGTGATGACACCGAACCCCGGTGGTGGTCCATCCCGCCTATTTATCTTGCGCCCAGTAGCCACCACGCTGTTGATGGTGGCTATCTTGCTGGCGGGGATTATCGGTTATCGCTCACTGCCAGTATCTGCCTTGCCTGAAGTAGATTACCCCACCATTCAAGTGGTGACGTTATACCCCGGCGCCAGTCCAGATGTCGTGACATCGGCAATTACCGCCCCGCTGGAACGCCAGTTCGGCCAAATGTCCGGGCTTAAACAAATGCTGTCGCAGAACTCCGGCGGCGCATCGGTGATCACGCTGCAATTCCAATTGGCACTGTCGTTAGATGTCGCCGAACAGGAAGTGCAGGCAGCGATTAACTCTGCCACGAACCTGCTGCCGACCGACCTGCCCTACCCCCCCATTTACAGCAAGGTTAACCCTGCCGATCCGCCTATTTTGACGCTGGCCGTGACCTCAACCGCCATGCCGATGACCCAGGTGGAGGATATGGTGGAAACCCGGGTCGCACAGAAAATATCCCAGGTGACCGGCGTTGGGTTGGTGACGCTGTCCGGCGGTCAACGGCCTGCCGTACGCGTTAAACTCAATGCCCCCGCCATGGCCGCCAATGGACTGGACAGCGAAACGGTTCGCACGGCCATTACCGGTGCCAACGTCAACTCGGCTAAGGGGAGCCTGGACGGCCCGGCGCGTTCAGTCACGCTGTCCGCCAACGATCAGATGAAGTCAGCCGATGAATATCGTCAGCTGATTGTCGCTTATAAAAATGGTGCACCGATTCGGTTGCAGGATATTGCGACCGTTGAACAGGGTGCCGAAAATACCCGGCTGGCCGCCTGGGCCAACAAGCAGCCGGCGATCGTGCTAAACATCCAGCGCCAGCCAGGGGTCAACGTCATTACCACCGCCGACAGCATCCGTGAGATGTTGCCCACGCTGATCAAAAGCCTACCAAAGTCAGTCGACGTCAAGGTGCTAACGGACCGTACTACCACTATTCGTGCCTCCGTCAGCGACGTGCAATTTGAGCTGCTACTGGCTGTCGCCCTGGTGGTGATGGTCATTTACATCTTCCTGCGTAACGTGCCTGCCACCCTAATTCCGAGCGTTGCGGTGCCGCTGTCACTGATCGGCACCTTTGCCGTCATGTACTTTCTCGGCTTTTCGATCAACAACCTGACGTTAATGGCACTGACTATTGCCACCGGGTTTGTGGTCGATGACGCGATTGTGGTGATCGAAAACATCTCTCGCTATATCGAAAAAGGCGAGAAACCGCTCGATGCCGCGTTAAAAGGTGCCGGTGAAATCGGCTTCACCATTATTTCATTGACCTTCTCACTGGTGGCGGTGCTGATCCCGCTGCTGTTTATGGGGGATATTGTCGGCCGCTTGTTCCGTGAGTTTGCCGTCACGCTGGCCGTTGCGATTTTGATTTCGGCCTTTATTTCCCTGACGCTGACGCCAATGATGTGCGCACGCATGCTGAGCCATGAATCGCTGCGCAAGCAGAACCGTTTTTCTGCTGCTTCTGAGCGTTTCTTCGAGCGCGTGATTGCCGGCTACGGCGTTTGGCTGAAAAAAGTGCTTGATCACCAGTGGTTAACGCTCGGCGTGGCACTGAGTACCATGGCGCTCACGGTGCTGCTGTATCTGTTTATTCCGAAAGGGTTTTTCCCCATTCAGGATAACGGTTTGATACAGGGCACGCTGGAAGCACCGCAGTCGGTATCCTTCAGTAAAATGGCAGAACTGCAACAACAGGTGGCCGCCCAACTGCTGCAAGATCCGGCAGTGGAAAGCCTCACCTCGTTTATCGGCGTGGATGGCACCAATGCCGCCCTTAACAGCGGCCGTCTGCAAATCAACCTCAAACCTCTGAGCGAACGCAGCGGCAGCCTGCAAGAAATCATCAACAGGATGCAGCAACAGGCCGCTAAGCTACCCGGCCTGAATTTGTATCTGCAACCCGTGCAAGATTTGACCATCGATACGCAGGTCAGCCGTACCCAGTACCAGTTTACCCTGCAAGCCATGTCGCTGGAGCAGCTCAGCCAATGGGTGCCACAGTTGGTCGATGAACTGCGACAAACCCCGGCATTGCAAGACGTCAGCAGCGACTGGCAAGATCAGGGGTTGGAAGCCTATATCAACGTCGACCGCGACTCAGCCTCTCGGCTGGGTGTCCAAATGAGCGACGTGGACAGCGCGCTGTATAACGCCTTTGGCCAGCGGTTAATCTCCACCATCTACACTCAGGCGAACCAGTATCGCGTGGTGCTGGTGCATGACGTGCAGGCTACACCGGGCCTGGCTGCTTTGAACGATATCCGCCTGACCAGCAGTAACGGCACCATCGTGCCGCTGAACACGATTGCTAAAATCGAACAGCGCAACGGGCCGTTATCCATCAACCATCTTGACCAATTCCCAGCCACCACGGTGTCGTTCAACGTAGCGGAGGGGTATTCACTTGAGCAAGCGGTCAATGCCATTACCCAGGTTGAGAAAAACCTCAACATGCCGAAAGACATCACCACCAAATTCCAAGGGGCAACGCTGGCGTTTCAGGCCGCACTCGGCAATACGCTGTGGCTTATCCTGGCCGCCGTGGTGGCAATGTATATCGTACTGGGCGTGCTGTATGAGAGCTTTATCCACCCGGTCACTATCCTCTCCACGCTGCCAACCGCCGGGGTCGGTGCGCTGCTAGCCTTGATGATGGCCGGCAGCGAGCTGGACGTGATCGCCATTATCGGCATCATCTTGCTGATCGGTATCGTGAAGAAAAACGCCATCATGATGATCGACTTCGCGCTCGCCGCCGAGCGTGAACAGGGCATGACGCCGTATGATGCGATCTATCAGGCTTGTCTGCTGCGCTTTAGGCCGATTTTAATGACCACGCTAGCCGCGTTGCTAGGGGCACTTCCGCTGATGCTCAGTACCGGTGTGGGCGCAGAGCTGCGCCGCCCGCTCGGCATCTGTATGGTGGGCGGCCTGATCATGAGCCAGATACTGACGTTATTTACCACCCCGGTGATTTACCTGCTGTTTGACAAACTGGCGCGCAATACTCACGTCAAAGAAGAATCGCAGGAGACACCGTGAAATTCTTCTCGCTGTTTATCTTTAGGCCGGTCGCGACGACCCTGCTGACGCTGGCGATTGCGTTAGCCGGGGCGCTGGGGTTTAGCCTGTTGCCGGTCGCCCCTTTGCCGCAGGTAGACTACCCGGTGATCTCTATCACTGCCACTCTGCCGGGCGCCGATCCAGAAACCATGGCGACCTCTGTCGCCACGCCATTGGAGCGCGCACTCGGCCGCATCGCCGGGGTCAATGAAATGACCTCCATGAGCTCACTGGGCAGCACCCGCATTATCCTGCAGTTTGATCTTAACCGTGATATCAATGGCGCTGCGCGTGACGTGCAGGCGGCGATCAACGCGGCACAAAGCCTGCTGCCCTCCGGCATGCCAAGCCGCCCCACCTATCGCCAGATGAACCCCTCCGACGCGCCGATCATGATCCTGACGCTGACGTCCGATACTTACAACCAGGGGCAACTTTATGACTTCGCGTCCACCCAATTGGCGCAAAAAATCTCGCAGACCGATGGCGTAGGCGATGTCACCGTGGGCGGGAGCTCCTTACCGGCAGTGCGCGTCGAGTTAAATCCGTCCGCGCTGTTTAACCAGGGCGTATCACTGGACAGTGTGCGCCAGGCTATCAGCAACGCCAACCTGCGTACGCCGCTGGGGTCGGCGGAAAGCCAGGACAAACGCTGGCAGATACAAAGCAACGATCAAATCAAGAAGGCAGAAGGCTACAAGCCGCTGATCGTGCATTACAACAACGGTTCAGCCGTACGCCTCAGCGACGTCGCTGACGTCATTGATTCGGTCCAGGACGTCCGCAACGCCGGCATGACCAATGCCCAACCGGCCATTCTGCTGGTGGTAAGCCGTTCGCCCGATGCCAACATTATTGATACCGTCGATCGTATCCGCGCGGAACTGCCAAACCTGAGGGAGAGCATCCCCGCGTCGATCAAATTGAACATTGCCCAGGACCGTTCTCCGACCATTCGTGCCTCACTGGCCGAGGTGGAACAATCGCTGGTGATCGCCATTGCGTTAGTGATCCTGGTCGTTTTTGCCTTCCTGCGCTCCGGGCGCGCCACGTTGATCCCGGCAGTCGCCGTACCGGTTTCACTGATTGGTACCTTCGCCGCCATGTACCTGTGCGGCTTTAGCCTGAACAATCTGTCACTGATGGCGCTCACGATCGCGACGGGCTTTGTGGTGGACGACGCCATCGTGGTCCTGGAGAATATCTCGCGCCACGTCGAAGCCGGTATGAAACCGCTCCAGGCCGCTCTGCAAGGGATCCGTGAAGTCGGTTTTACCGTGCTCTCGATGAGTATGTCGCTGGTGGCGGTGTTTATTCCGCTGCTCTTGATGGACGGTCTGCCTGGCCGTCTGTTCCGCGAATTTGCCGTCACCTTGTCAGTGTCGATCGGCCTGTCATTACTGATATCTTTGACCCTGACGCCAATGATGTGCGCCTATTTGCTGCGCCAGCAACCGGCACACTCGCAGCGGCGGGTTCGGGGTTTTGGCAAACTGTTGTTGAAGCTGCAACAAGGCTACGGGCGTTCGCTGAACTGGGTGCTCAATCATTCGCGTTGGGTGCTGGTTGTACTGTTGGCCACCGTGGCACTGAATGTTTGGTTGTACATCAGCATCCCAAAAACCTTTTTCCCGGAGCAGGATACCGGTCGCCTGATGGGATCAATTCAGGCTGACCAGAGTATCTCGTTCCAATCGATGCGCGTGAAGCTGCAAGATTTTATGACCATTGTGCGTGATGACCCCGCCGTGGATAACGTCACAGGCTTTACCGGCGGTTCGCGCACCAACAGCGGTTCAATGTTTATCTCCCTGAAACCGCTGTCCGAACGCAAGGAAAGCGCTCAACAGGTGATTGCCCGCTTGCGCGCAAAATTGGCGAAGGAACCGGGTGCCAGCCTGTTCCTCATGGCCGTTCAGGATATTCGCGTGGGCGGCAGACAGGCCAATGCCAGCTATCAGTACACCCTACTTTCTGACGATTTGAGCGCCCTGCGCACCTGGGAGCCTAAAATCCGTACCGCCCTGGCCGCGTTGCCCGAACTGGCAGACGTCAACTCGGATCAACAGGATAAAGGCTCGGAAATGGACCTGATTTATGACCGTGACACCATGGCGCGGCTGGGTATCTCGGTTTCCGACGCCAATAACCTGCTCGACAACGCTTTTGGCCAGCGCCAGATATCCACCATTTACCAACCGCTCAATCAGTACAAGGTGGTCATGGAGGTGGCTCCGGCCTATACGCAAGACGTCAGCTCTCTGGATAAAATGTTCATTATCAACAGTGAAGGCAAAGCGATCCCCTTGTCCTACTTTGCCCACTGGCAGCCGGCCAATGCGCCTTTGGCCGTAAACCATCAGGGGCTTTCTGCCGCCTCGACCATTTCGTTTAACCTGCCGCTCGGTTACAGTCTGGGGGATGCTACCGATGCCGTAACCCGTGCCATGACTGCGCTCGGCGTTCCCTCGACCGTACGCGGCGCCTTTGCCGGAACGGCGCAGGTCTTCCAGGAGACGCTGAAATCCCAGGTGATCCTGATCCTGGCGGCGATAGCCACGGTATATATCGTGCTCGGTATTCTCTATGAAAGTTATATTCATCCGCTGACTATCTTGTCCACCCTGCCCTCCGCAGGCGTGGGTGCATTGCTGGCGCTGGAGCTTTTCGGGGCGCCGTTCAGCCTGATAGCATTGATTGGCATCATGCTGTTGATCGGCATTGTGAAGAAAAACGCCATCATGATGGTCGACTTCGCTCTTGATGCGCAGCGCAACGGCGGTATCAGCGCACGTGATGCCATTTTCCAGGCATGTCTACTGCGTTTCAGACCGATCATGATGACCACATTGGCCGCGTTGTTCGGCGCTCTGCCGCTGGTGCTAACCAGCGGTGACGGTGCTGAATTGCGCCAACCGCTGGGGATCACCATCGCCGGTGGGCTGGTGATGAGCCAACTGTTGACGCTGTACACCACGCCGGTGGTCTATCTGTATTTTGACCGATTGCAGATGAAGTTACGTCGCGGCAAGAAATTGGTTCCGCTGCCTCAATAATGGTTGCCTGATGCTCATAAAACATACCGCCTCAGTACAGTGGCAACTCTGGATTGTGGCGTTCGGCTTCTTCATGCAGACGCTGGACACCACCATCGTCAATACCGCCCTGCCGTCGATGGCCGTCAGCCTGGGGGAGAATCCGCTGCGCATGCAGTCCGTGATCGTTTCCTATGTGTTGACGGTAGCGGTGATGCTGCCCGCCAGCGGCTGGCTGGCGGACCGGGTTGGGGTGCAGCGGGTATTTTTCAGCGCCATCGTCCTGTTCACGCTGGGTTCCATCCTGTGTGCCCGTTCTGAAACCCTCAATGAGCTGATCGCCTCGCGGGTCATTCAGGGGATTGGCGGGGCGATGATGGTGCCGGTTGGCCGGTTGACGGTGATGAAAATCGTCCCGCGCGAACAGTACATGGCAGCGATGACCTTCGTCACCCTACCCGGCCAAATCGGCCCACTGATGGGGCCGGCACTGGGTGGATTTCTCGTCCAGTACGCCAGTTGGCACTGGATTTTCCTGATCAATATTCCAGTCGGCATTGCCGGGGCCATCGCCACGCTATTGTTAATGCCTAACTACCGTATGCAGACGCGGCGCTTTGACATCAGCGGTTTTATCATGCTGGCGATCGGCATGGCGACGCTGACCCTGGCGCTTGATGGACACAAAGGGATGGGGCTGTCGGCGACCGCTATCTCAGGCCTGGTTGCAGCCGGTGTGGCGGCATTGGCCGGCTATTGGTGGCATGCGCACGGCAACAGTCGCGCGTTATTCTCACTCAGGCTGTTCAAAACGCAGACCTACAAGGTGGGGCTGACGGCAAGCCTGCTGGGCCGTATCGGCAGCGGTATGTTGCCGTTTATGACCCCGCTATTTATGCAAGTTGGCATGGGGTTTTCCCCGTTCCACGCCGGATTGATGATGATCCCGATGATCATCGGCAGTATGGGAATGAAGCGGATCGTGGTACGGGTCGTTAACCGTTTTGGGTACCGCAATGTGCTGGTGGCCGCCACGCTGATGCTGGCGCTGGTCAGCCTCAGTTTCCCGTTGGTGGCGATGATCGGCTGGATCTGGCTTTTGCCCGTGGTGCTGTTCTTCCAGGGAATGGTCAATTCACTGCGCTTCTCGGCAATGAACACCCTCACGCTCAAGGACCTGCCGGACAGGCTGGCCAGCAGTGGGAACAGCCTGCTTTCGATGGTGATGCAACTGTCGATGAGCCTCGGCGTCAGCCTCGCCGGTATTCTTATTGGCAGCTTTGCCCATCATCAGGTGGTCACCGACAGCCCGGCAATTCACAGCGCATTTATTTACAGCTACTGCTGCATGGCATTGATCATTGCCCTGCCCGCACTGGCCTTCGCCCGCGTCCCGGCTGATACCGCGCCCAACCGTACGCTGACCAAAGAGCCGGGGACCGGCACCACGAGGTTGCAATAATGAAACTAGGCATTACCGGCAAGCTGTTCATGGCCATTTTCGCCACCTGCATGCTGGTGTTAATCACCATGCATTGGGGCGTTCGTGTCAGCTTTGAACGCGGCTTTATCGACTACATCAAGAACAGCAACGAACAACGTATCAACATGCTGAGTGAAGCGCTGGAAGAACAATACAGTCGCCACGGCAACTGGGTTTTTCTGCGCAATAACGATCAGGTGATTTACCAGATCATGCGCTCGTTCGAACAAAACAGCGACAGCAGCCACAACTTGCCGCCCAAGGGGTGGCGCACCCAGTTCTGGGTGGTAGACAGCCAGTTTAACCGCCTGGTGGGCCATTCAGGCCCGGTGCCGAAAGAAGGCCCGCGCCATCCGATTCGTTACAACAATGAAATTGTCGGTTGGGTGATCACCACCCCAATAGAGAGGCTAACGCGCAACACCGACATTAATTTCGATCAACAGCAAAGGCGCACCAGTTGGATGATAGTCGCCCTTTCCACACTGTTAGCGGCGGCCGTTACCTGGCTAATGTCGCGCGGGTTGCTGGCCCCGGTCAAACGGTTGGTTGCCGGTACTCATCGGCTGGCCGCGGGGGATTTCAGCACCCGTGTGGCGGTCAGCAGCCAGGATGAGTTAGGGCGGCTGGCACAGGACTTTAACCAGCTTGCCACCTCTCTGGAAAAAAACGAACAGATGCGGCGCGCCGTTATGGCTGACGTCTCGCACGAGTTGCGCACCCCGTTGGCGGTATTGCGCGGCGAACTGGAAGCGTTACAGGACGGCGTGCGCCAACCCACCCCCGCTTCACTCAATTCGTTGCAGGCAGAAGTCTCTACTCTGACCAAGCTGGTGGACGATCTGCATCAGCTGTCGTTATCCGATCTGGGCGCACTCGCCTACCGTAAATCCCCGGTCGACTGCGTGCATCTACTGCAAATTGCGGTTGCCAGTTTCCGCGAGCGGTTTCGTGCCAAGGGGCTGGAGATTGTGACTCTGCTGCCTGAACAGGCACCGCTGTTTGGCGATCCCGATCGCCTCAACCAGCTATTTAATAACCTGCTGGAAAACAGCCTGCGGTACACCGACGCGGGCGGTAAGTTGGAAATCGGCGCTGAACAATCGCCAGACTGCTTGCGTGTTTACTGGCAAGACAGTGCACCTGGCGTCACTGACGAACAGTTGGCGCGTATTTTTGAACGTTTCTACCGCACCGAAGGTTCGCGCAATCGCGCCAGCGGCGGCTCGGGTCTGGGGCTGTCGATCTGTCAAAATATTGTGGAAGCGCACAACGGGACGATCCACGCACAGCACTCGCCTTTAGGCGGCGTGCGGATTACAGTAGAATTTGCCACCCCGTTAATGAATAAGGCGTCATGATGGAAACCCAGAATCAACCGTTGCAGATTATGATTGTTGAAGATGAACCCAAACTCGGTCAGCTGTTGGTGGATTATCTGCAGGCTGCAGGGTACGCCACGCATTGGCTGACCAACGGCAGCGAGGTGGTGCCTGCGGTACATGAGCATAGCCCTGCACTGATCCTGTTGGATCTGATGCTACCGGGGGCCGATGGGTTGACGGTTTGCCGCGAACTGCGCCGCTTTACCGATGTCCCGGTTGTGATGGTGACGGCGAAGATTGAGGAGATCGATCGCTTGCTGGGGCTGGAGATCGGTGCAGACGATTATATCTGCAAGCCTTACAGCCCGCGTGAAGTGGTCGCTCGAGTAAAAACCATCCTGCGCCGCTGCCATCGCCCGCTGGATAATTCGCAGGAAGAAACGCAGCTTCACATCGATGAACCGCGTTTTCAGGCCAGCTATCAGAACCATATGCTGGATCTCACGCCCGCAGAATTTCGTCTGCTGAAAACCCTCGCCAGCCAGCCGGGTAACGTATTCTCACGCGAACAGCTGTTGAACAACCTGTATGACGACTACCGGGTAGTAACCGATCGCACCATCGACAGCCATATCAAAAACCTGCGGCGTAAGCTGGAGCTGATCGACGGAGAAAAATCCTTCATCCGTTCGGTATACGGTGTGGGATACCGCTGGGAAGCCGAGGCCTGTCGGCTGGTAAATGGACTTTAACCGGCCGGACGTCCGGTCCTCTACCGCCAACCCCGGCACCATGCCGAATGCCCGGTAGTGAGTCACTCACGTCGCACCGCGGCTCTGTGCGTGTGCGGCGATAAGCCACGCCGCCTTGTGCCATCACAATCCTCCGTTAGCTTCCTGTGCTACAGCACGATTCGCTGATTGAAACTCAACGCCAGCGCAAAAAAATTGCGTATTTTTTGCGCTACGCTTCTCAGATGAGGTTTGTTAGCCGCTCAGTTTCACGCTATTGGCTACACTTACATCACTTATCGGAACCCACAGGAGAGGAACCATGGCAATCGGTCACTATGAGCTGAAAAAAGCAAAGAATGGACAGTACCACTTCAACCTGAAAGCCAGTAATGGCGAAATCATTTTGGCCAGTGAGATGTACGCCAGCAAAGCCTCGGCGGAAAATGGCATTGCCTCTGTGCAAACCAATTCACCTCACGAAGCGCAATATGAACTGAAACACAGCACCAGCAATCAGCCTTACTTTGTCCTGAAAGCCAAAAACCATCAGGTAATCGGCGTCAGCGAAATGTACAGCTCTGAAACTGCGGCAAAAAACGGTATTCAGTCGGTGATCAAGAATGGCCCGAGCACCGACGTGCGCGATGTAAGCGCATAACAGCATCTGTGCGGCGCGCGATGGCCGCCATCGCGCGTTTTTCTTATGACCAGGATCAATCTCCCTGTAATAAATCCGGTTACCTGCTGATTTCTTGCCGCGCTACCGCTACAATTCCCCGCTTTTACTGCGCCATTTGGGGCGCGTTATACCCACTGGCTTTCCTACCGCAGCCAGGCGGCAAATTCGTGCGTCTCCAGGCGCTTGGTAAACCCAGTGACCAGGATGAACGAATACCGCCAACAGCGCTGCGGTTATAAAGACAGAGGTATACTGACCTGAAATCAGACCGAGACTCATTATGTTTACTCCGGAACTCCTCTCCCCGGCCGGCACGCTGAAAAACATGCGTTACGCCTTTGCCTATGGTGCTGACGCGGTGTATGCCGGCCAGCCACGTTACAGCCTGCGGGTGCGCAACAACGAATTCAATCACGAGAACCTGGCGCAGGGCATTAACGAAGCCCACGCACTGGGTAAGAAATTCTACGTGGTCGTGAATATCGCTCCGCACAATGCCAAACTGAAAACCTTCTTGCGCGATCTTAAACCTGTGATCGACATGGGCCCCGACGCGCTGATCATGTCCGATCCCGGCCTGATCATGATGGTGCGTGAGGCCTTCCCGCACATGGATATTCACCTGTCTGTGCAGGCAAATGCGGTGAACTGGGCAACGGTGAAATTCTGGCAGCAAATGGGGCTGACGCGGGTGATCTTGTCGCGTGAACTGTCGCTCGAAGAGATCGCCGAGATCCGCACTCAAGTGCCAGACATGGAGCTGGAGATTTTCGTTCATGGCGCCCTGTGCATGGCCTACTCCGGCCGCTGCCTGTTGTCCGGTTATATCAACAAACGCGATCCGAATCAGGGCACATGCACCAACGCCTGTCGCTGGCAGTACAAAGCGGAAGAAGGCAAAGAAGACGATACCGGTAATATCGTGCATATCCATGAGCCTATCCCGGTACAAACCGTTGAACCAACATTGGGTATCGGTGCGCCAACCGACAAAGTGTTCATGCTCTCAGAAGCCCAAAAACCGGGCGAGTATATGAGCGCCTTCGAGGATGAACACGGCACTTACATCATGAACTCGAAAGATCTGCGTGCCATTCAGCACGTGGAACGTCTGACACAGCTCGGCGTACATTCGCTTAAAATCGAAGGCCGCACCAAATCCTTCTACTACTGCGCCCGCACTGCACAAGTCTACCGCCGCGCTATCGACGACGCGGTTGCCGGCAAACCGTTCGATGCCACATTGCTCACCACGCTGGAAGGCCTGGCGCATCGCGGTTACACCGAAGGTTTCCTGCGTCGCCACGTGCATGACGCGCAGCAAAATTACGATTACGGCTCTTCATTGTCTGAACGTCAGCAGTTTGTCGGTGAATTTACCGGCGTGCGCCGTGACGGTTGGGCTGAAGTCGATGTGAAAAACAAGTTCCTGCTCGGTGATAGCGTAGAAATGATGACCCCCGGCGGTAACGTCCTGTTTAGCCTGGAGAGCATGCAAAATAAGAAAGGCGAGGCGATCGACGTGGCGCCTGGCAATGGGCATATCGTTTATTTGCCGATCCCACAAGATATCGATCTCAATTACGCGCTGCTGATCAGAAATTTGCCGGATACCAATAGTCCTGCGGCATAAAATGCAGATTACGCGGCTTTAATGGCGTTTTTTAGCAAATATTAGAATTGGATCACATCAATTAGTTCGCAGCTTGGTTACCATCAGGCTGCTTAAAACTAAGAACGAAAAATATTTGCATAGCAATACTAGGAACCACCTCCTTAGCCGGTCCAATCTCCCTTGGACTGGCTTTTTCTTTGGTAGAAAAGAAATATCTATAGAAATATATCCATGATATTTCAATTACATGCCACCTCTGTCTTTAATAACGCTCACGACTATTTCGATATAAAAATAATGCTACAGCGATAAGTTAATTCATTAACTAAAATCGTTAACACGGCTACGACATATATCTCAAATTAAGCCAATCATTCAGAGATAACCACTGTGTAATGGTTATTCATCCGAATTAACTGAATATTCTTATGGTCTGCCGCCGATAGGTAGTTTATCGTTGATCACTATCTGTTTTTAGCCGGGAGATATCAGGAATGCATCCATCAGCACCCGCGCTTCTTATCATTAATGGTAAAAGCGCCGGCAACGAAGAGCTCCGTATTGCAGTACAAACGCTGCGGGATGAAGGCCTGACACTGCATGTTCGCGTTACCTGGGAATATGGGGACGCCGCGCGTTATGCACAGGAAGCCTGCCAACTGGGGGTAGCCACGCTGATTGCCGGCGGGGGTGATGGCACGATCAACGAAGTTGCCGCCGCGCTGACCGCCTTACCCGCAGATAAACGGCCCGCGCTGGGTATTGTGCCTCTGGGCACGGCCAACGACTTCGCCATGGCCTGCAATATCCCACCGATGCCGGAACAGGCGCTACGGTTGGCGATGAAAGGCCGCGCCGTCCCTATCGATTTGGCGAAGGTGAATGATAAACGCTATTTTATCAATATGGCGACGGGCGGCTTCGGTACCCGAATCACTACCGAGACGCCAGAAAAGCTAAAGGCGGTGCTGGGCGGTGTTTCCTACTTTATCCACGGCCTGTTGCGCATGGATACGCTCAAGGCCGATCGCTGCGAAATCCGTGGGCCGGATTTCCATTGGGCCGGTGACGCGTTGGTGATTGGCATCGGTAACGGCAAACAGGCCGGAGGTGGACAGCAATTGTGCCCAGATGCCCTTATCAACGACGGATTGCTGCAACTACGCCTACTGATCGCGGACGAGTTATTGCCGGCATTGGTGGCTAGCCTGTTTAACGGTGAAGAAAACAAAAACGTTATCGGCGCCGCGTTACCCTGGTTGGAAATCAGTGCCCCCCATGAGATGACGTTTAATCTCGACGGAGAACCGCTGAAGGGAACCCGCTTCCGCATTGAAGTCCTGCCCAATGCCATCGAGTGCCGCCTGCCCCCTAATTGCGAACTACTCGGACAGACGTCTTCACGTTAATCGCTGCCAGCGGCGCCCAGCAGAACGTTGAGCGCCCCAGGTAGGCTGGCACAGCCTCTGTGCCGCCCCCCTTAACATCCCCCTGTCCTCTGCACTTTATTCTGCGATGAAATGTGATCTTCTCCGGCAAATCCTTTAAATCATACTTGTATGGTAGTTAGTTCATGGCGTATTTTTTGCCCATTCGAATCACCCTTGGGAAGAGGATTAGCCGTTATGAAGATCATTAACGCAGAGGTATTTGTGACCTGCCCAGGCAGGAATTTTGTCACGCTAAAGATCACCACTGACGACGGAATTACCGGTATCGGCGACGCAACGCTTAATGGCCGTGAACTGCCGGTTGCGTCCTATCTGAAAGATCACGTCTGCCCACAATTGATCGGGCGAGACGCACACCAGATCGAAGACATCTGGCAATTCTTCTACAAAGGCGCCTACTGGCGGCGCGGCCCCGTCACCATGTCTGCCATCTCCGCCGTAGACATGGCCTTGTGGGACATCAAGGGTAAGGCCGCCAACATGCCGCTGTATCAGTTATTGGGCGGCGCATCACGCACCGGTGTGATGGTTTACTGCCATACCACCGGTCATTCCATCGACGAAGTCCTCGATGACTACGCCAAGCATAAAGAATTGGGCTTTAAGGCCATCCGCGCGCAGTGCGGCGTACCGGGCATGAAAACCACTTATGGCATGGCCAAGGGCAAGGGGTTGGCGTATGAGCCGGCCACCAAGGGCAACTGGCCGGAAGAGCAGTTGTGGTCAACGGAAAAGTACCTCGACTTCACCCCCAAGCTGTTCGACGCCGTGCGCAACCGGTTCGGCTTCGATGAGCATTTGCTGCACGACATGCACCACCGGCTAACGCCCATTGAGGCTGCGCGCTTTGGTAAAAGCATTGAGCAGTACCGGCTGTTCTGGATGGAGGATCCAACGCCTGCGGAAAACCAGGAATGCTTCCGCCTGATCCGCCAGCACACCGTCACACCCATCGCCGTCGGCGAAGTGTTCAACAGCATCTGGGACTGCAAGCAACTGATTGAAGAACAACTGATCGATTATATCCGTACCACCCTCACCCATGCTGGCGGGATCACCGGCATGCGCCGCATTGCCGATTTTGCTTCGCTGTATCAAGTGCGTACCGGCTCACACGGCCCCTCCGATCTGTCGCCCATCTGCATGGCGGCGGCGCTGCACTTTGATCTGTGGGTACCGAACTTCGGCGTTCAGGAATACATGGGTTATTCCGAGCAAATGCTCGAGGTCTTCCCACATAACTGGAGTTTCAACGACGGTTATATGCACCCCGGCAACAAACCGGGCCTGGGCATTGAGTTCGATGAAAAACGGGCTGCCCGTTATCCCTACGAGCCCGCTTATCTGCCGGTCGCACGCCTGGAGGATGGCACCTTATGGAATTGGTAACAGGAGGACGCACCATGCACAGCGTGGTTATTGAACAGCCCGGTCGGCTGACTATCCAACAGCGCCCCTTGCCGCAGCCCGCCGCCGATGAAGTGCGCGTAAAGGTTAAATTTGCCGGTATTTGTGGTTCTGATGTACATATTTATCATGGTCACAACCCGTTCGCCCGCTATCCGCGCGTGATCGGTCATGAATTTTTTGGCGTGATTGACCAGGTCGGTAGCGAGGTTGATCCACAACGCCTTGGCGAACGCGTTTCCGTCGATCCGGTCGTCAGCTGTGGTCATTGCTACCCGTGTTCTATCGGTCGCCCCAACGTTTGTACCGAACTACAGGTGATCGGCGTACATCGGGACGGCGGGTTCAGCGATTATGCCTGTGCCCCGGCGCGCAATGCCTACCCTATTGCAGATAACATCAGCGACCGTCACGCCGCCATGATAGAACCCTTCACCATTGCCGCCAATATTACTGCCCACCTGCAACCCAACGCCGACGATATTGCGTTGATCTACGGGGCCGGGCCGATGGGGTTAACGGTGATCCAAACGCTGAAAGGCGTCTATGGCGTGAAGCACGTGATCGTCACCGATCGTATTCCTGAACGCCTGATGATGGCACAGGAGAACGGGGCCGACTGGACATTCAATAACGCCGAAGCATCGCTGTCTGCAGAACTGGAACAACGCGGTATCCGTCCGACGTTGATTGTTGACGCAGCCTGCCACCCGAGCATTTTGCAGGAGGCCATTCATCTTGCTTCACCGGCAGCGCGTATCGGTATTATGGGGTTCTCCGGTGACGCCTGTACCCTGACCCAACAAAGCATCACCAGTAAAGAGCTGTCGATTTTCTCCTCACGCCTAAACAGTGCACGCTTCCCGCAGGTCATCGATTGGATGGCCAGCGGGAAAATCAACCCACAGAAATTAATCACCCATTGCGTACCCGCCGAAGACGTCGAGCAGGCAATGTTGATGTTCGAACAAGACCAGCGCACCTGCTGCAAAGTGTTACTGCAATTTAGTTAGTTTTTTCACCGGGGCATCGGGCGGTGATACCGCCCTTGCAGACAACAAAGCATCGCGATTAAAACAACATCAAGTGGAGTGCTTTCATGTTTAAGAATCTGCGTTGGACCATCGTATTCCTGCTGTTTATGGTTTACATGATCAACTACCTCGACCGCGTCGCGCTGTCGATTACCGTGCCAATGATCGAGAAAGATCTGATGCTGAATGCCGAACAGTTCGGCATCATCTTTGGCAGCTTCTTCTTCGGTTACGCCATCTTTAACTTTATCGGCGGGCTGGCAGTAGACAAATTCGGCCCAACGTTGGTTCTCGGCATCGCCGTTGGCCTGTGGTCAATCTTCTGCGGCATGACGGCGTTAGCCACCGGCTTCTATTCCATGCTGATCCTGCGCGTGCTGTTCGGCATGGCCGAAGGGCCGATCTGCGCCTCCGCCAATAAAATGATCAACGGCTGGTTCCCAAAAAAACAGGCGGCGACCGCAATGGGCCTGCTCAGCGCCGGTTCCCCTTTGGGCGGTGCCGTCGCGGGGCCGATCGTCGGTTATCTGGCGCTGGCGTTCGGTTGGCGACCCGCGTTTATGATTATCTGCTCGATCGGCATTGTCTGGATGCTGGTGTGGTTCTTTGTGGTGGCAGATAACCCGGCGAAAAGTAAACGCGTCAGCGATGAAGAACTCGCCCTGATTAACCAAATGAAAGAAGAGACTCACAGTGCAGAGGAAGAACTGAGCCATGCCGCACACGGCCTGGGCTACTACCTGAAACAACCGATTATCCTGGTCACTGCATTCGCCTTCTTCTGCTACAACTATATCCTGTTCTTCTTCCTGAGCTGGTTTCCGTCCTATTTGGTGCAGGCGCATAACCTGAACATCAAGGAAATGAGCCTCACCACCATGATTCCGTGGATTGTCGGTTTTGTCGGGTTGGCGCTCGGCGGGTATATCTCTGACAAGATTTTCAATATTACCGGCAAGCTGCTGCTGTCGCGCAAGATTGTGTTGGTCACCAGCTTGCTGGCGGCAGCTATCTGCGTAGCACTGGCTGGTACCGTCAGCAGTGTGGTCCCGGCGGTAATGCTGATGTCAGTGTCGATCTTCTTCCTGTACATCACCGGCGCTATTTACTGGGCAATCATTCAAGACGTTGTGCATAAATCCCGCGTCGGGGGTGCCAGCGGCTTCATCCACCTGGTCGGTAGCGTTTCCGGCATTATCGGCCCGATAGTTACCGGCTATATTGTGCAAAACACCGGCAAATTCGACAGCGCCTTTATGCTGGCAGGCGGCGTGGCGGCGCTCGGTGCGGTACTGGTCTTGTTGGTGATCAAAGCACCGCGCAATACCGCGCAACCGCAAATCTCAAAATCCTAATGCAATCGGGCGGCCATCGCCGCCCTGTCCCTCTGTCAGGAATTCCAGCATGATACTTTCCCCTAACAGCACACTGCCGGCGGCAATTGCCCTGCCGGATTACGATCGAGAACGGCTTAAACCACGCATCGTGCACATTGGCTTTGGCGCATTTTTCCGCGCGCATCAGGCTGTGTATGCCGAACAACTGGCTAACGATCACGCCAGCGACTGGGGTTACTGCGTGATCAGCATGCACAACGGCAGGCAAAAAATCGCCGATCTACAGCGGCAGGATTTGCTGTATACGGTTGCCGAAATGAACGATACCGATTGGCACGGTCAAGTGATTGGCGTTGTCAGGCAGGCTCTGCACCTGCAGGTCGACGGATTGGACGCCGTGTTAGACGCCATGGCACAACCGGAAGTGGCCATCGTTTCATTAACAATCAGCGAGAAAGGCTATTGTTATCACCCCGCCAGCGGCCAGTTGCTGTCAGAACACCCGGATATTCAGCATGATATTGTTCATCCACAGCAACCACGTTCCGCGCCGGGATTGATCCTGGCCGCACTGCGTCTGCGCCGGGAACGTGGGTTGCCTGCGTTTGCCGTGATGTCCTGCGACAATATGCCCGCCAACGGCCAGATTACTCGCAACGTATTAACGCAGCTGGCGCAACGGCAAGACAATGGCCAAGCAGCGTGGATCGCACAGCATGTCGCGTTTCCCTCAACGATGGTCGACCGCATTGTCCCGGCGGTCACGGCAGAAACCCAGCAACACACGGAGGCATTGCTGGGTGGCGTCGCCGATCTGCTCGGTGTCACCTGCGAGCCGTTCCGCCAATGGGTGATCGAAGATAACTTCCCACAGGGCCGCCCCCAGTGGGAAAAAGCCGGTGCCGAGTTGGTGAACGACGTGCTGCCCTACGAAGAAATGAAGCTGCGGATGCTCAACGGCAGCCACTCGTTCCTCGCTTATTTGGGCTATTTGGCAGGCTATACCCACATCAGCGACAGTATGCAGGATGCCTATTTCGAGCGTGCGGCGCGCCATCTGATGCTGGCGGAACAGGCCCCGACGCTGCAAGTCTGCGGCGTGGATCTGGCGCAGTACGCTGAGTCGCTGCTGGCGCGTTACCGCAACACCGCACTGAAACACCGAACCTGGCAGATCGCCATGGACGGTACCCAAAAACTGCCGCAGCGCTTGCTGGACGCCATTCGCTGGCATCTGGCACGCGACGGCAACGTTGACTGCCTGGCGTTAGGCGTTGCCGGTTGGATGCGATACGTCGGCGGTCAGGATGAGCAAGGTCAGGCCATCGAGATAAGCGATCCATTACGGGAACGCCTCGCCAATGTGGTCAGCAACAGTCGCGAAGGCCCTGAACGGGTGCTGGCCTTACTGCAACTTGATACCGTCTTCGGCCATGATCTGCCCGATGATCCGCGTTTTGTCGGGGCGGTGACCGATGCCTATCGGCAACTGCTGACACAAGGTGCCAAGGCTTGCGTGGCGGGATTGCCGCTCGGCTGTTCCTCACCGACAGCGTAAAATGGCTTTGTTCGTCAAGCTGCGGAAGGATTTATCCGTCCGCAGCCAGCGGATAATCTGCTAGTATGGTGGCATTCACACTCAAGCTTGGTAATGCGTTGTCACCATGTCTGAATCCTACAGCCTCACCAATAATCTCCCGGTCAATCAGCAAGTCTACCGTTTCCTGCGCAAGGATATCGTCGATTGCACCATTCCCCCCGGTACACTGTTGTCCGAGAAAGAGATTTCTACCCGCTTTAGTGTTTCTCGCCAACCGGTGCGCGAAGCCTTTATCAAATTGGCAGAGGCTGGATTGGTGCAGATCCTGCCGCAACGCGGGACGTTTGTGATGAAGATTTCTGCCAAGCGGGTGGCCGACGGGCGCTTTATCCGTCAGGCGGTGGAATGCGCGATCGTGCGGCGTGCGGCGGAACGGATCACACCGGAACAACTGATGACGCTGGAGCATAACTTGCATCGTCAGGAGCTGGCGGCACAAAACCAGCAGACGCGTGAGTTTCTGACGTTGGACGATGAATTTCACCAACTGTTGACCCAGTTCGCGGACTGCCCGTTGGCCTGGGAGACCATCGAAACCATCAAGGCCACCATGGACCGAGTGCGTTTTCTCAGCCTGAGTGAGGTCTCACCACCGGAGAGCCTAATCCAACAGCACTACCGTATTTTTGCCGCGCTGAAGGCGCAGGATGCAGACGCCGCCGAGCGTGCCATCCACGAGCATCTACAAGAAATGATTTACTCAATCACCCCTATCGCCCTGCAAAATACCGAGTGGTTCGACGCAGAATAATCAGCGGCCTGGCCGTCAAGGGGGCGATCGCCCCCACGTATTTGGCCATGCAAATGGCATTTCCTCTCAATCGCATCTATTGTTTCTCCTTGCTGTCAGGATTTCATTAATATCGTTCTATCAGCTTCAATCACCGCTTTTTACTGCGCCGGTGGTCAGATACCTTGCCCTACCGGTGTTATGAAGAAGCTAATCGGGAGTTAATCATGACTGATATTGCACAGTTGTTAGGAAAGGAAGCGGAAGACCTGTTGCAACACCGCTGTACTACCATCCCTGCTGAGAATCTCTACCTACCGGGCGCCGACTTTGTTGACCGGATAATGATCGATAACAACCGTCCCAACACCGTTTTGCGTTCCATGCAAAGCCTGCTTAATCACGGTCGTTTAGCTGGCACCGGCTACCTGTCAATTTTGCCGGTCGATCAGGGCATTGAGCATTCTGCCGGCGCGTCGTTTGCTGCCAACCCGTTGTACTTCGATCCGAAAAATATCGTCGAACTGGCCATTGAGGCCGGTTGTAACTGCGTCGCCTCCACTTACGGCGTGCTGGCGTCCGTGTCACGCCGCTATGCGCACAAAATTCCGTTCCTGGTCAAACTGAACCATAACGAAACCCTGAGCTACCCAACCCAATACGACCAGACGCTGTATGCCAGCGTCGAGCAGGCTTTCAACATGGGTGCCGTCGCGGTCGGGGCCACCATTTACTTTGGTTCTGAACAGTCACGCCGCCAGATTGAGGAAATTTCTAGCGCCTTTGAGCGTGCTCATGAGCTGGGTATGGTCACCGTGCTGTGGGCCTATCTGCGTAACCCGGCATTCAATAAAGACGGGGTGGATTATCATTCCAGCGCCGATCTTACCGGTCAGGCCAACCATATTGCCGCCACCATTGGCGCCGATATCGTTAAGCAGAAAATGGCGGAAAATAACGGCGGCTACCGCGCGGTGAAATTTGGTTATACCGATGACCGCGTCTACAGCAAGCTGACCACTGACCACCCGATCGATCTGGTGCGTTACCAGTTGGCCAACTGCTATATGGGCCGCGCCGGGCTGATTAACTCCGGCGGCGCTGCCGGTGAAAACGACCTTCAGGAATCGGTGCGTACTGCCGTTATCAACAAACGTGCCGGCGGCATGGGCCTGATCCTGGGGCGTAAAGCGTTCAAGAAATCGATGAAAGAAGGTGTGGCGTTGATCAATGCCGTTCAGGACACCTATCTGGACAAGAAAGTGACCATCGCCTGATCACGGCGACAGTAAGTAGAGTTCTCTCCAGCCCGGTACGCCGGGCTTTTTCATGTCTTTTATCTGCTGATTCCCCTTTCCCGCCTCACGGCCACCGTGCTTCGATGTTATTTTTCTTTCATAATTAACTTTCACAATAAAATATTTATCTTTCAAAATGTGATCTATTTAAAACAAATGAATCCGTGAAGTGATTAGTGTAAGGACCATGGCGACAGAGCTGCCGTTTTGCTCCAGGCCATACCTTCCATCACAGGAGAACAATAATGATTGAGCTAATCACTCAGGGTGCCGAATGGTTTATCGGCCTGTTTCAGAAAGGCGGTGAGGTGTTTGTCGGCATGGTGACTGGCATTTTACCTTTGTTAATCAGCTTGTTGGTCATTATGAACGCGCTGATTAAATTTGTTGGCCAGGAACGTATTGAACGCTTGGCGCAGCGCTGCGCGGGAAACCCGGTTTCACGTTATCTGCTGCTGCCGCTGCTCGGCACCTTTGTTTTTTGTAACCCAATGACCCTCAGCCTCGGCCGTTTTATGCCCGAGAAATATAAACCCAGTTACTACGCAGCAGCATCTTACAGCTGCCACTCCATGAATGGCCTGTTCCCGCATATCAATCCCGGCGAACTGTTCGTTTATCTCGGCATCGCCAGCGGGCTGACCACCCTCGGTCTGCCGCTGGGGCCACTGGCTGTGAGCTATTTTTTGGTCGGGCTGTTTACCAACTTCTTCCGCGGTTGGGTAACCGATCTCACCACCAGCCTGTTTGAACGCAAGATGGGCATCCGCCTGGATCGTCAGGTGCAACTTTAACCCGTGGAGTGCAGCATGAGTGCTTATATCCGTATTGAGAAAGGCGCCAGCGGCTGGGGCGGCCCATTACAGTTGCCGATCGAGCCGGGCAAAAAAGTGGTGTACATCACTGCGGGCACCCGCCCGTCGATCGTCGACCGGCTTAGCGAACTGACTGGCTGGCCCGCCGTCGACGGCTTCAAGGAAGGTGAACCGCCGGCGGACGAGATTGGTGTGATGGTGATTGACTGCGGCGGTACCCTACGCTGTGGCCTGTACCCTAAACGCCGTATTCCGACGGTCAATATCCACGCCACCGGACAATCCGGCCCACTGGCAAAGTTTATTCTCGAGGACATCTACGTTTCTGGGGTGCGCGATAACAACATCAGCCGGGTAGCGTCGGAAACAGATGCGGTGCAAGCCGCTTCCGCCACTCAGTCAAGGGGACGGGATTACGACACCAGTAAAAAAATCACCGAGCAGAGTGACGGCCTCTTGGCAAAAGTCGGCATGGGCATGGGATCTGTGGTGGCCGTGTTTTTCCAGGCGGGTCGCGACACCATCGACACCGTCCTGAAAACCATTCTGCCGTTTATGGCGTTCGTCTCGGCGCTAATCGGCATCATCATGGCGTCCGGTCTTGGGGATTTTATCGCCCACGGTCTGACACCGTTAGCCAACAGCCCTATTGGCCTGGTGACGCTGGCGCTGATTTGCTCCTTCCCGCTGCTGTCCCCCTTCCTGGGCCCCGGCGCGGTGATCGCTCAGGTAATCGGTGTGCTGGTCGGGGTACAGATTGGCCTGGGCCATATCCCGCCGCAGCTGGCACTGCCCGCCCTGTTCGCGATCAATGCGCAAGCTGCCTGCGACTTTATTCCCGTGGGCCTGTCGCTGGCAGAAGCCAAACAGGACACGGTGCGGGTCGGTGTGCCTTCGGTATTGGTCGGGCGTTTCCTGACCGGTGCGCCCACCGTGCTGATCGCCTGGGCCGCCTCGGCCTTCATCTATCAATAACATTTACCGCCAGGGGCTAGTTATGAACACCATTTTTCAAACCACCATCACCCAGATTGGCGGCTCTGCCCGCGATGCGCTGTGTGATGACATGCTGATCACCTTTCGTGAAGGAGCACCGGCAGACATCGAAGAGTTTTGTTTTATCCACCAGCACGGCAATACCCTCGGTGAACTGCTCGCGGGTGGATGGATGGAGTTGGCGGATCAACGCTACCCGATCACAGCCGTCGGCAGCGTCGCTAACCAGAATTTGCGTGAACTGGGCCACCTTACCGTGCGTTTTGACGGGGAAACCCAGGCCGAATTTCCCGGCTCGATCCATGTTTCCGGCACCACGCCGATTGATATTCCGATAGGCAGTACGCTGAAATTTATCGCATAAGGAGTAGACCATGTCTGAAGTAGCAGTAGTGATTGGCGGTGGCCAAACATTAGGCGCATTCTTGTGCCTGGGACTGGCGCAGGCGGGTTACCGCGTGGCGGTGGCCGATTTAAACGCGGGGAACGCCCAAAACGTGGCGCAGCAGATTAACGATCAATACGGCGCAGGCTGTGCGCAGGGCTTTCAGGCCGATGCCACCGATGAACAAAGCGTGATGAAACTGGCAGCGGCAGTGGATGGTGCATTTGGACAGACCAACCTGCTGGTGTACAGCGCGGGGATCGCCAAGGCGGCACCAATCACCGATTTTCCGTTGGGGGATTTCGACCGCTCGCTGCAAGTGAATCTGGTGGGCTATTTTCTTTGCGCCCGCGAGTTTTCCCGCCTGATGATCCGCGACGGCATTGCCGGGCGCATCATTCAGATCAACTCCAAATCCGGCAAGGTCGGCAGCAAGCACAATTCAGGCTACAGCGCTGCCAAGTTTGGCGGCGTCGGGCTGACCCAATCACTGGCGCTTGATCTGGCGGAGTACGGCATTACCGTCCATTCGCTGATGCTCGGCAATCTGCTGAAGTCGCCGATGTTCCAGTCGCTGCTGCCGCAGTACGCACAGAAACTGGGGATCGCACCCGATCAGGTTGAAAAGTATTACACCGATAAAGTGCCACTGAAACGCGGCTGCGACTATCAGGATGTCCTGAATACCCTGCTGTTCTATGCCAGTGATAAGGCGTCTTACTGCACGGGCCAGTCAATCAATATTACCGGCGGTCAGGTGATGTTCTGATCGGATTATCCCTCCCTCTCCTTCGGGAGAGGGAAACCAAACAGGAGACGACATGACCCAGGCATTCATTATTTTTGCCGTGCTGGCCTGGCTACTGCACATTGCTTTCGGCTGGTGGCAACTTCAACGTTTTAACCGCGCCTTCGACGGCCTATGCCAGCTGGGCACCGTCGGTGTCGGGCGTTCTGGCGGGCGCTTTCGGCCACGGGTAGTCTTGGCACTGGCTTTCGATACCGAGCAGCGGGTCTGCGGCAGCATGCTCATGCGTGGCCTGACCATTTTTGCG
This sequence comes from Serratia sp. CoH_122_TC_1, assembly GCF_058191755.1. Taxonomy (NCBI): domain Bacteria; kingdom Pseudomonadati; phylum Pseudomonadota; class Gammaproteobacteria; order Enterobacterales; family Yersiniaceae; genus Serratia; species Serratia sp. CoH_122_TC_1. The sequence continues at coordinate 91,657 of NZ_JBXWLA010000017.1, forward strand.
CAACCGCGACAGCTCGCCCGTCTGCACGGGCTTCATCAGAGAGACCTTATCCCGGATGTGATCTTCCCCGAGGATCGCGCATGCCAGACTGCACTATCGTTAGCGATTGCCCCTAAATCATGATATTTTCACATTAAAAGACATTACCTTTCATATTGAATTATTCATTGAAGGGAAATGCTCAACTCTTGTGAACAGGACAGGCTATGAAACCAAAGCAGCGGCAGGCCGCTATCCTTGAATATCTGCAGCGGCATGGCAAAACGGCAGTGGATGCCCTGGCAGCACACTTCGCCACCACGGGCACCACCATTCGTAAAGACCTCACTCTGCTGGAGGACGAAGGTGAAGTGATCCGTACGTATGGCGGTGTCGTCCTCAGCCGTGACGATGGCGATCAACCGATCGACCGTAAAACCCATATCAATACCGAAAAGAAACGCCAGATCGCCTACGCCGCCATTGGGCTTATCAACGACGGCGATTCACTGATTTTCGACGCCGGCAGTACCGTGCTGCAAATGGTGCCGCATCTGGCGCAGTTCAATAACATCACCGTGATGACCAACAGCTTGCATATCGTCAATGCGCTCGTGGAGCTGGACAACGACCAGACTATCCTGATGCCCGGCGGTACCTATCGCAAAAAATCGGCCTCATTCCACGGCAGCCTGGCAGAATCCGCTTTCCAACAGTTCAGCTTCGACAAACTGTTTATCGGCGCAGATGGTGTAGACCTCAACGCAGGCGTTACCACCTTTAATGAGGTGCATAACGTCAGTAAAGCGATGTGCGAGGCCGCCAGCCGCATTATTCTTCTGGTAGACTCGTCGAAATTCGGCCGTAAAAGCCCGAACGTGGTCTGCGACCTGGCCGCCGTAGACACGCTGATTACGGATAAAAACATCAACCCGGATTATCTCGCCGCACTACAAGCGAAAGGTATCAATATCATTCTGGTAGGAGATTCTGATGAGTAACGCCTCGGCCCTTCTGGCCTTTGCCCGTGAAACACTGGAAATTGAGCTGACAGAAGCACAACGTCTGCTGGAACGGCTGGACGATAATTTCGTCCGCGCCTGCGAACTGCTGCTGAACTGCCGTGGCAAGGCCGTGGTTTCCGGCATTGGCAAGTCCGGTCACATCGGCAAAAAAATCGCCGCCTCTCTGGCCAGTACCGGCACACCGTCGTTCTTCGTACACCCGGCGGAAGCGCTGCACGGCGATCTCGGAATGATCGGTGCCGATGACGTGGTGATCTTTATCTCTTATTCAGGCCGAGCCAAAGAGCTGGATCTTATCCTGCCGCTACTGGCGGAAAATACTATCCCGGTGATCGCCATCACAGGCGGTAAAGAGTCACCGTTAGCACAGGCAGCGGCCTGCGTGCTGGATATCAGCGTTGAACGTGAAGCTTGCCCAATGGGGCTGGCACCGACCTCCAGCGCAGTCAATACGCTGATGATGGGTGATGCATTGGCCATGGCGCTGATGCGTCAACGCGGTTTCAATGCCGAAGATTTTGCCCGCTCACATCCTGGCGGCAGTCTGGGCGCACGTTTACTGAATCGGGTACATCACCTGATGCGCACAGGCGATCGCCTGCCTCAGGTCAGTGAAAATGCCAACGTCATGGAAGCGATGCTTGAACTGAGCCGCACCGGGCTGGGCTTGGTGCCCGTGTGTAACGCACAGCAGAAAGTGGTCGGCGTCTTTACCGATGGTGACCTGCGTCGCTGGCTGGTGAAAGGGAATAGCCTGCAGGATGCGTTAAGCCCGGCAATTACCCGCCCCGGCTACCGCTTGCCAGAACAGTGGCGCGCCGGAGAAGCGCTTGAGGCGTTACACGAACAGCATATCAGCGCTGCCCCGGTGGTCAATTTGGACGGCGTACTGGTGGGCGCGATCAACCTGCACGACCTGCATCAGGCGGGCATCGGCTGACGAAAAGGACAGAAACCCGCATTGTTTGCGGGTTTCTTTCTATCCTCAGCGTTGACTTAGCTGGGCACTGCCTCAACGATCGAGACATAACAACCGGTGTTGATTATCCGGTTCAGCTTCAGATCGGCAGTGGCCAGCAATGCCCTCAGTTCTTCTTCGGTACGCGCTTTCCCGCCGTCAAAACTCCCCATGAGCAGCAGATCGATCTCTCTGGCACTGTCCCAATCATGACCTTCTGGGATCACCGGTTCCATGATCAACAGTGTCGAATCAGGATGCATAGCATTGCGGCAGCTGCGTAATATCCGGCTGGCCGGTTCGTCCGGCCAGTCCATGGTGATGTATTTCAATAAATAAAAGTCCGCCGTCGGACACGACTCGAAGAAGCTGCCGGCACAGGTTTCCCAACGGGAATCGTCCCCGAGTTCACCGAGCCGATTTCTCGGCAAGATCTGCGGCTGATCGAAAAGGATACCTTTGAGCGTCGGGTTAGCACGCAATACGCTCAGCAGCAATCCGCCCAATCCCCCCGCAATATCCACCACCGTCGCATTTTCTGGGAAATGATAATTTCGCACCAGGAATTTATTTTCCACCGATGACATGGACGACATTCCGGCATGAAAATCATTTTCCGACGCGGGAATATTTTCCCTCGACCAATATTCATAAAAAGACATTCCGAACAGCTGTTTGAACACCGGGTCACCCCGAACAGTTCCCGTCAACTTGCCCAAAGGCAGCCAGAATGTGTCATCAGTAAGCATGATGACTGCAGCACGCAAAGAATCCCTGGCATCGGAGCGCAGGCATTGCGCCACCGAATTTAGCGCGAAATGGCCGTCGTTAGAAACGGTAAAAATATTGCGAGATACCAGCGTGCGCATAACGCGATGCAATAAGTCCTGATCCACCGTCAGCTGACTCGCCAGCTCCCGGGACGTTTTGGGCGTATCAATCAGAGCGTCGGCCACGTTCAGCTCCGTCGCGACCCGCAATGCGGCCTGCACGGTGAACCCCATCGCCTGATCCAACAAGTATAATGACGCTTTTTCATCTTCAGAAAGAGTAATGTGATTTGTTTCCATGATCATAATGCTCCGCTTACATATTTATCTCCAGACACCATTGCAAAAAGCTGCAATGCCTATTTTTCCGGTGAAAATAAATTCGCCAAACAAGATCATAGACACTAAATAAAATAAAAACACAAAATAAAAGTGGTTATTATTTAAGAAAGAAAATAAAACTCACAACCCATTAAATACTAAGGAGATAAATATAATTACGCACAACAAAATAATACAAAACAGATATAACCAAATAATAAAATCATTATGAAATAACATTTATCCTATTTTGACATTGTTTTATATGGGTTTAATTTTAATGTTCTATATTCATCGCAAAAAAACGGCCAAATGCGTCAGCATTCAGCCGAATACTGATTATTTCCAGTCTGGATTATTCTCGAACTGTTGTTTCAACAGCGCCTTCATGTCCTCGTCCGGCTTGCCCAACCATTGGTATTTAGCGTATTTCTTCGGATGATCAACCGCTTCCGGTTTGTTCGCCACTTCGACGCGCACCGCCCATGCCTGTGACTTGTCTTCTTTAAACGCCACCATCATAAAATTGTTGGCACAGTCGTGGGGTTTGCACAGATTGCCCACCAAATAATTTTGGCCCTTCCAACTCAGGCTTTGCGCCGGGGTTGATGTCCCCATTCCCTTACGCGCCCACCCCGGTAAACGGGCCTGGCCTTTCACCATGTTCTGCCAACTTGTCTGGTAGCCCGGCAGCTGGATCACATCGGAGGTAGTGACAATTTGTTGGGCAACGCTGCCCACGCTGAAGCTGAGTAACACGCCGAAGATGGCACCGCGAAGTGCGTTTTGTCCTGTCATGGCCTTCTCCTTTAATAAAATTCGTCTGCACCCGGCCAAAACCGGGCCTGAATCTAGTCAGACCACAGTGACGGCAAAAAGTTGACTCACCACCAGGCGTGAAAATGATGCACCGGTCCGATACCCTGCCCCACTTCCAGGGTGTCGGCTTGCTGCAACGCTTTTTGTAGATAATCTTTGGCCGACGCCACCGTGCTGGCCCAATCATCATGGCGCGGGCGCAATGCGGCTAACGCGGCGGAAAGTGTACAACCGGTACCGTGCGTATGACGGGTCGCCACACGTGGCGCAGTGAAACGCAGTTCCTGCCCATCACTAAACAACCAGTCCGGGCTCTCACTTTCACTCAGATGACCGCCCTTCATCAGCACCGCCCGACAGCCCATTGCCAGCAGCGCCTGGCCTTGCTCACGCATTTGCCGTTCATTCTCCGCCGGCGCACATTCCAGCAAAGCCGCAGCTTCCGGCAGGTTCGGCGTAATAATCGACACCAACGGCAACAGTTCGCGACGAATAGAGTCCACGGCCTCTGGCGCCAACAGGGGATCACCACTTTTCGCCAACATCACGGTATCCAGCACCACAAATGCCGGTTGGTAATGACGCAAACGCTCCGCCACCGCCTGCACAATGTCAGTGTTAGCCAGCATACCGATTTTGGTGCTGTCGATACGCACATCGCTGAACACGGAATCAAGCTGAGCGGCGACAAAAGCAGGGTCAATATTGTAAACCGACTGCACCCCGCGGGTATTTTGCGCCACCAGTGCGGTAATAACGGAGGCCCCGTAGGCACCCAGCGCAGAGAAGGCTTTCAGGTCAGCCTGGATACCTGCACCGCCGCTCGGATCGGTACCCGCGATAGTCAATGCGTTAATTCGTTTCATTGCAGATCCTCCGGACGCAGTTGATACAACGCGTCGAGGAACGCAGGGGTGAAACTGCCCGGCCCTGCGGCATCGCGCGTGGCACGTTCACCACACAGCGACATCACCCGGCAGGCAGTCGCGACGTTGTCCAGCCGATCGCCCGGCAGGCTGCAAAATGCCGCCACTACGGCCGATAAGGCACAGCCGGTTCCCACGACCCGCGTCATCAGTGCGTCCCCCCCTGCGACGGCCCACTCACGCTGGCCGTCGGTGACATAATCCACGACCCCGGTTACCGCCACGACAGCGCCACTGCTCCGTGCCAGCTCACGCGCGGCGGGTAAAGCCGCCAGCGAATCGTCCGTGCTGTCTACGCCGCGCCCACTTGTCTGCAGACCGCTCAGCGCCATGATTTCGGAAGCATTACCGCGGATCGCCGCCGGTTTTTTACCTAACAGGCAATGGGCAAAGGCAGTACGGTACACCAACCCACCAACCGCCACCGGATCCAGCGTCCATGGCGTTCCCGCCGTATTGGCGGCCTCCACCGCCGCCAGCATGGATTCGGCACGTGAGGCATTGAGAGTACCGATGTTAATCAGCAAAGCATTCGCCAGCAGGCTGAACTGCGCTGCCTCTGTCGGTTCCACCACCATCGCAGGGGAAGCGCCGAGCGCCAGCAACACGTTAGCCGTCAGCTCCTGCACCACTTCGTTGGTCAGGCAGTGAATCAATGGGGGTTGGTGCTTAAATTGGGTCAAACAGGCCGCGGCACGGGCGCCGGGTAAAGCATCAGGTCGAGCGAACATATTCCTCCCAACCGGCGTTCAAGAAGGCGGGTACCGGTTGGGGCACCGAGACTTCCCTACGCTGGCATAATCCAGATCAGGTAATACGGGTAAAATCTCAGCCCCTAGAGGCACCCCGAGTCAAGACAGCCATTATTGGGGTTGCTGACGGTGAGGTCAATTGCGCTATAGTGTCAAAAAAATAAAAAGGAGATGCCATGCAGATCAGACCCTACCAAGAAGCCGACCGCCCCTTCCTGCGCACGCTGTATTTGGCATCACGCAAAGCGGCGTTTCCGTGGCGCGATACCGACGATTACCGACTAGAGGATTTCGATCGTTCGACGTTGGGTGAGGATATCTGGGTAGCGGAGGATCAGGGGACGCTACTGGGATTTGTATCGATTTATCGCCAAGATAATTTTATCCATAATCTGTATGTTGATCCTCACCTGCCGCCCCTTGGCGTAGGCAGTGCCTTACTGCAGGCGGCAGAACAGACATTTACTGCCACCGGTTCATTGAAATGTCTGGTGAAGAACGAAAAGGCGTTGGCGTTTTATCATAAACACGGCTGGCAAAAGATAACCACCGGCAACGACGGCGCGGAAGACTACTACCTGCTGCACTCGCCTAAAAAATAGCGTCATCCGCTGTGCGCCAAACCTGAAAAGGCCTGACATCGTCAGGCCTCTAAAACGGCTCAGGCTACAAACCGCCGATTACCCTTGCAAAACGATATCCTGCATCGCCGGGATATAACCGTAATCGTACACCTCGCGCACAAAGGAACGGTCGCCTTCCAGCACAATCCGCACCGTTGGCGCTTCCGTCCCGCCGATACGGTAATCCTGGCCGCTGGTTGGCACGCTGTCGATGAACGACGTCACCAAACCATTTGGCATCACGCAATGCGAATACGTCTGGAAAGGCTGTTCCGGCGGGTTACCCAGCACCAGGCCTGAGGCGTTCATCGGCGTGTAAGGCCCGGTCAGACTATCGCTGACGAAACCGTACACCCCATCCGGCCCGGTCAACCCTTCGGCATAGGTGAATTTATGGCTGATGGTGAACAGGTAATATTTGCCGTCCTGGAACACATAGTGCGGGCGTTCGGTCTGATCGTTGACGCCCACAGCCGTAACCAGCGGCGGCAAAATCTCCCACTCTTCACCGCGATTATCCTTCGCCACCGCCAGGCCGATACAGCCCACCTGGAAACGTGCGCCGCCTACCTCTTCATGGCCCGGCGGCACCAGCCCCAGCTCTTGCGGGCCAACCACATGCGAACCGCGATCGCCGGCTACGTTACCCTCGAACACCATATACAGTTTGCCGTCCTGCGGATCGATAAACGGGCTGGGGTCGCGGAAGTTCCAGTAGGGATTCTGCGCTTCGGTCTGGTAATACACCCCGTCGGCCTCGAACAGCGATTTCACCTCGTTGAAATCCTGCAGTTGCACGCCGTCATCCGACGTCACAATGCGGCCGCGCACTTTGGCAATGGTGGCACCCGGCGTCACGCAGGTGTAATACAGATCGATATCGCCTTCGTTATTCAACAGGATAGGAGTACCCGCCCATTCACGCGTCGTCGGTGAAACCCCTTCCGCCATCACCCGGCCGCCGAAGATCCAGTCTTTACCCGTACGAGAATACCAGTAGCACATGCGCGCACGGCCGTGGCGATCTTCCCAGTCGCGCTTGATGTCGTAATTGCCGTTGCCATCAATATACTGCGGGTCATAAGGATGGCGATCGGCGGTCAGCGTCAAAATTACTGACCAGCCGTTGACGGAAACCACGGTGCCCTCCAGGGTGCGCAGCGGCATGGTGTCCCAGATGAACACGCTGTCACTCATGACCGGAAAATCGGCGCTCACCAAGGGTTGCGTGGTGGTCGGATCGTTTTCGTTGACTTTCAGCGCCTCTGCGCGGGTCCAAATGGTCGGTTTGTAATTTAGGTTTGTCATAATGATTTCCTCTTAGCAAGTAAGCTCCCCCATGCCGGGAACGACGGCGGCAGGAGCGATGGGCGCGGTAAAATGTGACCGCTGCGGCTGATGAGTGGCCGTGCCGCTATATTGCTAAATCGGTTTTGCTAATGCATGCGGTTGGGTTTGTGTGGTGCACCAGACAAAATCTAAGGAGAAAGAGGGGGAAATGAGTGGGATAACCATCGGCGCGCCGCAATTGCAATTACTGTGCGACGCACTGATTTCCCAACTGTTATTGCTCTACCACCGCGCCTGAGGCCGGCATGCCGCGTAATGTCAGCCACCAGAACAGCAAGGCGACCAGGCTAACGCCCGCACCGAGCCAACACACACCACTCCACCCCGCCCAAGCGTAAGCATGCGTGCTGGCGAAGGCCCCCAGCCCACTCCCCACGGCGTAGAACAGCATGTAGCAACCGACCAATCGGCTGTGGGCCTGCGGATGTGCATTGAAAATCAGGCTCTGATTCAGTACGTGAATGGCTTGACCCGCCAGATCGAGCAACACAATACCCATAATCAGCCAGCCCAAACCGTAACTCAACATGCTCAGGGGAACCCAAGCCGCCACCAACAGTAACAGGCAGACACCGCTCGCCACCTGCCCCAAACCGCGATCGGCCAGATGCCCGGCACGCACCGCCGCCAACGCACCCACCGCCCCCACCAGACCAAAGGCTCCGATCGCCGAATGCGAAAAGTTAAACGGGGCCTGACTGAGTGGCAGTACCAGCGCACTCCAGAAAATACTGAATGCCGCAAACATCAGCAGCGCCAGCATACCCCGGATCTGCAACGTGCGATCACCCCATAACAACGTCAGCATTGAACGCAACAACGCCGGATAACTGAGCGTCGACGGCGGTGTGCGTGGCGCAGGTAACAAACGCGCCAGCACCGGCAGCAGAACCAAGGTTACCGCAGCGGAGAAGAAATAGACGGCTCGCCAGCCCCCCATATCCGCCAGTGCGCCAGAAAGCGTTCGCGCCAGCAACAAGCCCAATACCACCCCTCCCTGTGCAGCCCCCACCACCCGCCCTCGCTCATGCGGCGCTGCCAATGTCGCGGCAAAAGCGATAAGCCCCTGCGTCATCGCGGTGCCAAACAGCCCCACCAGCAACATGCCACTCAGCAGTAACAGGCTGTTGTCCGCCCAGCCGACCACGCACAGGGCAGCAATCAACAGCAGTTGTTGAACCGCCAACAGCCGGTGGCGATTAATCCGATCCCCCAATGGCACCACCAGCAATAATGCCAGCGCACACCCCAACTGGGTTGCGGTGATCACCATGCCAACCGAGGCCAAGCTGATAGTAAAATCGTGGGCAATGGCGTCCAGCAAAGGCTGAGCGTAATACACGTTTGCCACGCTGAAGGCACTGGCTCCCGCCAGCAACAACACCAACGACGCAGGAAGCCGGCCCAGCACTTCCCCCTGTGACGTACAGACCGGATCCAGTGCTTTATCACTCATCCTTCACCCCAAAGTGGTTTCATTATTAAACCCAATGAACTTTACGCACAGAGGTTTTATAATGCAACCAGATCTTGCTGCAGGAGTTGAACGCTGTGAAACGTAAAAGTATGGAAGATGCGCAGTGCCCGGTCGCGCGCACGCTGGATGTGATTGGCGATTGGTGGTCGCTGCTGATCGTGCGCGACGCCTTCGACGGCGTGCGTCGCTTCAGTGAGTTTCAGAAGGGATTGGGGATGGCGAAGAATATTCTCTCCACCCGTCTACGCACGCTGGTGGCGCACGGCATTCTGGAAATTGCGCCTGCTTCGGATGGCAGCGCCTATCAGGAATATCTCCTCACAGATAAGGGACAAGCTCTGTTCCCGGTGATCGTCGGATTGCGCCAGTGGGGTGAGGATTATCTGTTTAAAGAGGGAGAAGCAAGGTCAACGCTGGTAGAAAACGACAGTGGGTTAACGATACCGCGCATGACGCCGACGGGCAGTGACGGGCAAACGCTGACGCCGCTGAATACGCGTGTGGTGAAGGTTGATGAACTGGCGTAGCCTTCGCAATACACCCCGGGTAAGGTATAGTCCGCGTTTTACGGGGTAACTATGCTGACTCACTCATCCATTCGCCTTAACAAGTACATTAGCGACAGCGGCATCTGTTCCCGTCGCCAAGCCGATCGTCATATCAAACAGGGCAATGTCTTCATCAACGACAAACGGGCTGACGTAGGTGCGCAGGTGTTTCTCGGGGATAGCGTGAAGGTGAACGGGCAGCAGATAGAACCTCGTGATGCTGATGATTTGGTGCTGATCGCACTGAATAAACCTGTTGGTATCCTCACCAGCATGGGAAAGCATGAGCGAGATAACATCGGCGATTTTGTTAACCACCGTCAACGTACCTTTCCTGTCGGCCGCCTGGACAAGGCTTCTCAGGGGCTAATTTTCCTGACCAATAACGGTGAGCTGGTCAATAAAATCCTCCGTGCCGGCAACAATCACGAAAAAGAGTATCTGGTTACCGTCGACAAACCGCTGACCGACGCATTTATTCAAGGCATGAGCGCAGGTGTGCCCGTACTGGGCAAAGTGACAAAAGAATGCCGGGTGGAGAAAGAGACCGAACAGGTATTCCGCATCACATTGGTACAAGGGCTTAACCGCCAGATCCGCCGCATGTGCAAATATTTTGGTTATGAGGTCACTAAACTTGAGCGCGTGCGCATCATGAATATTGATCTGACAGGACTGCCGCTGGGCGCGTGGCGGGATTTAACCCATGATGAGCGAACCACCTTATTCAAATTGCTAGAGCACTCCACGTCCGAAGACCACGGCCAGCCCCAGAACGCCGAGATATCGCCAGGCAACGAGGGTCTGTTGCCCAACGATATTCCGCTTTAACCAATACCTCACTTTTCAGAAAATCAGAATGACCATCTGATATTGGCATTGACCGCATTCACCTGGGTATCAGCGCCGTATTGCCCCTGATAACCGAGATCCAAGGTGGTGGAACGCGTCAGTTTCACACTCACCCCGACGTCCGCCACCATCAGGTTGTCATCAACCGCAGTGCCTTGGGTGATAAATGCGTCGCTGCCGGCAAAGGCCATACGTGAAGACGTGGATTTATCACCGTAGGCATGCTGCCAGCCTAATGAACCGTATAAGCTGACGTTCTTCGGCAGCTCGGTGAAGCCGCGCACACCCAACGTTGAGTAGAAGGTATTCATCGTGTCATTACGTACACTAAGTGCTGCAGCCCCGCCCTTTTCCTGGAAATTATCGGTATGCAGGCGGATATAGCTCAGATTGACGAAGGGCTCAATATTCGCATCCGATTGTCCAAAACGGTAACCCGCTTCGGTAAACGCCAGCAGTGAGTCTGCATCATAGTCAGCCTTGAGCCGATCCGAGTAATTGCCAAAGTTAACGTTGCGTTCATTTTCCAGACGGTGCCAGGTGTAGCCCAGAGCACCACGTAGCGAGAAGGCATCCTGCTGCCCTGCGGCGTAAAGGCCGAGGTGGTAATTATCGCTGTCAGACTTGGAACGACGGCTGTCAATCTTGTAATCACCGCGGCTATAACCAAAATATCCCCCAACGCGAACGCTGTGATCGGCTAATTTATGATCCGCGCCCAGCAGGAAACCACTGGTGTTGCCATCGAGTTTTCCGACGTTCTCATTTCCGCTGTTTCTTGCCCATGAGCCAAACGTCTGCCCCCATACACCATTATTTTCAGCTTGAGCCGGCCGAACCAGCGTCATCGCCAGCGACGGCACAGGCAACGGATCATTATCAAACACGCGTAGCATGCGTTGATTCAGCACATTGAACAGCATGGTGCTGCCTGCGATCAAATTGGACTGCATGGATGGATACACTTCGCCAGACAACTGATTGAACGCCTCGCGCGCTTCCGGTGCACTCAATAACAACACGGAATTATACAGCGCCAGTGAAGGGCCACTTTGTGTCAATGACGAAAGTGCACCCGCGGTATTCCACTGATTATGGGTTTGCGCGACCGTCTGGAAAATACCTGGTTCGCTCGGGTTTTCACCCCCCGGATTTTCGCCACCTGGATTCTCACCGCCTGGATTCTCACCGCCCGGATTTTCACCGCCAGGGTTCTCGCCCCCCGGATTCTCACCGCCTGGGTTTTCACCGCCCGGGTTCTCGCCGCCGCCCTTTTGCGCGATGGTCAGATCCACGGCGTTGGCGCTGTGATGAAGCGCAACGTCGAGGAAAGCAGATTTTGAGATAGCTTCAGCAAACTGACCGTCAATTCCGCCTTGCGACGTTAAAATGCGGTAGCTTTGGCCCGTCTGATAGCTGGTTTGTGGATCCAGCGCAGTCACCTGAACTTTGGCTTGATCACTGATGGTGGTCTTCCCGGCGACCACCAATTTGTCACTGCTGCCGTCGCCAGCAATATCGACGTCGTAGAAGGACTCACCGATGAAGTTCAGATAGCGTTGCAGCGTCAAGGTGCCGATGTTGCCGTCACCGGGCGAAATATGGCCGCCAGACAGAATTTCCGTTTGGCCCAGAGTACCGTTGCCTCCCAGCGTACCGCCGGCTTTTATCGAGGCCGCACTGCTGTAACCTTGACCGTTGTTAACATCGGAACCGGCTGTCGCATTGAGGATCAGCGTGCCGCCATTTTCGGCGCTAAGCGTTTGAATATCAAAAATGTTGTCTTCTTTCAGCGTATTGATATCGCTGGCGATGATGATTTTTCCGCCCCGGGCGCCCACATTGGCCTTGAGCCCGGTAAGATCGCCGCTCAACGTCGTTTGCCCGGCAGTATTGATGACCTCGCCTTCGCCAACCATCTTGTTGCGGAAATCGTAGTTGTCGGAGGTATGGTTAAAGTACACATAGCTGCCGAACAGCCCACCCCGCAGGTTGATCGTCGTCTGTGTGTCAACGGTGCCCGCACCACCCGCCGCACCTATCGTGGGATCGGTCAATCCGGTACCGGTATCCATATTGCCGCGGCTGCCGATGATTAACGCGCCACGGTTCGAGCCGGAGCCGGTATCCCCCAGCCGCAACTCGTTAGCGCCAGCGGAAAATACGCCGCCGTCTACCACCGACAGCACAGCGTTGCCATAATCCCCCACGTTGACGCTGCTGCCGCTGGTAAAGCGCGAGCCCTCGCCAGCGATATACAACTCGGCGGTTTTGCGTGAACCTGAAACACCGGCAATCTCTGCGCTGCCAACGTTGACCACTCCACCGTTTAGCACGTCCACATCACCGTTAGCCGTAAGCGTTTGGGTAATGTTCCACTGGGAGTTATTGCCCGTCACCGTGGCTTTAGGGTTCAGTTTGTCAGCTTCGCCGGGTATAAAACCGCTGTCGATCCTGGCTGCAGCGGTTGTTGTTACCACCCCGCCGTCTTCAATCAATAGGGTGGATCGCGCGCCCTGACCAAAACCAATGCCAAGCCTGTCGCTAATGACCCTGGAGCCGGCACCTTTAACATTCAAATGGCTGTCATAACCGCCCGTGGTGCCGACAATAATTTCTTTCGCACTGGCGAGTGCACCATCTTCAACCCGTAATGTCCCCAGACCCAAATTCAGGCTGCCGCGCAAAACGGATTGATCGTTAACGGCGCTCAGTACCGCATCAGGCCCCCTGACCGTTACCACGCTGTCATAAATTTTGCCGTCAGAACGGGTGCCAATATTGATGTTATAGGCGTTGATTTTGCCGTTATCGATCAGCAGGTTCGCACTTTGATTGCGGCCGACGTAAACATTCCCGGTGTAGGCTAAAGATTCTGTCACTTTGGATTCACCATCAAAAACAGCATCGTCGGCACGTGCAATATCAACAGGCCCGATCAATATCAATGGTGCGGAAAAGAGTGCGAGGTAAAGCTTGGAAAGCGGTTTTCTTACCGCTAAAGGGTACGATATTTTATCTTTCATGTATTCTCTCCGGCTCATTACTTTGATGCCATCAACGTTATTATTTATATGAAAAACTCAATGTATTAGAGGAGATATGAAACGCGATACGCGAACACAGATTGATTGGTATCGATGCGCCAGCTTATTGCCCCCCAGCGCTAACACATCGATACCAAACTTATTGGATTGCCCCAATCCGCGCCTTAAGAAGGGTTATTTATGTGTGACCACCGGGGTACAGGTCGGCGCGCTTAGCGAAGGCGCAGAGCCTAAGATTCCCGGCATCATCAGCGATGAGCAATCGAAAATACGCCCTTTTTCCGTGGTCGCGCGGTAAGAAAGTTTTTGTCCGCCCAATGCATCGGGTTGGCCACCATTAACATTGGTTACGGTAATTTCATCCGACGATCCCAGGCCCAGCATTTTAGCCGTTTCGGCCTGCAGTAGCGGTATTGCCTGATCGGTTTTCAATGTTGAACACCCGGCTACCAGAAAAGTAACGGCCAAAGCAATAAGTGGTTTTCTCATAAATTATCCTTTTCAACCAAACAGATCCAAATGCTGAATGGTTCTATGTTTTGTCTTATCAAAGTCCCCGAATAATATATTTCTCTTTCCTAAACGAAAAAACCCTCCTAAAGTAGGGAGGGTCAATAATAAAAAATTATCAGAACCCCTCTGATATGTTTATGCGAAAGGAGATTGCTTTGGGGCAGGGTTATGCACTGGTCGTTGATGACCATCCTTTGGTGGCGAGTGGTATCGCCAATTTCCTTAATACGCATTGTCGATTTAAGCATGTTCATGTGGCGACCAACGAAGGTCACTGTTATCGCCACATTCTTGAACATGGCGCCCCAGGCTTAATCGTTATCGACTTTTGGCTATCCGATGGTACGGCTTTAAAATTACTCAAAGAGATCAAACAGCTCTACCCTAACGTGCGTTTGCTGGTAGTCAGCGGTGATGAGAACAATGAAATATGGCAAAAAGTCCGTGATGCCGGCGGCCATGGTTTCGTGCTTAAAAATGAAACGCCAGAATTATTTGCGAGCGCGGTCACCGCGCTTATGAATAATCAACCGTGGTTCCCTCTTGATAATGACAACAGCCTAAACAGCACACAAAACCATCTACAAAAATTCAACTTAACCCCACGACAAGTGGATGTATTAACCATGATGATGCGTGGTTTCCCCAATAAAAGAATAGCCTCAGAGCTTTCTATTTCAGAACCCACGGTCAAGGAACACATCGGTAACATTTTAAAGAAAATAGGCGTTAGCAGCCGGGTGGAAGCCATTACCTTGCTGCATGGCAGACCGGGCCAATAGCATGAAGCTACTTCAATCTTTACAAGATGATGGAATCTCTCCACGCGCGCAAATTCGCCTGCTAGACAACACGTTTATACGGTTAGTCTTTAGCTTTACTGCGGTGCCTTTTGTTGGCATCCCTTTTGCGATCTGGATTTATTTGCTGAGGGAAAACCTGTGGCCCATCATCATCTGGATCCTGTTGTATTTTCTCTGCGCATTAGCCATTAGGTTTTGGCACCGCAGCTATCAACATGAATCAAAGAAAAAAGATGCAGAGGTTATTCTCAATCGCTGGTTACCCCATATTAATAAAGTCGCCTTCGTGCATGGGCTGGGTATTTCATCATTATATTTAATTACCCCACAAATAAATAATTTTGATTTTTTCTTATTATTAAACATCAGTATCGCGGCAATCGTCGCAGCAAATGCGACGCACCTTACACCAATAATTAGCACCTTTACACTTTTCTTCTTCTCCTGTTGGGGAATGCTTAATATTGGCATTATCTGGCGTTTAAACGATGTCATGCTCATTGTGCTGATGCTCAATTTGCTTTATGGATTCGCCATTTACCGTCATGCACTTAGCTCTCATAAATTCTTTATCCAGCAGGCCCGTCTTGAAGAGCGCAGTTCCCGTCTTGCGGAGCAATTTAGGCAGGCCAAAGAAGAAGCGGAACAGGCATTGCTGGATAAGAATCAATTTCTTACTACTGCCAGCCATGATTTACGCCAACCGGTGCATGCCATGGGTTTTCTGATCGAAGCCATTATTCATAAAAATCGCGATACCACACTTATCCCTCAACTCCTGGATTTACAACAAAGCGTGCGGTCGGTGCATCTCATGTTTAATTCTTTACTCGACCTCAGCAAGATTGAATCCGGAAACGTCAGCACAGCGACCACCCATGTGGATATTGGAACGCTGCTTGATTCCGTCATTACCCTATTTCGTGAAGAAGCAAACAGCCGGACGCTATCATTGCGAACATGGCGGCCAAAGCGAAGAGTTCTCGTCATGGGCGATCAATTACTTATCCGACAATCCCTGATTAACCTGATACAAAATGCCTTGCGTTACACACAAAAAGGGGGAGTTCTGATAGCCATCCGCCCTCATGGTGGGGAATGTTTAATCGAGGTTTGGGATACCGGTGTTGGCATTGCCGACGAAGAAAAAGGCAAAATATTCTCCCCCTATTATCGCCCCGAACTGGCGTGGAAAATCGACAGTGCCGGCCATGGGTTGGGGTTGGCGGTAGTGGCGCGCTGCGCAAAATTGATGAAGGTGAAGTACGGCATGCACTCCGTTGAAGGTAAAGGATCCCGTTTCTGGATGCGTTTTGCCCTCTACACCGGCGAACACCCACGACAAGAAAGCACCAACACATACTCAAACACCGTCACACCTGCCCGCTATGCCCCCCTGTCCGGCGCCTGTCTGGTCGTGGACGATGATCCGCTGGTCACCTCCGCCTGGTCGAGCTTGATGAGCACATGGGGTATAACCGTGCGCTGCGCCGCTTCCGCCGAAGAGGCTTTCGCTATCGTTGATGAAGGCTTCAGGCCCTTCGCCGTGCTGTGCGATCAGCGGCTCCGCTCTGGTGAGAGCGGCTTCGACATACTGAAAGCGCTGTTTGAACGTTTGCCGAATATCAGCGGTGCGATGGTCAGTGGGGAGTTCAACTCCCCTATTCTGCAAGAAGCCGAGCAGGAAGGTTACCTGGTATTAAGAAAGCCGCTGGAGCCTGCCAAACTGTACGCACTGTTAACCCAGTGGGTATCTTGCTAGCGACGCTTTACGTAAACGCCCCATGCCGAAACGCCCTGTCTGCACGGGGCTGATGTTCAGACCCGTGCAACACCAAGATTACGCAGCAGCTCCTCAAGGTTACGCTCACCGTCCGGCGTTTGGGCCCCCGCTTGTAGCCCACCGCGAATAAGCCTTTCCGCTGCTGGGCGTGCAAACAATCCCGCCCAGGCATCGTGTTCACGATGAAAACCCTCCCGCAAGTCTGGCGCGGGCATCGCCTGCTTGGCCGCTGCGATAACCCCTTCTGGCAAGGCCGCGATATTACGCGCTAGCCGAGTGACGAAATCATCGAGTTCGGCGGCGGGCAATGCACGATTAACCCAGCCGTAGCGTTCTGCGGTCACTGCATCAATAAGATCGGCACCCAGGATCACTTCAAGCGCGCGGCCGCGCGTCATTCGACTGGTCAGGTACTGCGTCGCACCGCCGCCAGGTGTGATACCCATCAAGGCTTCGCACTGGGCAAGGCCTGCACGCCCTTCAGCGGCAAAGGCCATATCGGCCGCCGCAACAAATTCGGCACCGCCGCCACGCGCCAACCCAGCCAGTTTAACGATCGTGACCTGCGGCTGGCTGCGCAACAGCTCCCCGAACGCCTGGAATGGGTTTAGCCCTTCCGGCGCGTTACGCGCCAGCTCGTCGAAGGCATTCGGCTCATCAATTAAGGTCATATCGACATGAGCAATGAAGAACTCTGGATTCGCGCTCTGAAAAACCAGCACTTTCACATCAGGATCATTTCGCACAGAAACCAGAAAGCGACTGATTTCCGACATCAGAGACACATCAAGAACGTTTACCGGAGGATTGTCGATCGTAACCGTCGACACGCCACCGTTATGGGAAATACTCAGTCGGTCAAAATCGGTATCCGCCATGTCAATTTCCTTTATCGTTTGAGAGAAATGAGCACCGCGTTTTGGTGCTCTTCACCGCATGGTATACTTTGCATACCTAGGGTCAATTACGCACTTTAACCATCCCAGGGATACTGGAGGATACCGATGAAAGAGACCGATCCTATCTACAGGGCCGATTGCCCAAGCCGAATTATTCTCGATCAGATCGCAGACAAGTGGTCAATGATGGTGCTGGAAGTGTTGCGTGAACCACGGCGTTTCAACGCTATCAAGCGCCGTCTGGATGGCGTCACCCAGCGTGTACTGACCCAGACGCTGCGCAAGTTGGAACGCAACGGTATGGTGACGCGCAAGGTGTTGGATGGGCGGGTGCTCGGCGTCGAATACTCACTGACGCCGCTCGGTGAATCGTTACAAGGGCCGTTCTCGATACTGTTCAATTGGACGCTGGGGAATATAGACGCGATTCAGGACTGCCAGCGCAAGTATGATGAGCAAAGCCAACAGGCTGAAAACTGAGGCCAGCCGCCTCATTTTTCCCCGCGATGAATAGCCGCGTACATCCAATAATCTCGGCCCTGCCCACGCACGCGACGGTACTGTCTCATTAATCCCTCGCGTTGCATCCCCACTCGCTCCAGGACGGCGATCGATAATAGATTGCTATCAAGCACGGTAGCCTGCACACGCTGAAGGCCCAATGCCATGTGTGCCCAATCAATAACGGCACGCGCCGCCGCCGTTGCTAAACCCCGGCCACAGTGGCGAGGGTCAAGATCGTAGGCAATTTCAGCGCGACCATGTTCTCGGGTGATGTTGTTCAAACCCAAAGTACCGAGCAAACTGTCATTCGCATCCACGATGGCCCAACGAAGTGCATTCTTGCCTTCGGTATAGTCCGAAATGAGCGTATCCAGGCTGGTCGGGCCGACATCGCCCCAGCTCGTATGTTCAGTGACACCAGGCTCACTCAAATAGGCTGACCACGCATGCGCATCATCCGATCGCAGCGGCCTTAAAAACGCGTGTAGCTCGCCAGGTAATGATATTTGTATTGGCAATGCCGTCATGGAACCTCCGTCGAGCTCGTCACTGGTACAGAGATATAAAGTGCTGTGGTTTACATGCGCTGTGAACTTACACAAATTCATACCACAAAAATATCTATGCATTAGCGTGGATGTGTTTTTTATTTGGAGCCAGTGCAAGCCAGCAACCACATTATCCCCACTCAATTATCAATAGCGTGAAAATGCTCAAGAAAGCAATGCCCTATCACACCATAACTCAAACCCTTTTCGATGAAACCATGGCATGCGGGCAACCGAGCTTTACCTGGCTTTTATAATAATAAGCAGGCTCTGTTTTAAGGGCACCCCACCGCATGGAACATCACTTCGGATTCGATGAGGTGCGGTGTGGAAAATTTATCCAAACGTATCAATACTGAGTATGTACCGAATAGTAACAATGTGATTTTTAGAGAAGAAAAATAGCAATTAAGAAATACGATTTTATTTTTAACACTCGCATAAATATCTGTTCGAACCATGTTCAGATGGGCTTGCGCGTTGAAAAATAACACATGGTTTAGACGGGGAAAACTATGGTTCAGTTGGTAATGATTTTACTTGGCGTTGACTATTTACGTGCTCGCTGGAAAGGACTGTTGATTTCTGGCTGCCTGGGGGTAATCGCCGGGCTATGCATTTTCATTGACGCTTTGGATAATGTCATCTTTTTTCCTTTACAGCCATTTGCCTTAATGTTGCTAATTGAAGGGCTGGCAACCTTAGGGGTCGCGCACACCGGGATCGGCGGTCAGCGTACTTTACGCTATGTAAAAGGCGGTGCATTTTCTTTGGCTGCAACATTAGTGCTCATCGGACAATATAATGATCATGGTCATTTTATTTTATCGATGATTTTTGGCACCTTGTTTTTGGCCGATGGATTATTACAGATAACCACGGCTTCTGTGATCCGTTTTAGAAAATGGAAGCTGGTCGTAACGGGCGGTATCATCGAAGTCCTTATCGCCATTTTCTTCTATCAACCTTATCCCTCACATTATGTCGGTGCCATCTCTTATTGTTTGGGATTAGGGCTGATCTTTGGTGGCTGGAATATCATATTACTGGCGATGCGAGTCAAAAAGATGCGAGCAAATCCTGCTTTCCGAGATGACGCCGCAGCAGACAAAGCGAGTAGCGTAGATACCCATCCGCAACTGGTTGAATGGTGGGATGGCCCACCAGCAGATGGTGAACCGGCTCTCACGGTCCATGTTTGGACGCCTGCAGGAACATCAAAGAGTACCGTCGTTCCTCATCCTGTTATTGATCGCTATATTGCTGCTGTTGACAGAAATGGCGTAATTTCAACCGGTCACGCGGCCCTGGAATCACCAGAAGGCGTGTATATCAGCCTGTATCCCGCCGAAGATCTTGACCGTTCACCGGATCAATTTAGCCGGCTGCTGCGTGCGACCACCGACAATGATGTGCCCGGCGTTTTTCAATCTGACTATGCCACTGAAGCGAATAAATGGTGCCACTCAACCATAAAAGTGAGGATCAGAAACTACGATGCTCAGAGTTTGCAAATATTCTGGGATGCTTATCAGCGAGATGCGACTTATAACCTCACACATCGAAACTGCTCAAGCAGCGTTTCACGGGGGCTTGAGGCCGCACTTGAAGGCGTGATAGGTAGGATCTGGGGCAAGCGAGGGCATTGGTGGGTCCTTAGTAAAGTCCTCACCACTCCCGAATTGTGGGTGGCAGTACAAATTCGCAAGCGGGCCAAAACAATGGCCTGGACGCCAGGACTCACATTGGATTATGCACGTGCATTAAGCATGCTGGCAGACCCTCGTCGTGCGGGTTGGATAGCCACCATAAAACGCGTGGTGAGAAAAATGTTTGCTTTACGTAAACAATGGCGTGAGGAAAAAATTCATGGAAAGAGTATGCCCATCGACGACCGCCCCGAGCTCTTAAATAACAAAGGTGAATAACACTTATGCCAATTTTACCCGGATTGACATCAGCAACACCAAGCAATGAGCTCGATTGCATTCTCGAGTATGCAAAATTACCTCAGGTTGAGTGGCGTAGCGGCGGTAAGGTATTTCTGCGCAACATCAGAAATTTCAGATACAACGGGACAAAAGATGACTATCTGCCGTCATGGTATGATGATGAATTCACTATAGATGAACTGACGTCAGTTGATGTTATTTCGTCTTATTGGTCCGGCGATAGTATTGCCCATCTTTTTCTCAGTTTTGGTTTTAAAGATGGTCGCCATTTGGCTATATCTATCGAAACACGGCGCAGAATCAATCAAATCTATTCCACATGGCGAGGTTTTTTCAAGCACTACACGCTCACTTATGTTCTTGCAGACGAAAGAGATTTGATTGGTGTCAGAACGGACGTGAGAAAAGAGCGGGTTTATCTTTATTCTGTCAAGATCCCTGCAGAAACGGCACAGGCTCTTTTTATAAACTATTTAGGGCGCATCGAGAAACTGAGCCTGAAACCTGAATTTTACAATACCTTTAATAATAACTGTACCACCAATATTTTACATCACGCCGCGTCAGTGTCCCCCAGTATAAAATTTAACTGGAAGGTGTTAGTCAGCGGGTATGCCGACAAATATATTTATGAACTGGGTTTATTGGATAACGACCTGCCCTTTAAAAAATTGAAAGAGAGGAGTTTAATACGGAGGCCTTATGATGCGGTCATTGCGGACGACTATTCAAAATCGATCAGGTTATCAAGCTAAGCGCATGACATCAGGTTCAGGAAATACAATCCACCAGCCATAAAAAGGGATTATTGGTGATGTAAAAGATTGCCAAAAAATGCCAGATGAAAAAAAGCCCGCAGTTACGCGGGCTTAAGTGTATTTTTTATTATTCAGTGCCAGCCTAAGCCAGCGACCGAATTATTCCCACTCGATTGTTTTTAGCCTCATAAAATTAATATTTATCAATATGTTATAAAACCATAAATCAATAATGCCATGGTTGATACCATACTTCGAGCTAACGACCTAGAGACGCTCCCTATTGCCATCCAACAACGACTCGCCACGACTAAAGGCAGGAGTTGTAAATATGGCCCGACCTTGGGGACAAACCCGCCGTTCGCGATCATATGGGGAGCGGCAGGTCTTGATCTATGAGTGCGGGAAAGCTGCCACTCACCGATCTTCGGGCGAAACGTCACATCCGGAGCCGGCGGCGGTCTGGCGGGTTTGGGGTTCACGGAACCCCGGGGCAGCCCGGTTTCATTCGGTTCGAATCATTTATCCATATCGACAATCTGGACCTGTGATCCTTGATCAGCACCCGTCACCCTCGCCAGTTATCGGCACGCTTTTTGAAGTTGATCTTCTTCCACTCCGCTTTCCAGAGCGTGAGATATTTCACGTCACTGGACGAGGGTTCGGGGTCGCATTTCTCAACATACACGACACACGGCATGATGACGGCGTCCCCGATCAGAAGCGCCTCCCCCTGCTCTAGCGCGGGCATTCCCTCGGTCAAATTGCCAAGCGTATCAGGCAGTAGTCGGCGGACATAGCTTTGATCATCAGGATTAGTAAGACGCATCGCCAGGAAGTTGGAGCATTGCGAAAAAATAGTTTCTGAAATTTCAGACGGTCGCTGGCTAGAAATCAGTAGGCTGATGCCGTATTTTCGGCCTTCTTTGGCTATGCGTTCGATAGCAGCCAGTGAAGCCTTATAGCGGGAAAGACCGCTCTTCGGCGCATATTTGTGCGCTTCCTCATAGACCATCAGGAAAGGCTGTTCGGTTTTGCTTTCAACGCGCCGGGCATAGTAGCAAAAATCGAACATTAGACGTGAGATGAGCGAAACGGTGATGCTGAGCAGTTCAAAAGGGATGCCGCTAAGGTCGATGATGGTGACATTCGACTCACCTCCCGCGTTGTAGCCAGTGAACTGTCTAAGAACATCCTCCAAAGAAGCGTTCTTAGCCTTTTCACCGAAAATAAACCCTAGGCGTGTGTTCGCGATTTTTGATCTGACTCGTCGTTCGAACTTGTCGATTGTCCCGTCGGCATACGGCCCTTTATTAATCTCACTACGTTTTGTCGTCGCGAAATCGCGCAATTCCATGCAATAGTGTTCGATCTGGGCATCGACGTCAGGGAATTCGATTTCCGTGTTGTCCTTGAACTTGATCAGCAAAGAATTGTCAGCGTTCTTTGTCTCTCTGGTGAGATTTCTGAACGCATTCGCTACATGATTGATCTCGTATGGAAGTGGACTGTCAAAATTGACCTTCTCTACATCAGGATTACTGATCTTTTTTGCGATAGTAACAATCTGCCGCAGCAATGCCTCCTGATTGTAATTGTTATTGTCACCTGACTCCAGAAACATGTCCTCCATCTCGTCTTCGTTTAGCAACCAATATGGCAGGACGAGATCATCGACGGTAATGACATTTGCTTTCGGAAACGCTGCGGCATATTCGGAATGAAGATCAAATATCAGGATATGGGAGTTGTTGAGGCCCTGGTATTCGCCTGTTTTGGCTGATATAGCCCTTTGCAGAACCGACGACACACTCGACGATTTTCCTGATCCCGAAGCACCGACAACAGCAATATGTTTGTTGAAAAACCGGTCGCCATGAACAGGAACAACGATATCACGTTGCCTGGTCAATGACGAAAAGCAAAAGCGGTCTTCAGCAGCATAGCTGTCTGCATAGATGGCTGCGATTTCCGCTTTCGTCGCCGGGACGACCTTCTTTGGTGGAATGGCGAGTTCGTCACCGCCGCGATTGAACTTTCCGTCTTTAAGGGTCCCAAGAGGATACGCATCAATCATATAAACGCGCTTGTAGTCACTGCTGCCGTCACCTTTCACCTCTTTCATCTCGATTGAAAAGCTTTCGATGATGCAGATGAGAGAAACGTTGTCGTTGTCCGACACCTTGAGAAAGGACCCAACACGAAGAGACTCTCCAGCCGCCTGGAAGTTCAAAAGATCATCGACAGCTACTCTGACTTTGTTGGGGTAAACGGCGACAACCTCAGCATTGGCGATTTTTTCAGTCATTGTTCGTCCTTAGATAATTTTCGTGATTGTGGAGATACTACTGACGGGAATCGAATACATCCGACTCTTTGGATCAGGCAGCACCATGGTTATAGGGCATTCAAGGAAGAAGTCGTATATATGGCATAACTTCCGCCCCACCCCATCGAGGACCTCCAGCAACTGGTCAACGTCGTCAACAAAACGAATTTCGATTTGGTGCTCTTGGGTCTGCTGGCTATGAACGTGATCGATGCGGAATGGCGATCCGCGATATGGGAAACCATCTACGAAAACTGTTCCAGTATCGAAAAGCATGTTCTTCACTTGCACGATGAGTTTTTCATCCGCGCCGCGTAACAGAATGAATGGCGCGTAGCGCTCGGAATTCTGGATGCGGCGCTGCTTAGCCGAACTCCAGTTGTTGCCGATTGCTTTGAGTTGGTCGTAGACAACCGAACCGTCGGTTGCAGCATTGCATTCAATGATGAAAGCACGGACGATTCCTGCGCCGTTCGTGAGCGAGAAGTACAGGCGTTTCATATGCTTCGCGTACTCGCTTGCATCCTTCTCCCGAAGAAGCCAACGATTATGTATAGCTTGAGTGCCTTTGAGCAGTTCCTGCAGATCAAGACGGGTGGCCTTGCGGTCGTTGTGATCTTTTTTTGTGGCGAGTGTGGCGATGTAGTCGAAGGCCATTGGATAGTGAAAACCTTCGGCCTCAAACCTGGAGACGTTTTGGTTTTTCCGTATTGCCTCAATGACGAGATTGCGATGTTCAGAAAATTCCGTCGAGATTTGTATGCTGAAGCTCTTGCAGAACACCTCAATTAGCCCATCTGGCGCGGCCATGCCGTCGAGCAACGACTTCTTTTCGTAGGATTTTGTACCGTCAGCAGTCTTCACTTCCTTTCGGTATTCCATCACCGATTTAAAGCGCTCGACGGAAAGCTCACCAATATCGATCTTAACTTCCGAAAAGTGCCCGTACAGCAGGTATTTTCGGCCTGCCCGCTGTGCTTCTTCGAGCCCATGGAAATGAACAAAGAGCTTATGCAGAGGATCACGCAGTACCGAGTCTGTCAGGTTCTGCTCCGCGTAGTATTTTACCTGGCCGTAAATGACGCCTTCATCGGTGTAGCGGTCGAAGTCTTCAATGCCCTCGATGACAATGCTCTCGTTTAGGCCCGCGTTCAGGATTTCGAGTAACGATGCATCGAGCTGGTAGAAATAGCCCCTAATTGAAGCTGTTGCTTCGCGTTTTTTGTCGACGTCCAACATCCCACCCCCTAATTAATCTCCAATTCACATCATAAGAGAGATTAAGCGGGAGTGCGAGTGAGCATATTTTCGCCGACGGCACTGGCCTGAATGTCGTGAAGGCGTCGATTGTGGCCAAGAGCATTTCGGGTGGCGAGACGATCAGCGCGGTGGCACGTCGACCGTGCGTAGCCAATTTACTGTTTCATTGACACAACCGGGGCGTTGAAGACTTGACGAGAATGTTAACGCGACAATTAGGGTTCGGATAGTCTCGGATGTCATTTTTTACTACGTTCGGAAAACCACCGTTTTGTGGATGGATTTTGAGACACTGCCAGTTTCTAACGAGAACTTTACTCTGAGGAAAGGCTTAGCAAAAGGGTCGAATTTCATGACACTTGAGGGGCTGACCTGCTCCCCGTTGATTATTTACGCCGTTGCTCTGGGCGATCTTGTAGCACCTGCAGATTGCACCAGAAGTCCTCATCAGTTCCAAATATGTCAGCAAGAACGCGAGCATCATCATCCGTAAGACGACGCAAAC
This sequence comes from Serratia sp. CoH_122_TC_1, assembly GCF_058191755.1. NCBI lineage: Bacteria > Pseudomonadati > Pseudomonadota > Gammaproteobacteria > Enterobacterales > Yersiniaceae > Serratia > Serratia sp. CoH_122_TC_1. The sequence continues at coordinate 116,958 of NZ_JBXWLA010000017.1, forward strand.
CGCAGATAATATCGTCAATATACTGCTTGCAGATACCCATCGCTTCCGCCAGTTCATCATGAGACATGTTCAGTGGTTTTAAAAATTCCTCTGCCAGCATTTCTCCCACTGTCGCAGGCCCGGCGGTATCTGCTTTTGTGTAGTATGCAAGAATCTCTGAACGCCCCTGCTCATACGTCAGCTCACCTGAAATAATACGTGCTTTAATGGACTCATAGAGCGGCGTACCTCTGGGGTCCATTCCTTCAAGTCTCAGGGAAGCCTCTGCTTTGCGGAAGCCCTCGATGCGTAACCGTGAATAGGGAGTCCTGGACATGGTTTTTCCTTTGAGTTGCAGGAGTAAAGTTCGCTCAGTGAAAGCGTCAGTTCACGCTACCTCGTTAACTGACGCGCGTGATTCAAGATTTATTTTTGCCGGATAAGCTATCTCCGGCAAAATCATCATGTTCGCGGTTATCCTGACGAGTAGCTGTTTGTTTACGTATCTGAGTCGCCAACTCCCCTCCAATAGTCTGTTGGACGCGAGAAGATTTGCCACTTCGCTTCATTGTCTGGTACTCAGCAGCCCCGCTAGCCATACTGCTTCCCATATGGCTTGCCATGCGGCCAGCTCGCGAGAAGGATGCAGCAAAACCTTCGCTTCCCCCACTGGAGCTACCTTTACCGGATGGTTGCTCTCCCGACGAGTCTAAAGAACCGGTATCTTCACCACCACCAATTAATCCACCGGAACCCGACTCTTCGGCCATGGCAGCTTGCGCAGACTCGAACGCTGCTTTTAATGCAGAGGCTCCACCGCTGACTTGAGCTGATGCCTCCATTGCCATTGCCCCAGCACCGCTGATGGCAGTAGCGGCAGCGCCGGTGATCATACCCGCCCCAAACCCACCAATCCCTTGTAAAGACGCCCCTCCGACAACACCTGATAACAAAAGTGGCAACTTATTAGTTAATACTAATAGGATGATTGACGCCAGAAGCAAAACGATAAGGCTATTAAGATCAGGAACATCATCTTTAATAACAGAAAAGTATTGATCTATAAATGACTGTCCAATGCCGATAATTAATGTCATTGTGAACAGCTGAATACCGATTGATAAAACAGTACGTAAATAATTAATTGTAATATCAGAAGTCCACTTCGAACCGCCGAACCCAAGCAATATGATTCCTGCATAACATAATACCCACGCAGAAACCAACATTATCAACATATTTATGGCGATAAGAGACATTACAACCAAAACGATTATCGCGACAGAAATCATTATCGTGGATATCATTGGTGACCAGATCGATGCTGCAGAACTTATCTTCGTTAATATCAAAAATGCCATATCAACTATACTTGAAGGCGAAATTCCTGCGCTGGTTCCTAATGCATTTGCGGCAAGCTCCCTCATAGAATCAATTATAGCTTTAGATATCGCAGGACCATGATTTAAAAGATAATAGAAAAAACCAGTCACGGTGAAAAATCTTATTATTTCCGCAAGCAAATCTTGCAATCCTCCTCCTTTCATGGCGATTAAACCAAACGTCCAAACCATACTTATTAATACCAGCCCCCAAAATAGCCAATTTGCATAATTACCAAATACTGTCGTCCATGTACTGGCAACTTGCTGATACTTATCTAATAAAGCATCAAGTAAACCACTGCTATCCAGTTGGCCTGCGTAGGCATTCATAGAAAAGAAAAACATTACACCTAAAAATGTAAGTTTGCTTACAGTTTTCATAATTACCAATCTCGCTTAGGACTTGGACTATTATTGCCACGAAGAGCACAATTATCGTATTTGAATCCATCAGGATTATTTTCTGGCAACAATAAACACTCCTTATCTTTTCTTTCACAAGAACATAAAATCAACGAGATGATTACAACAAATGACATCAAAAATTTATTATTCATTCTGTCTCCTCACCAAACTCGCTTAGGGCTTGGTTTATTATCCCCAGCCAATACTTTCTCATCAGCTACTGTCTGTTGAGCTTCTTTATCTGCCTGTACTTGAGCCAGTGTCATTGCGGCATTCTGTTGGGCTACCAGAAGTGAGCGTATCTGCAGGAGCTGGTTAGCCTGCGCGCTGGCAAGCTGATTACCAGCCTGGATTGCTTTCATTTGCCCCGTAGCCCCACTCGCCTGGCTTTGCAGGTCTACAAGGTTGTCAGCGTCAGATTGCAATGATTCTTGTTGCTGGTCGAGAGCTTTAAAGACCGCATCATTAGCCTTTTTACGTGCCTCCGAACTGTCCTTATCAGCACTCCGCAGCGCTTTTATATCATCGGCAGTACATGAAATATTGCTGTTGAAGCAAGCTGATGAACGATAGTAATTAATATCCTGATAGCGCTTGAGGTACGAATCAAGACTACCTGTCTGGTTCTTGTAATAGTTCAGTGTATCCTGCGCCTGCAGTAATTTATTGATCGTAGAATTGGCCTGATCCCAGATATATGCTGCAGGCGCAGCAGTATTTCGCAGCATATTTTCATACTGCTGGAGCTGTGTCTGATACTGCTGAATTTGTTTTGCTACGGCCTGAACGTTATTGACTGCGCTGATTGTCGTTTGAACCACGTTAGTACCATCAATAACCGGAATCCCGGCTTTAGCCGCCAGAGCTATCAACGATACGGAAAGGAAAATGGGCACCGTTTTTTTAGCGGCTAAAATCCCTCTCAATGATGTAAACATCTGTACCAATAACTTCATATTCCACCTCAATATTAACTGGTTATTCATATTGAACACTCTCACTGTTAACAGTCACTGACGTATTGAAAGCTGCGACTGGGCAACAGTCATATGACTCTCCGTATCGGCGATAGCCGATCAGCCTCGCAGAGCAGGATTCCCTTTGAGCAGTCCCCGGCTGCGAATAAAGGGAAGTGAAGGGGAACATCGCGTAAGCGGTGGGCCTACTTCACATGTCCTGCCCCACTGTTACCGTTGTATATCTATGCACGCGCTGTGTATTTCTGTGTACTGGATGTGTTTTCTTAACGTATTAATGCAGGATTACTCGAATAAAAATCTGCAGCAAATGTGTTTTTTGCAAGGAAACTATATTTCTCCCGTTTAAAAATCACCTTTAATAGTTATATATTGGCACCCGCCAAATTTATTCATGTTTCGATATATTGTAAGAAGTCTTTTATTTTTACATGAACTAGTTTAATTACCATATCTCAGCAAGTACTCCGCAGATTTTAGCGGCTAAAATCTCCCCCCAATGCATAAGGCTAAGGGTGTACCTCATATGTCATGAAAACCTACCTCAAGTGTCTATATAACAAGTGCGTAGGTAATCTCCTCTTCTGGCGTCCAACCATCGGCCTTTGGCCGATTCTAGATTTGAAAGCGCCTGCCTGCTCAGGCTGGCGATTTAAAAGCCTGAAGATACTGAATGATCCTATAAATACTGCTGAATAGTTAAAAAATCGGGCCGCTGTGACACGCTATCGGGCCGCTATAACACGTTATCGGGCCGCTGTAGCACACTATCGGGCCGTTGTGACACGTTTTATCTTGGCACTTTTTATCTCAATGCCAATTTCAAGCAATTGCCCGGCATCTTCTTTCAATCGTCGACGATAATTACGCAAAGTCATATTACTCGTCCCTTCACCACAAACTGCCATTATCAACTTATCCATATACCAGCCTCCTGAAGGATTATGCTTATGAGTTAAGACGTGACGAGCAACAGCCTGGCTAATACCATGTTGTAATCGAGCGATGGGGCCAGGGGGATAATAAAAATGCAAATCCCTTTTCAACAACATTGCGAGTGCAACCCCCAGACGGACACGCCATAAACGACGTTTTCCCCCGGTCAAGGGATCAGGCCGAGTCATAGGTGATGGCACTACATGATCGATTAGCCCTCCAATTATACAGTCGCCACTTCTCTCCAGCTCTGGCGTTATAATTTCAACTGTTGCAATGCGGAGATCTATAAGCAATTTTTGTATGCGACCATAGCTATATTGTGCATCGGATAGCGTTCGGCGTACTTTCGCTGGATCTACTAATAATTCGATTCCACCATCAGAAATTTCACGACGTTTCTCGGCAACATATAATATTGCCTCCACGATATCGGCATGACGCTGTCCGAGCCGACCGGTAACACGACAACGTCCGAAACTGGTCTCCATCCACTTTCCCTTTAGATCTTGAGGACGCTGGCTTGGCTGATACAGAACTACCCTGGCTTGCCATGCTGTACTTGTGGGCGCCACTTTATTACCAGTTGTCATTGTCAGCACCACTCCAGGCCGATGTTCTTTCTTTAGTAAGATTTTTATTATTCTTCGAGCTGAGCGCTGTTATTCTTAATACTCCCCCCTCATGTCTCTGTAACCAACGATCTGGGGCACGTTCACCATAATTTGCTTTATTGATTCCAAATCTAACAAATTGACCTCGAATGCCATCAGCAATACCGTAGGTCTTCGCTTCTAAGGCGGTCATACCCGCCAGATAAGATTGCCACCGTATATTATCAACCAGGACACTACTACCCCTGCTTGCCTGTTGTATATCACCAATTCCCATCGTGGCAGCACCTTTGTTTGAATGGTGTAGAAATATAATCGAACACCCAGTATCAGCAGCAATACCTTCTAGCTTTCCAATGACTTTGGACATTGCTCCGCTATTATTCTCATCTTCCTGGTGGAAACGGCGAAGAGTATCCAGGATTATTAGCCGCCTACCTTTTGAAATTTCATTGATCAAGTTGCTCCAACCTGGCAAGAAAATATTTGGACACTTACCTACCAAAGGTTCTACTAGTAACTTATCAGCTACAAGCTGCTGCTGATGCGCTGTTAGATATTTTCCCAAAGCATATAAACGATGGTGAATGATAGTTGCCGAGTCCTCCACTGGCAGATAGGCCACTAACCCGGTTGGATATTCACCAAAGTTTAAAAGGTCTACGCTACAAGTAATCTGCACGGCAAGTTGTAATGCCAGCATTGACTTTCCAACACCTCCCGGAGAGACAATCGCTCCGACAGTACCAGCAGCAAGATTAGGCAAAACGTAATCAATTGGTTGTGGTTTAGCCTCAAACGCTTCCATTATGTTCAATGACATTACAGTTACCTACCTAAAACAATACCGGGTCTAGCCGCTTTAAACATTGCTGATTTACGATCCGCAATCCACTGTTCTACTTCAGACAGTTGCCATGCAACATTTCGGCTGGTTAGCGCTATACGGCGAGGAAATTCGCCTCGTTGCTCAAGGTTATAAATAGTCCGCGCTGACAATGGGATCATTTTCAGAAGTGTTTTTCTATTAATAAGCGTGCTATTTGCCTTTGTTTGCATTTACCTTCCTCCAGTTTCCAATCAGGCCTATACAATGCCAAGCATTACCACTTGCTAAAACCTATTCATTGGCTAAAATGGTTGACATGAAAATTACTACCTGGGAAGGCTGTGACCCTGCAGTCGCAACAGCAATCAAAATATTTTTAGAACGCGGCTCTCCGTATTCCATAGCTTCACGGAGGTATCCAATACTGCGTCTGGTACAGGAAGTGATTGACCCTGCACTAGCGGCTTTTATAAATTCCCTACCACTAAGCCATAAGGATTACATTTCTGGCTCAGATATAGGATTTACTGAACTAACCAAAAAAGTGGGTTTTAATGTCGTAGCACAGGCACAAAGACTTCTTTTACGTAATTTCAGCCTGACTTTAGATCGTCAAACTTCTCTTGATAAATGCCTTATTGCTACGATTGAGTCTCTTATTGAATTAGTTAGTGAGTGTGCATCTAAGCGGCCGAAGAAATCCTCACCGGCAAGAGGGTTGACTATAAATTCTCAGCGTAAGCTCGGTTTTTGCGAGTTCTGCGGTAACCAGACTGAATACTCTCATTTTATTAGTGAAATATCAGAATATGCTGCTAGCGATATTGAATTTACCGATCATGAAAAATTGGTCCTTAGCCATCGATACTGCTCGAACCATAGACCTAGACTGACCGATGGCCAATGGAATCCCAAGTACAGACAAGGAAAGCGTTCTTCAGAACAGTTTAATAAAGAACTAATAAGACTGAGACGGCAATGCGCTAAACCAAATAAAGCTAATGCAAACTCAACAGATGGATTAGTTGACGACTATTTTTATGAGTGGATGCAGGGTAAAACTATAACCTCAGCAGATGTAGGCGATCTTAGAAATATTGCACGGAGAATGGTTGATTCTAAACTTTCTGATACTAAGAAGATGATAGTCGTATTAAAACGCTATGGCTTTAATCAGTATGCAATCGCAAAAATTTTAAAAGAAAACTATCGGACAACTATGACAAAGCAGGCCGTATCCAAAGCCTTAGCATCTGTGCACAAAGAATTCAACATTCTAATATAGAAACAATTAGTATTAGGATTCCCCCCTTCATAAAATGTCGCTAAGATTAAGCTATTTTAATAGGTAAGTTAATAAATTAAATTTTTTCACTTTATTAACCATTAAATATCTTACAAAAAACATCACTCCAAACACCCTAATTTAACAATGTATAAAATGTGATTTTTTAAAGTTAAAAATCTGCCCAACAATAAAATAATTATATACTGCATAATAATATATACATTTATTAGTTACAAAGTGAAGTGAAAGTTATTATGGTTTTCCCAATAAAGACAAAAAAGGCCCGCATTATACGGGCACAATAAGAATCAGGATAATATTTATGTTAGATTGAGGGATTTTAAAAGACCATTATGTACTAAGCACCCTTTTTTGGGATTCATTACTGCCTTTTCTCTTCTATGTCTCCATGCATATCTTGGAGAACCAAATTTATCCCATACATTCCCTATCCACGATGTGTTGAATAAAACATCAAGTATGCTGTCTGCTGTTTCCATGGATACATCGTACTCTTTTAATGCTTCATGAAATTCATTCGCAGTAAATCTTGGACCAATATCAGATAATATTTCTGGAATAGATTTTCTAATTTCTTCACTGACTAAACCGACTAATGCGTCGCTAAGTTCCGATACAAACCACTCGGAGTATGAACTAGTAGCAGAATATATATCTTGCACACTAAAAGGAGGAGATTTTTCAAGACTTTGTAGACTTCTGAAAAAACTTATAAGGTCTCGGGGTAGATATCTGGAGTTATCTAAAATGAATAGTATACTATCTTTTTTCCCTATTTTATCCGGGAACCACATTTTCCAGAGCTCCTTTATCCCCTCAGTATACCCAGCAAGTTTCGCCCTATTTTCAATTACTTTCAACAAATAACTATCAAACTGTTTCCCCTCTTTATCATACCAATTTAATGCTATACCATTATCAGTTGTGCGCTTCGTTAGATTAGGGTCAGGTAAAATATCCAAAATCTCATCCCTAAATAATATCACCACCTTACTATCGTTTCTCATACTTGAGAAAAAATTATTAACTTGTCGAACAGCAGCGACTAAGTCAACTAAGTATTGCGAATAATCCTTTCCATTTCTTAATAGATAATCTAAACCATCAATAATAAGATAATGTTTATTCTTTACTTCTCCTAACTCAACCAATGCTTTTTCAATTGCATTTACTAATCCTGCCGGATCTTTTACCTTTTGTTCACTTGCCCTATCGATATTGCCTTGTAATCCTAATGCACCAAAAAGATTCGAGAACTTTGCGTAAAGTCCTTTCCTTGATGTTTCTTGAACAACTTCCACGAGGCTTTGAGTTGAAAGAAAACCGTACTTTTTTAAATCAGTGATTAGGCCATTTAAATTACTACTGGAATCTGATATTAATTCATCCTCGCCATATAGAGATAAAACCCTTATATAAAGAAGTAGTTTCCAGACAATTACAACCCCACCTATTTTTTCTCCGCCAACTCCAGAGGTTCTTTTTAATAACGAGAATTCGAATTCCTCAAGATCATCAATTTCGCAAAAGAACTCCCACTGTTCTTGAGCAATAAACATCAATTTCGATGCTAAAGCTGACTTACCAGCACCTTTAGGCCCATAGACAATATATTTATTTGGTTTAAATATTGAATCAGTGATTTTGTTTATATCAACAAACGCTTCATTAATTAAGTTAGGGGCATGTAAACGTTCTTCCTGAGCATCCGTATACTCGAAATTAATATCTTTAAACTTATGCATATAAGGACCTTGTTTTCCGTTCGGTTTTTCATTGTAAGTCAAGCGGAATTTTCCGTCAATATCAATGTTACATGCAGCGCAAGTACCGCTCACTTGAAATAAATAGGCATAAACAAAAAAATATTATATATTACAAGATTGGAATTATTGAATTAACATCTCAATATAAAAACAGCAGTGGGTTTCAAAGCCCTTTGCTAACTTTCTGTTAAAGAAACTAAATAATATCACCCAATTCTTTTATAAAAAATCCATTAGAATTTCTGCCATTGACTGTTATTGCAAAGCAACTGTTGAACGGTTATGAAAAATGGACACCAGTTATATTACCTCATCAGTGAATTACAGAGGATGGTTAATAATGATAGAGGGTGGATAAATTTCATGGTTATGTAATGGCTAATCACCTTACTTATCTACGACAGTAAAAGGCATTCGTTTTCATGTAAGTAAGTCTAAGCCAAGGGCGTTTAAAGTTGCCCTTCCACTGCACAATAGATACTGGCTTACTTGCCAGTATCATGTCGATGGCATTTAGATCCACATATGTCTCCAAATTTTAGCGGCTAAAATCCTCTACCAATATGATAACAAGCGGGGATAGTGAAACTTATTTATTCTCAATCACTTACGAACCCATTCATCAATCATATTCGCCAAATCTTGCAGCATCTCTGACCTCTGCTCGCGATACTCAGCCTTGTTATAAACAGCTCGAACCCCTTTCTGTTCATGCGCAAGGCACTTCTCAATCCAGTCGGTATTGTACCCGGCCTCATGCAGCAAGGTACTAGCTGTTCGCCGTAAGTCATGGGGACCAAACTTAGGCAACAACTCCCCTTCTTTCTGTGCCAGTCGATACGTCAGTGTTAAAACCCGGTTTAAAGTAGCGCTACTCATTGGCGCATCGGAATCGTAGCGCGAAGGAAGGATAAAATCAGAGCTACCGGCAAAGGTTTTGAGAGCAATCATAATATCCATAGCCTGTCTGGAAAGAAAAACCAAATGTGGATTACGTCGTTTCATCCTCTCCTTTGGTATCGTCCATAATGCCTCACTAAAATTGATCTCGTTCCAGGTTGCGTTAGTAAGCTCACTTTTACGTACCATCGTTAACAGCAAAAGTTTAACCGCTGCTCTGATTGATGGCGTCGTTCCTACCCGTTCCATGTACCGATACATCAGACCAATTTCAACTGGCGTCAATGCCCTGTCACGCGGCTCAAATTTCGCTATGCTTGCAGGCCGTACCAGATCAGCGGGATTCTCAACCTTCTGACCGCGCTCAATAGCCCAGCGATAGACTTGCAATACAATCTCTCTGGTGTACACAGCTGTCGCCGGTGCCCCTCTCTCGACAATGTTATCGGTTAATGCGCGTAAGTCTTCATGTGTAATCTCGGTCAATTTCTGCTGCGCAAATTTTGACTTCAACTCCCTTTGATATACCGAACGCCGCATATCACGCGTCGATTCAGCCATTTGATAGCCGCGTAACCATTTATCAGCCCATGCACCAAAAGTCTCCGCATCTTTGATACGCGCTTTATCTCTGGCTTTTTCCCTCGCTGGCGATCTTCCACCGGCAACCATTTTTTTAGCTTCATTGAGCCGTTCACGCGCTTCTGCAAGCGTGATCCCTCCCACACCATAGCGGCCAAAAGTAACGGTCTCCTGTCTTCCGTTTATTGAATAGTTATAACGAAATGAGATCGTTCCAGCCGGAGTGACCGCAACATACAGACCATCACGGTCATTAACTTTATAGAGCTTCTCCTTCGGTTTAAGGTGACGCAGCCTGGTGTCAGTTAACATGGTTTATTGTTTTCCTTTATCAAAAAATACCATGTTGTAAAAAATTCAGAAAAGTCATTTAACTATATGTTTTTAATCGATTTATAAAAAACAAATACCATAACTCAACCGAGATTTATCACATGGTACTTTTTCAAATCTGAATTCAAAACCAGAGAGTACCATCAAAAATCCCATTGAAAAAACCGTGCTTCCCGTTGCTAACAGCTGCCAGAAAGTGCCAGACACAAAAACAAAAAAGCCCGCAGTTACGCGGGCTTAGAGGTACTTTATTGCTTTTACGTGCAGGCTATTGCCAGACGTTAAATCATTCCCACTCAATTATTTACAGTGAATGTAACCAACTGATTTTATATGGTGTTATCGTAGATAGCGGAATCAGATACCGTCTTTTATACCGTCACCAGAAAAAGAAGCTCAGTTTTTGCACGCTTCGTTAGCGGCGTTCAGCTCTCTTTCATAACCTATCCGCTGGTGACGCTCGGCGCGTAGCGCTCGCATCTGGACGTCGATAGTAGCACCGATCGGCAACTGGTCAACAGCGAACGCCGGGCGCGCAATGTCAGCAGTTCTGCACGGTACCGCCACCGGGACTTTGACCTCAACGTAAGACGGTGCTGGCGGCGCAGTGGTGCAACCGGCCATAGCCAGCGAAGCGATAACGATCAGCTTATTCACTTTGCACGCTCCCGTCGCAGTTCGTCGTCAAAAGCAGCGGATGCTGCCGCGCATACTTCACCAGTGGTGCGTTCCGACAGAACGGTGTTAGCCTTTCCGTAATCGTCCTGCGCATCGCGACGTGCTTTCTCCTGCTCTGCTTTAACCTTAGCTGCTCTCTCGGCATCTGCGCTACGCAGTGCCTCAATGCCAGCATTCTGGCTGGTGATAACTGCTTCCTGCTGTCGCCCGGTATCCTTGCACTTCGTCAGCGTATCGTTGAGCCGGTCAATCGTCGGCTGGTAATGACGGCCAGCCAGCCAGGCGCCAGCACTGACAATTGCCGCCAGCGCCAGCAGAATCACCACAATGTAGGCAATCATTTTTCCAGGCATAGTGCGCGCTCCTTGCCTGCTCTCGTCACCAGTCCGGGTAAAACTTTGCCAGCAGCATAAACCCAGCGCGGGTACTGTTCACATGCCTCATCTACTTTCCCCTGGCGCGACAACATGAAAAGCGTTGATTTCTGGGCGGCACCACAACCAACACGAAACGTCAGGCTGACAGCCGCATCAAAGGCCCCCTGCCGCAGCTTATCGCCTGCTGCATTGCGCACAACACATTGCTCAGCAGCGATGATGTTCTTTTTCCAATCCGCGGCGATCTGCTGATCAGTTTTTCGCACGCCCGGGTTAACGCCGTGTGTATTGCCAACGCCATCAGTCCACACATCAGCCGGGCATTTATACGGATCACGACGACAGCCCTCTGCGTTTCCGATTAACTCAAGACCGGCCTGGCTGGTTTTCACCTCTCCGCTCGACAGTACCAAGCCGATGATCACCATCACCGAACAGACTGCACCGGCGGCACCTGCTTTATTCAGCTTGCTCATCTACAAGTCTCCCCATTCTTTCCTTTCGACGATCTTCACGGATTTTGAAATAAAGGTTCATCAGCCAGGTTAGGAACGCAAAACATAGGCCGCCCAGCACTCCGATTGCAGCCCACTGTTCTGGTGTATAGCCGTCAAGTAAACGAGTGAACCAGAAAGCGGCGCCACCGCCTGAGGCACCATAAGATAAACCGGTAGTAATTTTTTCCATTTTCATAGTCCTACCCCGCTGACGCGGTTTAATTAACCCGTAGCGCCATCATCAACGCTGGACTGCGCATGCATTGCGGCATTTTTAAGCGACTCATTAACGATCTGCGCAGCATTCATTTCGTCAAACCGCTCATCATCCATCCCATAGCTAGCCAGCTCTTGCCCCTGCTCTCCGTATACCATTACTGTTGTTTTCATACCCACTCCTATGCAGACTTAAGCCACCACGCCGGTAGCTTCACGTGTATTACTCCGACAAACCCAGATACTCGCAGCCCTGGGTAGCAGTAATCCGCCTTGCGATCTGACTTACATGAAAGCGGCGGTGTAGAAATGAATTGAAAAGTCCCAGGGTTTGGCATTCCTGGGGCATTGAAATACGGAAGCATGTTAATGCTGGTGTCGGCACTAATATTTATCAGGTTCTCAACTAATGCAGTTCCCGATGCATTGAGAGTGCGCTGAGCCATGTTTCGCAAAATACCAGAAACATTGAGAGCACCCGTTATCCCTCCTGGTCTAACAGAGCACATCGCATAAAACGTGTCTCTCCGCGTGATCGACTGAGGGCCGTTAAAATTAATATCAATCTCAGTAGCGGTATTGGCGGTTGATATTTCCAGCGAGATTTCACCATTGGAGTCAACATCCATATATTTTACAGTTGCGGCGCCATTCCTAATTATGAATGTAAGCCCAACGCTGTTATCACCCGTGGCCGTAATGTCAGTTCCTGATGCGCCTAGCAATATCCAATTATTTATCGCAGCGCTATACGTTGTCAGATACTCCGGCTTATCAGTATGCGACCGGGTTTTTAGCCTTACGTTGTTTGTTGAATTACCGTCACCACTTGACACCAGCGCACCGTAATAAGCATTGTTTGTTTTTTCAAATATTAAATGATGATCAGTCATGTTAACGTAAACAGGTGAGTCAGCACTGAATATCTGGCGCAATGCGTTGTAACCCGGAACATTCTTGCGGGGTAAAATTGTTGTTCCATTGAACAAAACTCTGTTTGGACCAGCCCCTGCAATCTGTGCATCTTGACGTACAAGTGCACCGCCAAATGCTTCTATGTGACCGCCGATAAACGTCAAATCTGAGTATGCTCCCGACGGCTTAAACGCCAAGATGTGATCAGGAGTAAAATCAAAGCTGCAACTGACAAAATCAAAAGACATGCCACTAGCGTTGTGGTTTATGGCATTGTTTGAGCTATCACCAAATACACACTTTATAAAAGTTGATTTCTCTCCGCTATTGCGAGCTGTTGTGTCATCAACAAGAAGACCATGTCGGTTGCGTTCAAATCGGCTGTCATATATGGTGCAAAGGTATGTATCTACCGACCGCCAGCGAGTGCCAGAAATAAACCCAGTAACAAAAATGTTACGTATTTTAGCTTCGCGGAAGTTTGGGTATCCGGTTGCAGTATTCCCGAGTTGAACACCAGCCTGATTACTTGAGGCAGAACCAATTCCGATGATACTTATCATCCCGCCGCTGCCATCTAAGAAGTAAGCTCCGGAAGATGCGTTGAATGAAACATCATTATTTTTCAGTCCGTCCCATACGTTGGTTACGTTAAAACCAATAATATCACCACCTGCAAAACTAAAAGTAACGTTTCCACGGCTTTTAATTGTGATGAACGGTGCATGCTTTATTGTTTCTCGCATTGTGTACCTGCCCTTTTTAATAACAATCATTGGCAGGTCTGCAAAACTGCTTGTGTTAACAGCAATCGATACAATCAGGTTAATAATTTTCTGCAGCGCAGATGATGCGTTGCTAGATGATGGACTATAGCCAGCCCATTCGAGCGGAATTTCACCTGTATTAGGGCGTTTCCAGCGCGCTCCACCAGGGGTGACGAATGTCATAACACCGTCGTCAGGTGTGGTTGTGTCGTTAGGGTCGTAATAGATATCACTGCCGCCGCCAGCGTAACCAACGCCATAACGGACTAGATCAATACGCTGATTAACTACGGATGGTTCAATCGTACGCAATGTGGCAACGTCAGGGCAACGCCCGATATATTTTGCACCATCTGGCTGCGCCAGCTCGATCATCACTTCGGTTGCGGTTCCACTACCGGGCAATACCGCTATTGGATTACCTGTGTTATCGAACGCCAAAACCTTATTGCGCCTTCCGGCGACTGAAGCCATCACATTAACCGATGCCTCTGGAACTCTCAGCGTGCGTTTGAACAGATCATCGGTATGCGATGTTGACCCTGCCACGGCAGAGTCAACATAGCCTTTTGTTGTTGCATCCTGAGGATTAATTGGGGTGCCAAGATTAGCGATACGATTGCCTTTAGCATCGTAATACTTTGCCAGCCAGTTAGGTTTACGCAGCGCAAGGCCAAGGCCACCAATCGCCTGCTGGATCAGCATGGTCAACTTGTCCCATGCATCCTCATGGACCTCTGGGAAAAAGTTACCCTGGTTGCGAACATCCGTTTCCTGAGTTACCGGTAGGTCGCGCTCGATGCTGATACGCCAAGCGTTCGCCAGCGGGTTGACCAACTTCACCTTCCCGCCGGTCCGGCTGCCGGACCCGGTCACCGTATAGTCGGTGTTGAGCACCAGCGTACTGATGTTTTCTGTTGTGTCAGCGACAGATACAACCAATTCATCCGCAGAGAACACACGAAAGCGGTAGTCGAAGTCTGTCGTCACCCCGTTGCCGGTGTATTCCTCTCGGCTTATCTCAGTTGATACGGTCATTTCATTTGCCCCATTTGCTCACTTAAAGAGCATTCTAGCGGCTGACAATCCATACATGAATTTAATTGTGTGTTATTATAAATTTTGTTACCTAAATGGTAATTACATTGCGCATATTGCTAAACTAATCATTTTTATATATGGTTATTTATACAGTAGTTACGAGCTGAGCGAGGTGCAACACGCGATGAAGAAGTACAGCTACCCGGCCAGCAGGATGCTGGAGAAAAACATCAACACGCGCGAAGGGATCGCGGGATTAGCTAAGGCTTCACTACTGGAAAGGCTGCTTAAAGAGCTGGATGCAGACGGCTCAGAGATCGGCGGCGCTATGCTGGAACTGAATGCTTTGGTGAACTACGTCACACAAAATGAAAAAATGAAGGAAGAAATTAGAACCCATTCGAAATTTATTACACACCAGCTGGAACAATAACTAACAAAGACATAAGCCCGCTAGGCGGGCTTTTTGTTGGGTGCTGATCGGGGCTTGGTGGGGTTATTTGTTCATGCCCGTTTTCTGTTACTGAACCATTCGGCCAAGCCTGCAATGCCGCCCAAGGCGAAGGTCAAGATAAGCGCACCGAAGAATAACCCGCCAGCCTGCCACCACTCCCAATGCCATGCTTTCATCGCACCGGCCATGCCAACCACCGTGCCAAGAACAGGGATGTAGGCTATGATCGCTGCAAGAATAAACGAGAAGAATCCGCTAAGCCCCCACCATGACTCAAGCCCTGCCATAACTGCTGCTAATTGGACAATGCCAATGCACATGTAGATAATAAAACCTATCGCTTGCATGTAGTCCCCATTTATTTCGCTAATGGATTATTAAAAATGAAATCAACAATATTCGCCGCAGCGTTACTTTTACCGTCATTTTGTTCAATAGCTGATGATATACCGGTTAGTATCCCTCTGGATGGAGAAATGGCCAACAACTTGAAGCCGATTATTGTTGGTGCCCCTGAGCAGGTTAACAGGAGCGTAAGAGTCACCTTTTTAGAGGCAACCGATAAAGATATAACTATCATGGTAAAAATTGGAGCAGTAGACACAAACAAGCCAAAAGGCGAATCAATGATCCCTGACCAAGGAATCATAACGCATACCAAGAGAAGCATAGTGAACACATACTGTGCACCTTTTGGTGATGGAAATTTATTTTTTGATACTTTCAGACAAAGGAAAACAACCTTAAACTATCATTTTGAAGCGGCTACTGAAGTTCCATTATTCTCTTTCACCGTTTCAGAAAAAGACTGTTCTATTTAAGTTGTTCTTCCACCCGATTAAGCAGCGGGGAGATATAAAACAGGTTCTGATATGGTAGCAACTTCCTGACCGCATGTGTTTGCTTGTCGTCAAATTCTCCGTTAAGCACACCATTTGCGATCACCGCCCCATCTCCAGCCATATCAAACGTTGGGCCCATCAGGGCACCGATGGCGTTACGGCTCTGGAAGCGTGACACCGGCGGAGCACCGAACATGGCGCCAAGTCCGAACCGGCCGCCGCTGATATTCTCCACAGCGTTCAGTGGTTCTGACAGCCAGCCAATCATGCCAGCGCGGTCGATACCCTCTTTCACCAGGTTGTTAGGGCTGTAGTCGATATCGCGGCCGCTAAGTTTTTGCTTCATGACGTAGACCATTGCGCCGAGCGCTATCGTGCCCATCGCCCCAAGGTAGAACGATGCATCACCCTGCTGGATTCCGGAGGCGACCACCCGGTTATGCTGCGCAAAAATAAAGGTCTTGAACTGCAGGATCATCTTGCCGACTTCATTACTCATCATCAACGGGGTATCGCCGACACCTGGTGTCACTACGGTTGAGTCAACGTCTTTCAGCACTGCTGACTGGAAAGCCTCACGCACCGCACGGTCGTCCCATAGGTGGCTGTGGCCAGTCAAAAGCCCATCCATATCTTCGCCATGCTTGGAAAACTGATCGCTGATGCGCCGCAACATGCTCTGATCGATGCCGATTTGCGCCAGCTTTCTGATCTCCTTCTGTGGCACTTCTTTCCCGGCTGCCAGCAGTTGTGCATTGTCCAGGATGCGCGACTGCACAATCAGCCCTGACCACGACTTAAGAGCGCTGTTCCACTGGTTCATCAGCGTCCAATTGCCGAACTTCTGCGTTCCCCAGTTAAGCCCGCGCTCAAAAGCCGAGCGTCGGCTGTATGGATCGGTCAGGTCGGCAATAGCCTTTGTCCTGGTAGACAGCACGTAATCAAGGCCAACCGCCATTTCTCGCAGGTCTTTTGTGGCCACTTTCACGGCTGACATGTTGCGGAGCATTGCGCCCATTGGACGCAGCGATTTACTGAGTCCATGCTGCATCACCGGGCGCATCAAGTCAGTAGCCGCCGAAATGGTCATGCCGCCAAGCAGGCGTAGGAAGTTGATATTTCGCGCTACACGTCCAGCACGGACAAAGAAACTGCGCGGGTCTTTCGGTGCTCCATACGTGCCGATCAGCCTATCTCGCATTGCCTCTATGTCTCGCAGATCAGCATCACGCTGCTTCTCAAGCCTTCCACGTTCCTTCGGTGTCTTGGCATCCTTGATTAATTGTGTGTACTCCTCTGAAACCTGGCGGATTTGCTCGCCCATATCCTTGCTGCCAAATTGCGCGGTTAGCTCGATTTCCGGCCCGACTTGGCGCAGATAACTCTCCATTACATGGTTGATATCAGATTCCAGAAAGTCCTCAATTCGTTCGTCTGGGATAAGCAGGCTACGGCTTTTCGTGAAGCCTGCTCGGCCAATTATTTTTTCAGGCAAAAGCTGAGCCGGTACCAGGCCGGAAGGTGCGCCAATTATCTTATTGACGATCTCATCAGCGGCATCCTCTGCCTCTTCTCTGGAAAGTGGCTCCATCGCCTTCAGTGCACGCTCACGGCTTGCGTTAAGTCTGGTCGTGGAGTTGGCCTTCTTCTGCAACTTGCGCAGTTCTGAGCGATGCTTACGCGGGTTATCCAACAGATCCAGATGACGCTGCAGGGTTGGCAGTTCTTCCTTAGCCCTGGCGACATCATCCAGCTTGGTGCGCAGGTCGGATACCTCTTTATTAAGACGGGTGATCAGCTTCTGATTTTTGGCCGTGGCCAGTTGAGACTGTTGCTTTTCAAGCCTGGCGGTTAAGTCCTGCTCTTGGCCAACAAGTTTAGTCCGGTTACCCACCTCATCCATGAGTTCAGTTTTACGTCCAGACCATGACTCCGCCGCTGCGATCTCGTCGGCAAGCACCTTGGCGCGTGGTTGTGCTTCTGCCGCAGCAGTAAGACCGGAGTCAATTTTCTCTATCCGTGTGCCAGCCGCATCGGCACCTTTGCTGCTGATACCCTGGATCCAATTAGCAATGCGCCCACGGAACTCTGTGCGGTCAGACAAAATTTTATCGAATTTGTAAATGCGTGGTAGGTAGCTTTGCGCTGTAGAAACGTCAACGTCTTCCGGCAAAATGCCGAGTTCTTGCATGCGGACTTTGGTCGCCTCAAACATCGGGCGGATCTGCGCTGCTGCCTGAGCCACTTCTGGAATTTCACTCTGATCCCCGCGGCGCATTGCCATTCCAACAGCTTCATTGAAATCAACGAAATTCATCCGCTGCCCACCTGCAGAACGAATGCTCTTGCTGTAAGCCTGGTAGGCGTCTTTAGTGGACTCCATCTGTTTGTAGAGCATTGCATCGTATTGCTTTATCTTGGTTTCCGCCGCGGTGAATGTGGCCAGCCCTTCGTCGTTCTTGGCAAAGTAATAGTTGTTTTCTGCCAATTGTTGGTTAATGGCTCGAGACGCACGCGATGGTGACTGCGCCAGGCGGCCGCCTGGGTTAACGCTCAGGGTTTTGTTAATCAAACCAAGACCAGCCAACTGCTCCTGATCCAGTGTTGTGTTGAAAACCTGAGCTGCACCGATGCTTTGTGGCGAGTCATTGCCTCGCAGATTACTGGCCACCGCTTCAGATACTGCGGCGCGTTGCCCGGCACCGGCAAGTAACTGGGCACCGGCTCCAAGGATGCCGCCGACCATCGCGTCAACGGCCACGTTTGCCGCGCTCTCTTCCAATGTGCGGGTTTCCTGAGTGGCGCTCAGTGCTGCCTCTGACGCTACACCGCCAACGGCATTGGCCAGGGCAAATCTGCCAGCAGTAGCTGCAACCTCACCACCGCGCACTACGGCACCGGCAGGGACAAACATTGATGCCAGGTTTATCGGATCAATAAGGCCCATAGCCAAGCTGGAGATTGTTCCAGCCCCGCCGGTCTCCGCAAGGTATTGCCGGTCTTGCATCTGTCGATCGATACGGCTCTTTATAGCTCGCATCTCATCAGGGGAACCAGCATCAATAAATGAATCAGCATAATCCTCATATCCCTTTAGGTCTGCTGCGTCGTTGTCGAAAGGGTTATACCCATCAACTTTGTCAAACTGGCTAAATGGCGCAGTTGCGATGAAGCTACCAAGGGAGTTATCCAACCGGAAAGCCGCGTCACGTCCGCGCTGCACCTGCTGGTTGTCGGTGAATGGATTGATTGCCGAAAGTAATGACGGTGTTTCAAGATATGCCGAACTATCATCAGGCTGTGGAATGGTCTGGACATCAGCAGAAAGCAGATCATCAGGTTTCATTTCATACGTTGGCATTATTGGCCCCCTGCTGTGATATTGCTCGGCAACTGGTTAGCAATGCCGGTGCCAAATGGTTTAGTTAGATCAGGTGGAACATAACCCTGTTGATTGGTAAATGCTGGCTGCTGTTCTTCCAGTCGCGCCGCGCGCGCTGCTTCGACTCTCTGTTGCTGAACTCCCATTGTTTGCTTGTACATTGGCGACGTTTGTTGCTCAGGCTTAAATCGCAGAGGCATGCCATTTTCGCCGTAATATGGGCGAACATCGTCGTAACCTTCAGCATTTTTCTGGCGGAGCATAACGCTATAGCTCTGATCTCGCGGTGTCACCGCGTCCGGCACCAATACCAAATCTGTATCATCGCGCGCTCCGCCGAACGATGCCCATTTCAATGCCCGTTTTTCTTCTTCCCATTGGCCTTGGATCCAGTTACCAGAACCGTTTGTAACGCCATACACTGCTTCCGGCGCATATTTCATCACCTCTTCTTTCCCGTTAATGGTCGATACCGCCCATACCTTTTTAATCATGGCATTGGTCATGGCCTTAGCCTGATCAGCATCTCCGCCGGTCTGGGCAAAGTTAGCATCGTAAATGGTCTGGTAGTCCCGCTGGTACAACTGGTTCGCCTGGCCTGAACTGGTGATGTTTGGCGATCCGAATCTTGTCCACGACGGCGAAAGGCTATTGATATTGTCCTGCGCTGCGGTGGATCTGGCCTTGATGTAGTCTTTATCCCTGACCTGTTGGCTAATCATCTGCTTCAAGCGATCGTCCTGCTGATAGACCTGGTTGTAGGCCATATCAACAGCTTTCTCGGCAGGCACACCAGCACGGTCATAGGCGTAAACTTTCGAATAGAACGCCATGGCCCCCTTATCAACACCAGTGGCCGCCGCCGGATTGTTATCGAAAATATGCCCGTACATCTTGGCCATTGGGACAACGACGGCAGGATCGCGGGATGTAGCCCCTGCAGTGAGCATCGTCTTGATCTGTGTTGGCAGCATGCCGGATTTTGTGGTTATCTCAGCGACCTGGTTCATGCTGTCGGCGTTGTTGATATTGAAGCCAGGCGCGACCTGACGATCAAAATAATGGTCAGCAGCCGCCTGGTTGTTTTTATCATTTGGGTCCAGTGGAAAGTTGTTCTGCAGTGATGATTCAAATCTGCTGCTGCCTTGATTCTTTTCCCATTCCGTATCGAGCTGCTTAAACTTGGCCTGCATCTTGTCCCATCGCTGCTGATTTGCTGCGAAGTTAGCTGCATTAGGGTCTGATGGGCGCAGGCGCTCGAGCAAGTCTTGGCGGCCGGCTGGCGACATATCTTTTGCTGCTCCAATTACCCCGCCATAGCTCTGTTGATCCTGCAGGTCCTGCCACTGGCGAAGTCCTTTGGCCGGGCCGTAGGCGTTTATCAAATCTGCCTGCGTTGGCAATTGACCAGGCTGCAGGCCTTCATCAAAGGCTGAATATGCATCCTTCAACGATGTGCCAAGTTGCTGGGCATAAAGCGCGCGCTGCTCGTTCTGCATTGCCTGAGCCTGGCGGAGATAGGTTCCCTGCGTCGCCGGACTGGCGGCATCAAAGGCTGCGTTACCGGTGCGACGTTTCGATGACTCCAGCGCGGATAGGCCTAGCGCTGCGCTAACGCCAGCCCCAAGCTGTTCAGTAGTATATGGCTGGCTTCCGTTCTCATGCTTCACGATACCGGCGCACAGCGCGGCCAGGGTTCGTGGGTTGCTCATGTCTACCTGATCATTGGCTCCAATGCCCAGTGCTCCACACAAAGCTTTGATATAGGAATCAGTGTCATTGCCATCAGAGGCCGGCGCCCAGCGATTAACGATCTCGGATACCGTGTCATAACCCTGTCTCTGGTAAGAAAGCAGGTTTTTTCCCAGCGCACGGATCCCATGCTCGGGCGTTTCAAATTTTGCAAATCGCCCGTCACTTCCGGCTTGCCCTTCCCATGGATTTTCAGAGCTGGCTTCGATGTTTCCAGGGTTATTATTTCGCAGCCCACGCGCAGCAGAAGAATTACCATGTGCAGTGACTCGAGGCATTCCGCCAACATCAGACGGCTCCCCGTTGCGCGCCAAAAACTGATCGAAACGTCCAGCGGCAAGCTGAGCATTTAAGGCAGCCTTCGCTGAATTCTCACGGAAGTTAACCCAATTGGCCTCGATCTCTTCCGGGCTTTGGCCGTGAGCCTGACCGAATGCCATGATTTGCTCTCTGGCCAGCAAGTTGGTGTTAACGAACCCTTCGTTATCATCGAAGCTGTTTTCGGCCTGTGTTTGCAGGTTCGCCAATAGCCCTTGCTGCTGACCGACTTCAAATTGCTGGCGCTGGCCAACTTCATATTGCCGCGCACGATTTGCGATCGGCTGCCCGGCGGCCGCGAATTGGTTACGGAATTTCTCTTTTACGGGACCGTCTGGAATTGAGTCGAAAGCCGATCCAGCCATCTGGCTAAGCTGCCCTGCTACCTGCTCACCCTGCCCAATGGCATTTGCGCCCTGCTTGGTAATCAGACCGGTCTGCGGGTTATTAATCAGGTCATCGGCCTGCTGGTTGAACTGCAGCAGTGCATTCTGAGCGAATGCCAGATCCTCGCGCTCTCGCTGCTGCTGGTAAACGCCAAGAGCATTAGCTCCAACATCAGCCAACGCTGTTAATCCGTTGCCCTGGGGGATGCGGAGGTTTTGCGTATTGACTGGCGCCATCTCGGATTGTGACTGGCGCTGGTACACCGGTACTGTTGGCATCGCTCCCCCTTAGAATGTGTATGCGTTGGAGCCGTAACGGCTGCCGCGGGCGTTGTTGAACATGTTATTGCTTGATGATCCACCGCCTGAAGCAGCCGGCTTATTCAGCGCGCCCGAGGATTGGTAGGAGCCATATGCCGTTAATGCTGAGTTCAGGATGGTAGTTGTGGCCCCGAGGTTAGCAGCACTGCGATCCATCTGGCCCTGCGCGCGGCTAACCCCTGCCTGGAAGTTAAGCCCGGCCCCCTGCCGTTCGGCGTTGTTGATTGTCGTCAGCGAGTCGAGCTGCCCGCCCTGGGCAGTATTACCGAAGATATTAAGCGCGCTGCCGCTGGTCATGTCGGTACCGGCCGCACCGAATGCCGCCGCCTGCTGGCCCTGCAGTTGCCGCGTCTGCTGCCGTTGCTGGTCAGCCTGAGCATTACCGGTATTTATCGCGTCCTTGGCGGCTATCTCTTGTGCGTCAGCGTTGGCATTAGCAACTTTCTGGGCATTTTTACCTTGCTGCTGCTGACCGTATGCACTGATGGCACCAACTACCAGGGCACCAACTGCAACGATGGTTGTTGGCTCACACATGGTCACCTCGTCTCATATCGAATCTGTGGAATGGAAGGCCAGCACGGCCGACCGGTTGCGCTTCATGGATGGTGAATCCCATCCAGTGCAGCCAACTTTTAGCCGCAGTGTTGCGGGCATCAACGTAGTTTTCCAGCACCGGGTAATGCTGCAGGAATAACTGCAACACCGGCCGGCACCGTCGGAGGAAAGTTGCCTGATAACGTTCCAGCAGATCAGAACCAACAAGCCAAGGAACGCCGGAACCGGTGATAATGGAACGCGGAGCCACGCCAAAGATGGTCACCACCTGGCCGTTGATCAGACCAGCGAAGGAAAAAGCCGAAGTGCGCAGGGCCAACTCCAGAACCTGCGCCGGTGTCTTTCCGCTCATCGCTTCGAATTCGTCCACGTCAGCCTGTCTAACGTGCGGCAGTAATGCCGCTACGTGTTCCAATGTGGCCTCGACAACTTCAACCTTACGCACTAAAAGCCCCCTACAGTTACTCGCGGGATAACGGCCAGAATGGTCATCGGCAGCGGATCGTTCTGTTCTACAATCAGTCGGCCATTCTTGCCCCAGTTAGCATCCAATTGTAATTCAATGGTTCCCGTCTTCGGATCGACCGGTTCATCATAAAATTCATCATCACGCTGGGCGTACTCGTAGAACTTGCAACCAGGTGTCGCCGCAAATACGCCGCGTGATTCGTTGACCAACAGAGAGGCGCTTGTGAAGAGCTTCTTCTTGTCGAGTAAGGTTTCGTTACCGTTCAGGTTGACGTCGAGTGTTTCAATGACCGCTGCGATCGGCAGGCCTGCATGCACAACGGCACCAGCTTTCTCCAGGGTTATGCTGCCGCCGGTGACAACTTTCTGCGGTTCAACGTTGGCGTCGGAAAGGATGCTCACCGCTTGCCCTTCGATATGCTCAAGCCCGGAAAAGGTCATGCGCGCCATGCTCCAGTTACCGACAGCCTCACCACGAAATTGCTCAGGAACATCACGGTTGCTGGTTACGGTCGCCTGGTTGCCGCTCACCACGGCGCGGATCAGCAGCTTAAGGATTTTGTTTTCGTCGTCTTCGAAATACGGCATGTGAATTTCGCTGCCAACATCACCGGACGTGAAGTAACTGGCGCCGGACACGGAAAGCGTTATCTCTTCGTCGTATGGCCAGTTCCCGGTTCCCCCGGTAAGCTTCATAGTTTTACTGGCATCGCGGTTCCTGCCGTCGTATGTCAGCCCACAGTCAACGAAAAAGGCATCATCCATGTCAGTGTATAGACGGGTTTGCATACGTTCGATGTAACGCCGCTGCTGCCCGTTAATGGTTCGCTCCACGACGCAATAGAGAGCATCCTCGGTATCTTCGGCAATGCTGCATAGGGATTCATATCGGCCAGCACCCGGGTGTAGGTGCCACGCTGCAACCTGCTGATCCCGCATGTATGTGAGGCCGAGAAGCGATCCGTCATTACGTACACACCAGACAACAGACATCGGTGTAATTGAGAAAGCCCAATCAGTGATCTGGAATCCGGTAAAGAAATGGTTGGCAAGAATGGTCAGGTCAGAACCTTGGAAGCCATCAACGTCGAACGAGTAAGCCAGATCGCGCACTGCGCCGCCCTTCTGCTGGATGAATAGCGCGACGTTGCTGATAGCTATCGGCTGTACATGGCTGGCTCCGTTCTGTCCCTGGCTGGCAAATTGGAAGGCTGATGGTGTTAACGTGCCCTGCTGGTTTCCGTTTACCTTGTATTCCCCGCCGCTGGTAAGGGCAACGAGTGAACCTACATCAATCAGGTGGCGGATCTGATTAAGTTGCCGCCCGGCGTAGGTGTAGGTGATCGCGTCATCGTCAACGGTTGGGTTTGATGTGCCAAAGTCTTTATAGTCACCGCTGCGGCTAGTCCATATTGTTTGCGGCTGGCTGCGGGATCCGGCAAACATCAGCCGTTGCTGGAAATAAACGACGGTACCAGGGTAGCCAGCATCACCATTCCAGGCATAATGCGCCCATTTGTATGTTGCTGAGGATTCACCAACCACCTGCCCGGGAAGTTCAATATCGCCATCCTTGCGGATCACCACGTCGGCGGTAGCAGTCAGACCATCACCACTAACGGCAGTGATGCGGCAAATACCGCGACCAGAATGCAAATAGCGCCACTTGACACCATAGGCATCAGAACCGGCAACTGCCCAGCCGTCCCAACTATCGCCCGTGGTATGAGAAGGAGCAACAGGACCGGTATGGCTACGCTCTCCTGCATCTACACAGCGATAATAATTCTCCTGGTAGCGGCATAGATTTCCAACGGCGACTTGCTCACCGGTAACCCATCGGCCTACCGTATCAACGTTTTTCTGCTCCATGTAGAACAGGCCGCCAACGTGCCAGCTTTTGAATATTGAAGCACTGGCCGTCAACGTTACGGTGCCGCTCGTTGCGCTGGCGTAGACGGTGATCGCCTCATCAATATTGACGTTGGCGAATGGGCCGCTGACCGTAACCACCGCTGCGGTACGCCAATCATCATGTGCGTATCGTTGGATCTCCATCGGCGGGTAATTGGGATGGCATACCGTCATCACGTCCGCGCTTTGCGTGTACTTCAGCAGATCGATATCGCCAGCAGCCCATGGCGTTGCCACATCTACCGGTTGGCCAACGCTGGCACCAGATGAGTAAACAACCTGAGCACCATCCATGAACACGCGGAAATAGTGGTCACCGACTTCTAGCACATAGGTTTGCTCAGTGTTGAACTGGAACGGGATCAGCCGGCACTTTCGATCGGGATATTTGGCTGGCGCCACGTAACGTGTACCAGGGCGATTCTCTACGCCACCATATTGGCGGACGATGAAGTTACGGCAGCGGCGCAGCGATGTCTGGTACTTCTCCAGGTCAACACGGCCGTAAAGGCTTGGCGATACCTCGCCGCCGGCAAAGGATGGCTGGATGAGGCTGGTTGTCATTATGATGCCCTCGCGTCGGAAACCTCAGACCACGGCGCCGGCGGCTCCTGGGTTTCATTCATGCTCAATGTGGAAGCCGAAGAAATTGTTAGCTGGTACTTCTGCTCGGCACGGTTGCCAAGGTTTGCATCGCCAGTGATCTGCATGTTGACTTCGGCGGCCAGGCGCCAGGCAAGCGCGTCGCGGAATTCCGCGTCAAACATATTGGGGTCGGTCACTTTTGATACATAGCGCAGCCATGCTTTCGGCAGATCTGTAAGTATCAAGCGCCCAGTACCGTTTTCATCAGAACCAACCTCATACGGAACGCGTTGTTCCGGCGTAACGAATCGCTCCCCGTCCGGAGAGACTATCGCGACAATGCGCATGCAGTCAGTTGGGTAGCGGTAGCTGTACTGCCAATCAGGTTGTTCGATACCCAGATCGGCAAGAGCAACACGCTTGGTAGCAAAACGCCATGGGAAATCAGCAAGCACAGCATCCCGGCAATCCTCATAGAAAAGGTTACATGCAGCGGCTTCTTTGCTCTTTTCGGTGAGGCTAGCGATCACCCGGCTGTTGCCAAGTCGGCTAAGCGCAACGTTGCAGATCTGGATAACGGATGCCATTACTCGCCCCCTGCTTCGCCATAAAGAGTATCGGCAGCAGAACGCTGCGGTGCGGCTGCTGGCTCAATGCCAATGTCGGTGAACTGCAGATCAACACTGCTTTCGGCTTTATCGCCTTCAGTACGGGTTGAGACAGATAAAACCTTTGCCATACCACCAACCGTAAGCATCTCGCCAACCTTTGGAAGTTGGATCCCCAGCTTTTCCAGCGTGTCGTTGTTCAGAGTAAAGCGAAGCCCCCACGGATATTCGTCACGCGTTTCAGGCTTTCCACCTTCGCTTTCGTATGTGTCGGTGCCGATTTTGAGGTTTACGGTTTTCATGCGAGGACTCCAGGGAATAGAGGGGCCGAAGCCCCTATGAGATTAAACGCCTAACTCTTTACGCTTTTCATCGATAGCAGCCTGCAACTTAGCCGCGCCGGTGTTGAAGTGTGGTTTCTCGTTGAACAACTCTTCATACTGCTGACGAAGCTTTTCCAGGTTAGTGCTGTCGTCACCGCCACCATCACCACCGCCCTCTTCCAGCAGGTGGCCTTCGCCATCGATCAGTTGAAGATTGTCGCCAGCCTTGCCGTCGTATTCGATGGTATCGCCCTCTTCCAGCAGGTGGCCGTTGATGAATGACTTACGTGTGACGCGGTACATTTTCGTTTGTGACATGTCACGCCCCATTAAACGGTGATTTGGAAGGCGCTTGCATAGCTGCGTTGTGCGTCAGCATCCAGCAGCAGGCCAGCAGTGAAAGCACCAGCAGTAAGCGGGCCAGACGCAACTGTATAGTTGACGCGCAGGTAGCGCTGCACACCGTGCGGCACAGTACCGACGTAGCGATAACCCACCTTAAGGTCAGCAACGGCAATCGCACCGGTTTGTAGCAACGTGGTAGCGCTGGCGAAATCGCTGGTCTTTGAAGTTTGCAGACTGATTGTCACGGTAGCCGAACCGCCAGCCGCGCCATTGGTTGCCACTTGGGCGAAGAAT
Organism: Serratia sp. CoH_122_TC_1; assembly: GCF_058191755.1. NCBI lineage: Bacteria > Pseudomonadati > Pseudomonadota > Gammaproteobacteria > Enterobacterales > Yersiniaceae > Serratia > Serratia sp. CoH_122_TC_1. The sequence goes on from NZ_JBXWLA010000017.1 coordinate 144,014, forward strand.
TCCACTGGGTAGCCAGGACCGATATCACGAACATCGTTACCGGCATATAACGGGCCGAGGTCGATAACGTCGGTAGACGGCGCGGTTGCCGTAACAGCCTGCGCCTGCGAGAACATATTGAGATAATCGAGGATCATTTTGTCTCTCCATCAATGAGAAAGGAGAGCCGCACCCGGCGGCTCAGCCGGGATTAAGAAACCTGTGATTCAGTGCTCAGCAGAGCATCGCAGGTACGCACTGGCACGCCACGGAACGAGGTCCAGAAGATACCCTCGGTTTCTTTCACGGTGACCGCCAGTGAGGATTTTTCAGTCGCCTGGATGTCCAGGTACTCAGCCGCATCTCGGTTCATATAGAACACCGCTTTACCCATCTGCAGGTTAGGAATGCGATGAAGCGCCTGAACCATTAGCTTGGCCAAGTTAGGGCCGTCGTCTGCACCAAGCTTGGTTGTGTCGATGTTGGCGATGCGCACGGCATAACGCCAGTCACGAACGGTCAGGCCGTTATCCCACTTGTAGTGGGTACGATAACCTTGATACTGGCCGCCATTGGCATCTTTCAGGGTTTGCTCGCCAAGGTCGTTATGGCTCAATCCAGCCTTCTGTCCCTTCGGGAAAATGCCGTGTACGGTATTGCTGCCCCACACCACCAACCAGACAGAAGTCAGGTTCGAACCGGTGCCACCTGCATCAACGATGTTCTGCGCGTTCTTTGCAGACTTGTCGTTATAACGAGCCGATAAGCCGGTGAACCGCTGTGGGCTTACGCGAGTGTCGCCGTAGAAGATGGTTTCAGCCATTGCCTGGTTCATCGCTTCCAGGAAGGCGTTGTCTTCTGACAGACGGAACTCGGCAGAGTTACCATTCAGATCGGCCAGAGACTTGTCAATCTCAGCATATGTTTCCAGCATGCCGGTGCTGTCAGTTACCTGGGCAGTGGTTGATTTGCTCGATGGCACGCCGTAGTTCAACAGGCGCCATGTTGCTGCTGGCAGGCCAGTGCGCACAGTTGTGCGGTGACCAGTAGGCAAGTTGCCTTCAACAAACAGCATGTCGGTTAAGACAGGGTTTGTCTGCGAAAGCAGCTCTACGATGGTTGGTACTTTACCATCGGGATCGGTGCGCTTTGCCCAGTCAGCTAGCGTCAGCGCGTTAGTGCCTTTAATAGCCATTCGGTATTACTCCTTATTGCCGTATAGAATGTCGGCCGCGCTACGCTGACCGCCTTGATTTGGCACGACGAAGCTGTCTTCAGCCATCGACTTGCCGACTTTTGCACAGAAGCGAACCAGTGCCGGGTGATTCCCCAGCCCGCTCGCATTCAGGTATTCACGCAACTCAGGGTTGCCAAACTGATCCAGAGCACGCTGCGCCAGTCCTACGCTGGCGTTGAACTTGTCGCCGCCAATCTCTTTGTCGGCCTTGACCTGCTCGCCCCACTCGGCAACCTGCTTGCTCCAGGCTTCGGCCTGTTGCTGCTGGATCTGCGGGTAGATGTCGACCAGCTTTTGCGCCTGTTCTTGGGTCAGGCCCAATTCTTTGGCGATCGGCTCGAAAACAGATAGCGCATTGGCATCAAGCTCTTGGCCTTCTGGCGGAGTGAACTCGTATTTCTCCGGCGCGGCAGGTTTCTTTTCCTTTTCAGCTTTTTCCGCTGCTTCCTTATCGGCTTTCTCTTTCGCGTCTTTTTCCGCTGCGAGTTCTTCGGCTGTTTTCTCGGTGGCCAGCTTCTCTTCGCCAGCCGGATTATCACCATTGGCAGCATCACCAGAAGCAGTCCCATCTGCCGGAGTACCAACAGCAGCTGCTGGAGTTGTCCCGCCACCACCTTCACCACCGTCGGCTGGCGTTTCACTGCACAGGCGGTGATGTATTAAACGTTCGAGCAAATTCATGTGCGCCTCTTAACTCGTTGCGATAATTCCGGCATTGCGCAGGGCTGTCAGCAATGCGTTATATTCTGCTTGGGTAGGTGCTGCTTCGGCATTAGCCACTGCTGCCCCCTGCTTTACACCACCAACAACCGATGCAGTTGCAGCTACCGGCGCGAACGTGTTCGGCTTCCCAGTGATGTCATCCCATGCCACGGACGATCCGCCACCACTTAAAACCTCAACGACTTGCACGGCGCCGTCATTCCGGATCACTTTCTGGCGTTGTGTTGCCATGATTAGCCTCTCTGTCTTTCTCGGCCTCGGCGGCCATTTTTAAATACAAGTCCGGGCAACTGCCGAACACGTCATTGAATAAAGCCAGGCCCGCGTTGCGATTGCCTTCCAGAAACATCGTGGTATTCGTGTCAGTGCGGAACGTGGTTTGAAAGACACCAGCCTGAGTCAACAATCCCCAGATAAATCGGCGACCAATTTCAGTGCCCATCACCTGCTTCACGTCTTCCGCGTGGCGCTGCTGCAATTGTTCGCGAGTCATCATTGCTGCGCCCCTTGACCTTGCTGCATGGCCTGTTGAATGCTGGTCAGTAAGTTAGGATCGCCGGTTCCTGCCTGGCTTAGCGTCTTCGCAATGTCAGCGGCACCAGATCCCATCTGTAGGCTCTGCGCTGCCTGCTGCTGCTGTGCACGCTGTTCACGTTCTGCCTGTACCTGTTCATCAGATTTGGTGATAGTCGTCGGCACGCCAAGCATGTCCCCGTATTCATCGATCGCCTGATCTACATCGAGTTTGTCAGCAGCCTGCTGGAACCCGGCGGCGGTCATATTCCCGATAAAGCCAACGAACCGCTCGATAGAACCAATGCCAACGGCTTTCTGGGCCTGAGCCATCACGCTGGTATATTCCACGCGCAGCGGCTGGCCCTGTAATTCTTCTGGCGGAGGCGGCAACATGCCGCGACGGTTCATGATGTTGAAGATTCGATCGATGGCAGGGTCGAGCAGCTCATCATTCAGGCGGTCGAGTACCGGCCCGATCTGCAGCATCTTCTCGTCGCGCATCTCGTTGACGGCTTCGATCGGCATGCTGCGGGTGTTGATGTTGCTGAACATGTTGAACAGCGGAACGAAGTAGCATTCGTTGGTGAGCTGGCGCCCGTCCTGAATGCTTTCCAGTAATTCGCTAATGCGTGGGTTAATTTCGTATACAGGCTTAAATCCCTGGGTATCTCCGGCACCGTTGTAATATGTGACGTCCCCTGGAAGCAGGGAAAGGCGCTCATTCTTCATCGAGCTTGGGGCCATCATCGGCGGGTTAACCAGCTTGTCGATCGCCTGGTCTTTGCGCTTCTGCTGAAGCTGCAGCGCCTTAACACCACCCAAAGCCAGAATGCCAGGGCAGGATGAGCCGTAAGCATCCTCACCGTTGATGTCCCAGCGCGGCACAAGGATTGGCATTTCATCGAAACCGGACTCACTCAGCAACTTGTCGCCAGAACCGCCCGGCTCGTAGTAAACGGAGCTGTATCGCTTGTTCTTCGAATTCAGCTTCCCGGTGTCGCGGTTGGTGTTCGGCAATACTGCATGCACCACTTCAAACCACGTTTCATATGCGCCGGTATCCCATGCGGATTTAACGCTATCGCTGACATTCTCCAGACCGAACTTTGCCACCAGTTGGCGGCAGGTCATGGAAAACTTGCGGAACACGGTATCAACCTGCAGGCGGTCGCTGTTCGAGATGTAGTAACTCCCGATCGGCAGCACATGCGTGCGGATCACGTCTTCGTCATCTTCCAGTATGGAAATCGCTCCAGTGGCAAACGTGCCCAGGTAGCGATAGAGAACGGTCAGCGACTGGTACCAGTTCGATTTGTTCATCACGTCGTTCATAAGTTCAACGACCTGAGAAAGCCACATCTTGACCGGCCAGCTATCCATCAACTGTTTGTTCGGCGTGTTCAGTGAGAACCATGGCCGTGTCGGGCTTGTGATGCCGGACAGCATGCCTGATTCGAGAGTGCGTGAAGCAAGGCCGCCGGTAGGGTCAACAACCTTGGTGTTGCGTTTGTTGCGTCCGGCATCTGTAGTCAGGAAGCGCCCACAGTTAGGCAGGATGAAATCACTCAGCTCTTTCCAGTGCGAGTCATAAGACGAACGCGCAGTAATAAGCTGCGATAACTGATTCTGCAGAAACTGCTTGCGGGTTTCCTGTTCAGCCATGATTAGCCACCCAACAGAGTTTTGCCGGTGGTGCTGGCCTGCCCGGTTGCGCCTTGCGCACCAGTGAGGATCGTGGACTGCTGACCGGCAGCGGCGCGGCGGCGAGCTTTGTCCTTGTCGGCGGCATCAACGACAGCGGCGTCCTGCGACTGTGGCGCAGCCTGTACCTGTGGAGCTGATGAAACCTTTGGCGAACTCATGCACATGCGCGTAACCCTCCCAAATAATTACCAATTAAACCATATGATGCTTATTTTGACTATTTTGTTGACGTTATAATCAAAACAAATTACCTTTATGGTAATCATTGAGAGCGTAAGCCGAGCCAGCCTCTATCACTTTACACAGTATAAAACTGGTATCGGTGCTCTCGATGATCTATCGCGAAGCTTCATCCGAACTTAAACAGGTGCCTATTGCTGGGGAGTATGTCGGTACTTGGTGGATGTGGCTTCGCGATAGCTGAGACCGTTAACACCCTAAAGCTGTGTGTACCACTTCGCCCGCCTTGCGCGGGCATTTTTTTAACGAGGCCCCGCCATGACTAAAGCATTAATCGAATTCACCCCAGACCACCACGACAAGCAACAAGAGGCTATGGCTCGATACCACGCCAAGCTTGATGCTTTGCGCAGCGTACTGATCGACCGCGGCGCCTGTGAAAGCAAACAAGACCTGGAAGCGATCGCCGAAAACATCAGTGCCGCATTCGACAAAATTAAACTGTGAGGTAGATGTGATGAAAAAATTATTAATGCTGCTGGCAGTTCTGGCGCTATCTGCCTGCGATGTTAACGATGCTGATGTTGTATCAAAGAACCTGAGCACAGCATCTGACAACTTCGAAGTTAATCGCCGGTTTGTTTTTTATAACGGCATAACTGGTGACTACGTCCTTACCATTGAGGGGCTTTGCTCGAAAGATAATACCAGCACAGCAACAACGCTTGGCGTCATCTGCATGGTTGGCCCGAACCAGTACAAAAAGCACATGCTCGGACTTAGCGATAACGTTACATGGTTCATGGAACAAATTGACGGCGTTAAGGCAAGCAAATATTTCTACCGCGTCACCTTCAAGCCTTCAGTAATTGTTCCTGATATTGATATCAGATGATGCCAAGCATTGAAGTAACAGCCCGCATCCGCGGGCTTTTTTATGCATACGGATCGTAGTCGGTAACGGCGGCCCCGCGCTTCTCACCGGGTAGAGCATGCTGGCGTTTCGTCACTGGATAAGCGAACGTCAGCACAAAGGCATCACCGCAGCCGGGTGACCGCCCTAACCGCTTCTTAATGTCGGCCTTCTCTTCAAGCACGATTTTCCCGTCTACCCTCACCTTGTACTCAGCCGCTGATAAATCCTCCGCCGTCTCGCGTTCGTCCAGTGCGCCGCCGAGCTTAAGCCATGCCTTGGCATTGTTGTACATCTCACCGCGCTTATTCAGCATCTGTGGATCACTCGAGGCGCTACCAAATGGCACCAGAGTCCATGAGCGCCCCCACCCCGCACCGATCGAGTGGATGCCTGTGCCATATCCGAAATCGATATGCACCGCGTCTGCCTGGTACTGGTCCTCGTAATCGGCAATTCGCTTGGCCATGATCAGCTCGTCGGTTGTCTTGCTACCGCGCCAGAGCAGTTTCGCATGCAGCCCGCGCCGCATGTAGATCACTGCGTCATCCGTGCCGGAGTATGCCGGGTCAACACCGATGATGGTCGGGGCATGGGCCACGTCGCGCTCGGTAACCACCCGCGCCAGTGCTGCATCGGTCAGGCCCGTTGGGATGAACTGCGTCTCTGAAGCATCAGGGAAAACACCACGCACGCGAACCTTGAAGAAGTCGCTATCCTCGCCGTTGTCCTGCTCCCACTTGGCGATCTGCTCTTTGTTGGTGCCTTCCACTGTACGGCTATCTATCTGTTTACCCTTCCAGCGGTGCCGGTACTTGCGGAAACACTCGCGGAACCGGCCCATGTTGCGCGTCGGGTTCCCGAACGCTACCCAGATAATCTCTGTCCCTTCATCGGTCAGCGCGCCCTCGGCAACTTCCCACACCAGATCGGCAATGTTGGATGCCTCATCGAAAATCAGGATGATGCGCTTACCTTTGTTGTGAAGCCCGGCGAATGCCTCGGTGTTGTTCTCCGACCACGGAACGGCGTCGGCGCGCCAAGATTTGGCATGCGCTGGGTCATTGGCATAGATAGCGGTTGCCGTGCAGTTAAACCAGTCTTTGGTGATGGATAAGCGCTGCCACTTGGCGATCTCCGGCCAGGTCTTGGTGCGTAATTGGTTCTCGGTGTTGGCGGTAACTACTACCTTGCAGTCTTCGCAGGTATCCATGCCCCACTTCACCAGCATAGAGATCCAGGCAGATTTACCGATGCCGTGGCCAGATGCCCGGGAAATCAGTAACGGCTGGTGCCGAGTCTCCGGGTTTTTAAGGTGAGCGCCGATCTCATCGAATGCTTCGCCCTGCCAGTGTCGCGGCCCGGCAGAGTCGTGAAGCTCGGTGCCTTCCTCGCCCCAAGGGAAAGCGTATAGCGCGTATCCGTGCGGGTCATGCGTGAAGCTGGCGATATCCTCAACCAGTTGCTGCTCGAGCTGTTCTTCGTCGTCACTCACTTGGTGTTTTTCTCCAATGCGCGCCGGCGGGCGTTGGCCATGCGATCAGCCAGGGCCACGTTAACGTTGACGTCCATCCGTTCTTTGAATGCCTGCACATCGACGTGCTTACCGATCAGCTCGAGGTTCTTCACTTTGTTCGGCCACTTGATCTTCTTCAGTATGTTCTCAAGCGTGGTTTCATCGAAATTGGTGATGGTCGTGGAAATGTCCAGCCCGCTTAACGTCGTGCGCCAAACCTTCGGCCATTCGCTTATCGGCTTCAGGCCGCCGTCATCTTTCAGGATGTCCAACACATCCATCTGGTCGATTTCAACCAGGCGTTTAAGCACGTAGTCGGCGTCGATCTTGGTACGTTTGTTCCGGTGCTGCATCAGTTCTGCAATGCGTTCCTGCACCTTTGGGCTATCCATGTTGCGCGATGCGGATACGGCCGCATTCTTATAGCCGGCAGCGGCAGCCGCCGCCGTCTGGTTGTTCGGGGTCTTGATGTACTCTTGGCAGAAACGTTCCATCTGCGCGTTAAGTTTACCGTCTTTAGCCATAATAATTACCTCCTTGGTAACATCATAACACGCAGTGAAAAACCGCCAAGCGGCGGGCGTTGTGCTGTGTGACTTGTTGTGACTCGTCACGCGTTATCATGTGACACGTCACAGCGTCTTTAACATCAGGTCACGCCAAATCTGCGTTTGACCGCAGGCCGCTTCGCCATTGCGGAAACACCCACCCGCCGGGCCTGGCATCGACTCACCGCACTGGCATTTGTGGCTTGCCAGTTCTGCAAGCTGTCGCTTTAGCTGGTTGATGTCCTGCACCGCCAGCAGTTCGAAATATTCATCGACGCTGTACGGCTCTTTGCCTGGACGCCGTGCCACGCAGTTGGCCTGGATCTGCTCGAAGATGTGATCGCTAACCTCGAACGTAATCCGGTGCCGACCGCTTGCAGCGACGCTGCTCGCCGCTTCTCTTTCGCGCTGGCGCTGTGCGCGCTTCCGGTCTCTGGCGTCGGCCCGGCGCTGGTCTTCACTTTTCATTGTCGCCCTCCGGTGCTGTTGCCAGCATTGCTTTATAGACGAGCGTGACCTTATCCATCCCGGCATCCATGGCCTTTACGCCTGCAGCCCACTGCTTTGGTGTCGGCTCAACCGGCACCAACTTGTAACCGCGACTTACAGGTTGAGCCAGCATTGCGGCGCGGCAGGCATTGACCGCTTCGCGCAGCTTTTCGCGGTGATGCTTGGCGGCTGTGCCGTTATTCCAGTCAGTACCCATTGCCATGCCGCTGGCATGTTTCAGCAGTTCTAGGAAGCAATCCGGCACTGCTGGCGCTGGCGGGGCGGTACGACGAGCATATTTAAACCCGGCTCTGAACGCGTCAGAAAGCTGGCTGTGTCCTTCGACCTTCAGGCGATGCAGTTGCAATGCAGCATTGAGTTCGTCCTCACCGATGCTGACTATTGGCTGCGCTTCCCGATTAACCAGGAGTTCGCGGGCCATTGCAGCAGCATCGCCGCACTGTACGTGGTCAGTTTCTACGATTTGGCGTAGTTCTTCTGTCATTAGTTTCTGTGTCATGAAACAACCTCCAATCCGCTAACCTTCCCATCATTGACAGCCTGGTAAATCGCCGAGATCAGTTCTTGCGGCTGATATCCATCCGGCATGCTTTGCTCAATTTCAGCAAGGGCTGCGATAGTCTTTTGCTGGGCATCTTTATCTCTATCTGCAAAAATGTCATTGCATAGAGACACGCACTCGCGACAGATTCTCACGCTACCCGGGCCGCCAATTGTTTGGCTATCTGGCTTGCGAGTATTGCAAAACACGCATGGCGTGCCGTCAGCCAGAACCGCATGCTCTGGGTACTTCACGAATTTCAATCCATCCATCATATTCATGACCATGGCTACTCATCCCCCGCAAACTTGAATCCTGCCGCGCTGATGGCTCGTTCAACTGCACGGTCAAACTTCGCTACCTGGAACACGCCATCGAACCAAAATTCATCATCGTTCTTGTTCGGCAACCGCACCGGCGTAGCCAGCCGCTTTTCCAGTTCACGAATGCGTTCATAAGCGTGGGCATTTGCAGCGCCCTCGTTATGTAGCTCAACGCGTAACCGGCCTACCGTTAGCGCGAGACTTTCATTCTCGGCATCACGCTCTTTCGCGTACTGCTTTGACGCTTCCAGCTCTGCCAGCAGGGCGGATATTCGCTTCTCTGCTGCGTGGGCTATTTGCTTCCATCCTCTTAGTGAATTCATCGCATCTGCTAGGTTGTCATTGGGTTCGCTGAATTTATCCATTGCGATTCTCCTTCTTGGTAGCGTATTAAGCGGCTTTGGCTATTGCCGCTCTGTGGACGGTTATGTCGAGCGCTGCACCGTGGATGTGCCGCAGAACCTGTTCCAGAGTTGAGATGTCGTGTAGCAGGGCGGATACGTACTCTTGCGAGTAGAGGGGGCTAACATCCTTTACCGACTCACATTCAGCGTCTGGAGCTTCATCATCTAACTT